>WGCQ01000001.1 GCA_015493765.1 Deltaproteobacteria bacterium
CCATCATAGAGTTCCGTTTAATGGATACTTACGAGCCACTTTCACTGGCATTAGATATCCATATATGTTTATTTGACGAACCATGAGACAGTCTCCGTGGGCCGTGTACACAAGATTATCCGTGGTCACACATGAAAATCTTTCGTTTTTGTGCTATTGAAACCGGGCGGGTTTAGAACCCCTCCCTATGAATTATGCACGGTCTTCTTCCCCACCATCCCACACAAGGGGGGCCGACCTTGGCCCTGACGACTGGAACATACAGCCGATATGCATCGCATATCAACAAAAAATCTCACAATTCAAAAACGCTATGAATGCATGTCAATTCACTGCTATGACTACCAAGTGCTTGTCCTGATCCCCTACGTTTTGTCAGAATGGACGATTTTGACCAAGGGTTTTGTACTTTGATAAACAACGTGTTCTAAAAATAACCTCACATCGAAGATCCCTCAGTGGGGAATCTGTCCTTGAGTTTTCAAAGATAAATCCTTAAAATGAATATACCTTGCATGGGAGGTAAAATGCGTTGTTTTCGATCTTGCGTTGCAATAATATTTTTTATGCTCGTATCGGGCTGTACACAACTGAATAGTCCACCGGTTGATACAGGTGGGAAGCAGGATATTACACCGATCCATGATACAAGCCAGGATATGGCAAAAGATACGGTAAAAAACACATCCGATACCCAGTCCGAAGTGCCTGGTGATATTAAGATTCAGGATGTCAAGGACGTACGTGGGGTACATGATGCACGAGACGTCCGGGATGCGCTGGATTTTCATGATTCGGATATTATCAGGGATACCGGTGCAGTGGATGACGGTATTGTGGTAAATGATTCGGGAAATGATGTGATGCCCCTGGATACCGGTATTGATCGCACCGTACCAGAATGTTCTTCCAACGATGACTGCAAGGGTAAGGTGTCTGACCTGGGACCATGCGAAAAGGCCGTGTGTATAAAGGGACAGTGCCAAAGGGAACTGCTTGCGGCAGGTAGCTCATGCGATGACGGCAATCCTTGTACGGTGGGTGATACCTGTGACCAGGACGGGATATGTCAGCCCGGCACTCCAAAGGATTGTGACGACAATAACCTCTGCACCACGGACCTGTGTGACAAGAGTACCGGTCAGTGTACCCACGAAAAACTGGGGCATGAAACCACCTGTGATGATGGCAATTCCTGCACGGCAAATGATTACTGTGAGGATGGGGTGTGCCATCCGGGCCAAAACACATGCCAATGCCAGACAAAAGCGGATTGCAAGTCCTTTGAGGATGGAAATCTGTGTAATGGGACGTTGATTTGCAACGAGGAACATAAATGTGTGGTGGACCCGTCCACTGTTGTGACCTGCGACCACACCAATGATACCACCTGTAAGGCCAACCGGTGCGACCCGTCCACAGGGAAGTGCGGGATGACCCCGATAAATGTGGGTAAGACCTGTAACGATAACGACCCGTGTACGCTGAACGATACGTGCAATCCTGCGGGACAGTGCAAGGGGACCCCTAATACCTGCAATGACCATAACGCATGCACGATCGATTCCTGCGACCCTGATTCGGGTGACTGCAACCACAAGAACAAAAACTGTGATGACAACGATGCCTGTACCATTGATTCCTGCGACCCGGCAACCGGGTGCAACCATACGGACGCAAACTGTGATGACCACAATGCCTGTACAAAGGACTCGTGTGATCCGAAGTTCGGGTGTATGCACCAGGCGATTAGTTGCGATGACAACAATCCTTGTACGAGCGATTCCTGTGACCCTGCCAAGGGATGTACACATAGTGATGTCAACTGCGATGATGGCAATGTGTGCACCAAGGACTCATGCGATCAGGATACGGGCAAATGCATACATGAAAACCTGGGCCCCAATACCCCGTGTGATGATGGCAATTCCTGCACGGAAAACGATTATTGCAAGGATGGGGTGTGCCAACCTGGTACGAGCACCTGCCAGTGCCAGACAAATGATGACTGCAAACCTTACGAGGATGACAACCTGTGCAACGGCACCCTGGTGTGTAATGCGCAACACCAGTGCGTGGTGGACCCGTCCACTGTTGTGACCTGCGATCCGACTAATAACACGACATGTATGGCCAATAAATGCGACCCGTCCACGGGCAAGTGCAAGATGACGCCGGTAAACGTTGACAATAGTTGCAACGACAACAACCCGTGTACCCTGAATGATACGTGCGATCCCAATGGTAATTGCAAGGGCACACCGAAGAATTGTGACGACCATAATGCCTGTACAAAGGATACGTGCGATGGCACCACAGGCGATTGCATTCATACTGACATTGTTTGTGACGACCACAATGTATGTACAATAGATTCCTGCGACCCTACCAAGGGGTGCACGTACACGAGTGTAAATTGCGACGACAATAACGTATGTACGGACGACTATTGCCTGCCCGCCAACCAGGCGTGTAACGAGATCAATCCTAAGGATAACACGCGTTCGGGCTACCACTGTTGTCACAACCCCAAGGCAGGACGCACGTGTAATGACAATAATCCGTGTACCACGGGTGATGTGTGCACCAGTACCGGAAAATGCCAGGGGACACCTCGCAGTTGTGACGACGGTATCAGTTGCACCAGGGATTACTGTGAGTCTGGGGGGCAGCAATGCGGTCAACAATCCGCCGCACCGGATACCAGGGGGGATTCATGGAGTTGTTGCCATGACCCGGACAGTTCGGCATGCAATGACAACAACAAATGTACCAATGACTATTGTGATGCATCCAGCGGATGCAAGCATACGCCAGTCAGTTGCAGCGACAATGACCCATGTACCCACGATTCCTGTGATACATCAAAGGGCTGTACTCATACCGAAGTCAATTGCGACGACGGCGATCCCAATACGGTGGACTACTGTGTACCCTACGGCCAAAAATGCCTGCACCAGTCCAATCCGTATGATTACACGCCGACACCAGGTCACAGGGCACCTCCGTACACATGCTGCCATGATGACCAGATGTGAATCCATGCTGCGAGAGGACTCATGGCGGAGTACGGATGTCATGGATGGTATTGCTCTGTAATCGAATCGCAGGCGGCACGATGATGTGGATTTGATGGCAAATTCAGGCCGGGTTTAGAACCCGCCCCTACGAATATTGTGTAAATTCAAAGTGTTACGAAAGAAAACGGGTTGCGCATTGTGTAATACAATAACTTTACACACCCTACGGCCGCCTGCGCTCCACGGCTTTCGTTTTCACCGGGAGCACACGGCCACAGCCAACGGCCACGGCGTTTTCTATTTCAGGGTCACACCGGGTTTTGCAACGATCTTGCCCGCGCGGTCATAGCATTTGACCGTGTCCGGGGTAAGGCCGGTAAGGGGCGTGCCCTGGGCATCTGTCAGGGACGCGACAGGGCCGGCGGGCAGTTCGTCCGCGTTGAAAGTGAATGATATCGCGAGTTTTTCGCCCTTTGTGGCTGTTACACCGGTCACGGCATTGGTGAACGCGACCTTGGCACCCTTTACACTGAAAACCACGTCGCAGGCGCGTACGTCCGCGTTGGTCACGAACAGTCCCGAGCCCTCGGATGCGGCGCAGGTCCCGTTTTTGCATTCCAGGCCCGCGTCACAGGAATTATCGGCCTTGCACGGGCAGCCCATGGTGCCCGGGTCACAGGTCTTTTGCTGGCATTTATCGTCCTTACACTCCAGGGTGCCGTCACAACTGCCATCGGCCTTGCATTCGCAATCCTGTTTGCCCGGGGTGCATGACGCGGGTTTGACACATTTGTTTGCCTTGCACTCCAGGCCCGTGTCGCAAGTCCCATCGGCCTTGCATTCGCAATCCTGTTTGCCCGGCGTACACGACGCGGGCTTGACGCATTTACCCGCCTTGCACTCCAGGCCCGTGTCGCAAGTCCCATCGGCCTTGCATTCGCAATCCTGTTTGCCCGGCGTGCACGACGCGGTTTTGACGCATTTACCCGCCTTGCACTCCAGGCCAGTATCGCAAGTCCCGTCAACCTTACACTCGCAGTTTTCGTTCCCCGGCGTGCACGCGGGATTTTTACTACCCGATCCGGAGGAACAACCAAGGGCCATGAGGGCCAGGCCGAACAAGAGGCCCTTGAATACGTTTTCGATGTTCTTTGTGTTTTTCATTCTGTCACCCCTTTTTATTCATGTGTATGCAAATTATATTGTATGTCTTCTCCTCAAGGCACTATGAGTAGTAGGCCTGGCCCTTGTTTTCTCCCCACCTGTTTCCTTATGGACCACGCTCCTTTCGACAGTAGTCTCAGTCACTTTCGTGGCCCCCATTTTTATTAATGCCTTATTGAGTTTATGCCACTGGTATTTGTATTTACCCTTTGTGTAGGCTTTTGTGGCAGCAGACGACAATATGGTCGTATCCGAGTTATTTGCCAGGCCCTCCTTTGTAAGCGAAGGTAATGCGTTTATAATCTTGCCACCTGCTGCCAACAAGGACAATCCCGCTTTCTTGAAAAAGCCCCCGACACCATTTATTGCGTTACGTCCCTTGTCCAGGTGGAACAGGACATTGATACCTGTGCCAACGATGCTGGTTACAGCACTCGCTCCAATACCAATGAGCATGGCCTTGCCCGGTTTTACCTTTTTGAACCGGGCAAAGGCCTCGGCCGCTCCGCCAAGGAAGTTGGAAAGCCCCATGGTAGTTATTGCAGTGGCCCCACTGCTAAACATACCCAAACCAAAACCCTGCAGGCCCTTGAACAGAACCTTGCCAATGGTGCTGGCCTTCAGCAGCTTGTTTCCGCTGGCCTTCTGGATCATGGCCTCCGAGATCACGGAAGTAACACCACCCACGATCCCGCCGATGATGAAATTCGCGATCCTGCCGTCGCTGTCCACGTAAGTTACCGGGTTGTTTTTGCTGAACGCATACGGATTCACCGCCTGTGCCGGGCTGTCAAACACCGCGTCCCCTGCAACGCTGAACATGGGGTCGGGTGATGTCCACTGGCCCGTCACAGGCTCCGCGTAGCGTTGTCCGAAATACATCAGCCCGGTGGAAGCGTCCGTTTCCCTGCCCGCGTACCCATACGGGTCCACCTGGCCCGTGGAATAACGCAGGGCGCCGTAGGGATAGTAAACCGCGGTTGCAACGACCTTGCCGTCAGCATCGGTCTGGGCCACGATATCCCCGCGATAATTGCGGTGCAGCCACGTGGTAACGGGTTTGTCACCATCCAGCATGCGGTTTGCACTGGCCAAAAGCAAGGCCCGAACACTGGACACGTCCCGTTTCTTTTTCAGGGTCATAAGGCCCGCACCAATGGCCTGTGCCACCCACGCGTCAGCCGCTGTGATCACATTGTCGGGTTGGGGCGTTATCGCGTCATCCGAGCCGGTCACAGGCGCCAGGTCGGACAGGACCTTTGCCGCGAAACCCGGATTTTTAACGCGCACCACGTGGTCACCGCCCACGTCCAGATAGGATACCGCCGTGCCGTTGCGGACCTCGAAACGGCTGGTCAGGTAATAGGTGGCGACCCCGTTCACGCGCTTAATGATTCGTTTTGCCCCGTCACCGTAATCGAAACTGGCCACGGGCTTGCAGTTTTTCAGGGTTGCGATCATGCGGCCGCGGAAATCCCACTGGTAGCAGTCATCACCCTTTGTCAGCATGTGGCCGGCCTTGTCGTATGTCAGGGACTGACCGCCAACAGTGGTCACCGCGTGCGGACCAGCGCCGTTTTCGCCGTACTTGTAATCACCCAGGTTCACCAGGCTGTCGCCGCCCAGGGACGATTTTTTGCTCAGCAGCCTGCCTGACGGACTGTACGAATAGGCCAGTTTTTCCTCCAGCCCTGCCCTGCCCGGGTCCAGTGTCGCGCCTGTCAACCGATACAGGCTGTCCATCCGGAAATTTCCGCTGTCCGAAGGCACGCCATCCGTAATCACGTTGTCCAGGACCGCTGTTATATGGCCTACCCGGTCCCTTTCGTATGCCTGGTCCACTATTGCCTTGCCCGCCGGGCCTGTCACCCGGATCGACGCCAGCATCAGCCGGTCGTCAAACGCCTGGTCCAGTTTCGTGCCATTGGCAAATGCCATGCCCGTCAACTGGCCGCGTTGGTCGTAGGTCAGGGAATCAATATAATTCGGGACCGCGGTCAGGCGGGCCGCGTCATCGATCGTGTACTCGAATTTCGTGCCGTCAGGATACGTGTCACTGTGCACGCGGCCCAGGTTGTCGTAATCGCTGAGGAACTCGAACATATGCCCGTCCAGCATGCGCGCAAAATAGATCGGCCTGCCCATGACATCGTAGCCTGTCACGTCAAAGCCATGGGTGCCGTCTGACAGCGGATAGTCGGTTTTGACCAGGAATCCAGGCGTGTTCGTGCATTTTGCAGGGTCGCAATCCCCCGGAAAATCATAGGAATACAAGACCTTTGTGCCGGCTTCGTCATCCGGGTCCCACTGGGCGATCAGGCGGTTGTCACCGTCGAATGCCTGCTGCCTGGTTTTGCCCCTGGCATCCGTGATCTTCACCGGGTTTCCCGCGTCGTCGAATTCAAAGGTCGTTTTGCCGCGGTCCGGGTCGTCCGTCATGACCACGTCGCCCCACAGGTCACGTTCCTGTTTGAATTGGTTGCCTTCCGGCCCGATCCACCCGGACAGCCTGTCCAGTTTGTCGTATGTGTACGTGTAGATCACCGGGTCTTCGCCCGCCTTGGTGATTTGCTGAATCTTTATCGTGTTACCCAGTCCGTTGGTGTAAACCACCTTGGGCGTGTTTTCGAATTCACCGCCCTCCAGCGTGTCCTCCAGGTCATAGGTGTAAACCGCGTTTGGTTCGTATTTCACCCTGGTTTCCCACACGCTCGGGTCGTCCTTGTCCGGTTTAGGCCACTGCTGCCGCGTAATCCTGCCCAGGCCGTCGTAATAGGTGGTCACTGCCTGGACGCCCTCCGGGGGCCTGGCATCACAGCCGTCCCCGCTGGCCACGTACTGCTGGTAGACTTTTTTAGGGTCGCCCTTGGTGTTGAACACCTTGAATTTCGTCACCAGGTACTGGTCCCCGCTGATGCGCTTGCGCGTCTGGACCAGCCTGCCAAAACCGTCAAAGCACTTCACCTGGTGCACGTCGAACGCGCCATCAGCCCTGGAGCGGGCATCCATGGTCACGGTGCTGACAGGTGACGCGAAATGGTACGAGTACTGTTCCGTGGGCTTGCCCGGCTGTGCACCAACGTAACTGCGGCTGGTCAGGCGGCCAAAATCGTCCCAGGTATAGAACATCTTTTGCGGGGTCGTGACATTCGACCCGTTGCGCACGATATACCACAGGCTGGCGGCAATGGGCTTGCCCAACACCGGGTCATAGGTGTAAGTCCGCTGTAACTGGTACGGGCCGTCCGCGTTTTTCAAAAACACCGTGGTCCTTGTCACGCGCAGCCCGTCAGCGTCGTATTCGTATGCGCGGCGATGCCCGTAGGAACCTGCCGCGCCCAGGGGATCCAGCGTTTCGACCAGCCTGCCGTCGGCATTGCGTTTGTAACGTTTCACATCAACCGTCCGGTCCGCTGTCATGCGCTGGGACATGCGCGTCACGCTGCCACGGGTGGCCTTGCCCGCCTCCAGGCCCGTGAACGCCTCGCCGTCATAGAAATAATCGTTTTCCGCGTACACCGCGTCCGCAGGTTTGCCATTTGCGTCCGCTGATGTGAACAATTGTTTCCTGATCGGCAGCCGCAGCATCCAGCGGTTGTCGTTGTTTTCAGGCGTGATGTATTCCGTGCGTTTAAAAATTTCGTCACCCTGGCAATCCGCGCCGCAGGGATGTCCGAATCCCAGTTTCGCATCGCAGGCCCCGCAGCCCTGGCCGCCGATGGACACAGTGCCCAGGTCGGACATCAGGGTCACGTTACCGTAGCCGTCGTATTCGTATTTTTTCTCGGTTTTCACCCATTTTGACGAGTCAGCCAGGCCCTCGCGGTCCTCCAACGTGCTTTGTTGCAGGCAGATAAATCGAACCGGGAATTTCAGGCCTGACTGGTCCTTGGGCACGCCGTCCACCGGGCAGTCGCCGTACTGGTTTTCCTGGACCTGGATCACCTTGTCCCCACTCAAAATCACCCGTTTTATCAACAGGTTTTTGTGGTAAACGTCGTCATGCCCCACGTCGTAATTATCCTTGGTAACAGCATCAGCGGAGTCATCGTCCGCGGGCTCGGTTT
This sequence comes from Deltaproteobacteria bacterium, assembly GCA_015493765.1. GTDB lineage: Bacteria > Myxococcota_A > UBA9042 > DTJE01 > S145-11 > S145-11. The sequence continues at coordinate 8,252 of WGCQ01000001.1, forward strand.
GTTCCACGCGTTCAAAACCACGCAACTGCTTGGCCTTGCCGTCAAAATAACCGTCGTGATAGGTGTAGTTCACAATGGTGTGCACCTGGTTTTGCAAGTCCCATTGGTCCATTTTGTCCACCACGTTGATCTGCACTGGGATCGCGTATTTCCATGACCCCGGTCCCCCGTCATCGGCCAGGTGCTGGGCCGCGGTCCCGTAATCCAGTCGCGTGACCTTGCCCATGCCGTTTTCGATCCGGGTCAGCAGGTTCGGCCGCACCGGGAAGAGTTCCAAATATGTGACCTTGCCCGACGCGTCGATCCAAACGATGTCCGACGAACCGTTCGAATTCATGTCCGAGCACAACACCGTGGTTTCCGGCGTCCTGGTGGGTATGTCGCCCTCGATATCCGCGCTGGTGATCGTCCTTTTCGGGTCGAAATGCGCGCCGTTGCGATTCAGCCAGTAATCCACCTGGTTTCCGCTGACCAGGACCAAATCCGCCATGCCGTCGCCGTTTATGTCCTCCAGTTCCGCGTCCTTGGCCTGGGTATCCGTGAAATTAAACCCGCTGATCACGACCCAATCCGACCACTTGCCCCAGCCCAGGTTCAAACGGTAGCGCACCTCGGATTTCAACACCTGCACCGGGTCCAACAGGCCGTCGCCGTTCATGTCCTCCAACTCCAGGGTGTCGGAATCAAAGCCCGCGCCGATTGGCTGCACGTTTGCAACGCTTTGGAACCCGCCGTTGCCCAGGTTGCGATAGATCTGGGTCGTGTTGCTGGCCCCCGCGTTCATGCTGCGGATCAGGTCCACCCGCTTGTCGCCGTTGTAATCCATGAAACGCACGGTCTTTAACTGGCCGTCCGAGGGGTCGAAATCACCGTTCAGGTTCGGCACGCCCCCGTCCCCGCTGGTCCACAGGTCGTAGATCCCGGCCCAGTCACCCGTGCCCAGGTTCTCTAATACCTTGCCGGTCTGGGTATTTATCATGTCCGTGAACCCGTCGCCATTCACGTCCATGATCTGGCAGTAAGGCGATGACAGGTCGAACGAGTCCTGGCGTCCCACCTTGCTGTAGGTTGGCCCCACGAATTCCTGGGTCCCGTCCGCGTGCAGCGTATTGATCCATATCCGGTGGTACTGGCCCTCCTGGCTGGTGTCAATCACGTCGGGCAGGCCATCACCGTTTATGTCCAGCAAGGTCGTGTCCCCGGACTTCATGTTGATTCCCAATGACCCCAGGCCCTTCACGTAGGGCTTGCGGCAGTCAGTGCCATCACATTGGGTGCCCAGGGACTGGGTGTAGTGCCATGTCTGGTGAACGGGGAATTCGTGGTCATTGCGGCCGTAGCGGATCACGGTCTTCAAGCGGCTGAAGCCGTCCGCTTCCAGGCCGGTCTCGTACTGCATCACGTAGCGGGCCAATTGCCCCCCGTGGGACATCACCTTGAATTCCTTCACCCTTTTGTCCAACAGCAGTTCGAAACCGGGCTTGCAGTTCGATATCTTATCGTTGCGGTCCTCGTACCTGATTTCAACGCTGTACACGGCCGCTCCGCCCTGGCCCTTGAATACCCATTCAACCTTCGAAAGCAACGGGTAATTGCCCGGTTTTTCGTACGTGTAAACGATTTTGTGGCCGTAGGTGTCATGTTTTTCCGTCAGGTAGTATGTGAACGTACCCGCGTCACTTTCAGAGCGGGCGTTCGCCTCCGGATTTCCGTTGGAATCCGCGCCGAACCAGGCCTTGGTGCCATCGGGATACTCCGCGATCCAGTAACCCGTTCTGCCATCACCCGCGGACATCCAGGTATAACGCACGAAACCGCCCTCGAAACGCGCGCGATAAACCGGCGGGTCCGTGTTCGGCAATTTTACCAGTTCCGCGCCGTTTGCCACGAATTCGTCGTCCGTGGTGTATTGGGGCAGGCCGCGCAGGGTCATGCGCTCGATCGAGGGCATGGAAAACGACCACCCAATGCCAGCGACACCCAGGCCCGAGCCCGAACTGTACGACAGGGACAACGCGGGGGTCAGGCCCGGAAAACCGCCCGGAACACCGATTTTGTACCCGTAATTCATCATGCCCATGCTGGGATTGATGTTCACGTTTTCGCCGATACCCATGACCGAACCCGGCCCCTCCGGCAGGCTTACGCGGTCATCAGACACACCGGTGCTGACCTGGGCGAAACCACTGGTTCCAAGGACAATCAGCATGACAAAAACGGATAATTTTATGCCACGATTCATAGATAAACCTCCGTTTACACGAAAAACCGTAAAAACATGATCACACCCGCTAACCTGCCTGTAAATAAACAAAAATCTACTATTGAGAAGCACTGTAGATATTTGGCTACAGAAGTGGGTGAGTTGATGGATTAGGGGACGGATGGGCGTGGCATCGGTGTGCAGTTAAAACATATAGTTCTTTGAAAATACGGTTTTGATTGCCGCCAGGATGAGTGTGTGTAAAGTCCCCGTTGGAGCATGGACGGCCTCGTCCGCCTGGTCCCTGGAGCGCCGGCCCGGAATGAAAAGTATTTATCTTTCAATTTATTATGTTGCATTACCAAAAGGGTGGGTTTGGAACCCGACCCTACGAATGTTGTGTAAATTGAGGGTGTTACGACACAAGGCAAATTTTGTGTTGCGTAATATAACGACTTTACACACCCTCGTGGCGGTCTGCGCTCCACTTTACTCCAGAATCCACCACAAAACCCCACGGCCTCGGCCTCGGACACGGCCAACGGTCTCGGCCAACGGATTCGGGCCTCTGGCAT
>WGCQ01000002.1 GCA_015493765.1 Deltaproteobacteria bacterium
AAACTGTGGAGCGCAGGCGGCTCGCCTGCTTGTAACCCAGGCCGCTGGCCTGGTTTTCGGTGACCGTGGCCGGGCGGAGGTGGAGATTTTGATACGTTTTCGTAGGGGCGGGTTCCAAACCCGCCCTCTTCCGGAGGCATGATGGTTAATCGAATTTTTGGTACAAAAATCTTGATTTTCGTGTCAATTTTCGTGTTTTCCAGTACGATTTTTGCAAAAAATAGCACAAAAAAACGGATCCTCAACGATTTATGGCCCAGGGTGTACTCCGTGGCGGTCAACGGCAGCCGCGTGGCCGCAACCACTGACGCGGGCCTGCGCCTGTTTGACTGCACGGGGAATACCTGCCGCGAAACGGACCGCTTCGTGACACCGGATGCCCTGTCAGCAGCCGTATTCCTGGGCGCAGACAACCTGATGATCGGCGGGGGCCGGGGCTTGTGGATGTTGCACATCGATGCGTCTGGCCGCGCAAGGCCCCTGTGGCACAAAAAGACCCTGGGTGCTGTCAGGGCGATCCTGGTCACGCCCAAACTGGTGATTGTGGCCATGGGGGCACTGGGAATCCAAATCTATTCACGCCAGGGCAGCAACCTGTTTGCCCAGCGCCTGTACCCCACCAGGGACTACTGCCGAAGCATTGCATTGCGTTCCCATATCCTGTTTGCAGCGTGCGGCTACGAGGGCCTGCTGGCCCTGGACATCACCGACCCCAGGCGTCCTAAACGGTTGTTTTGCAAACGATTTGCCGGGCCTGTGCACCACGTGTTGCTGTATGACGACATGGCCGTGGTTTCACTAGGCTGCAAAGGTGCTGCCATACTGACCCTGCGCGATTCCCGAAATCCCCAGGTCGTGGGCAGGGTCCGCCTGGTTGACGGAGGCCGGGCCAGCGCGGTGTTCGGGCATTTTTTGTATGTTGCTGACGGCATGCGCGGCGTGGGGGTATTCGACATCACCGATCCCCGCAATCCCGTGAACAAGGGCCACCTTGATACCAGGGGCGCTGCCGTGCGTTTGTTAATCGCGCACAACCACCTGTTCGTTGCCAATGACTACGCAGGCCTTGCGATCTATGACCTGTCCACACCCGCGTCCCCTGATTTGCTATACAGGACGACCAGGTAAAGCGATTTGTAACCTCCCCGCATTTAGTCAGGCAATTTGGGTTTGGGTAACCGTGCAAAAATGCCTGAATTAGGCTATCATAGTACGGCTACGATTGGAGATTGCCATGAAACGATACAGTATCCTGTTGGTGTTGACCCTGCTGGCGTGTTCGAGTGGTAAAAAAGGCCCGCAGGATGCCATGGAGGCCGTGCCTGGTACGGACGTACAGGCCGTTGATGTTATCCGGGACCAGGGAACGGGTGCGGAACTCCTGTACGACGGGACAGGGGCCCAGGATATCCGGAACATGGACACGAACGTGGCTCATGACGGTTTTGAAACCCGCGACATCCTGTCCGATGATAGTGGTGCGGCGGACACAAAAATCGACCCGGGCGCGGCAATACCCAGGCCTGACCCATCGTTATTCGATTGCACTGCGGACTGGTCCACAGTACCGGCCAGGCGGTCGAAGGTGCCCCTGGATTGTTACACCGACCCTGCGTGCCATACGCCCATGGTTATAGGACACAGGGCCGCAGGTGGCCAGTTGAGCGTAATTGCACCGGAAAATACGCTGGCCGCGGTCAGAGCGGCGATCCTGATGGGTGTTGACGGGATCGAAATCGACGTGAGGGATACGAAGGACGGACACCTGGTGTTGATGCACGATGACACGGTGGACAGGACCACGGACGGCCACGGCAAGGTGTCGGACCTCACGCTGGCCCAGATAAGGGCCTTGCACATCAAGGTAAACAAGGGCATTGAAGGTGATTTTTCATGTCTGAAGGTGCCGACATTCAAGGAGGTGCTGGACATGGCCAAGGGCAGGCTGTTTATTGACGTGGATACCAAGACCAGCCGTGTGGACCTGGTGGTAAAAGCGGTTGAGGAGGCCGGAATGCTGGATTACGCAACGATCTCGTCCGGCAGCATGGGCAAGTTGAAACAGGCCAGGGAACTGGCCCCGAAATGCTCGATCCAGGTCAGGCCGGATACCATGAACGCACTGCAGCAGGCACTCGACGAATTTGACCCTGACCCGCAGGTGATCGAGGTACCTGCAACACTGGTGAAACAGGCATCCGCCGTGGTGAGACCGCTGGGTTTGAAACTGTACACCGACATGTTTCCCACGGACGCCATTGCATACATGAAAGGGGATTTTAGTGGTTATTTAAAGATATACAACGATGGTTGTGACATAGAGGCCAGCGAGTTTCCTTCGGCGGTACTGAAGGCGCTCGGCAGGTGGGAGGTGACACAATGAAAAAGGGATTTTTGTTGGTGATGTTGGCAGTGTTTGCATGCGGCACACCAAAACAAGGTGGATTGGATTCTGGCGTGGATGTGCCGGCGGGTGAGGGCGTGCAACCGGATACGGCTGTGGATACCAGCGTGGCGGATAGCAGGCAGGTGGAGGCTGTCGCCGGGGATACCAGTACGGACATCAGCGGGACACATTGGACCCGGCCCAAGGGCTATGCAGTGCTGAAATTCTGCGTGGATGACAGCGCGAACAAGACCTACCGGGACGGACAGATCCGGTGGACCGGTTCGTTCAAGTGGGATGCAAAGACGAACACGATAAAATATGCCAGCAGTTGGCTGCCCACGGACGGACCGTTCATTCCGTTGTATGACGACGGCCCGATCAGCAAGGGCGGACACGAGGCCGAGGGCGCTGTCGCCGGTGACCATGTGTTTTGCGCGGAGACCTACCTGAAGGCGGACAAGGCATACACGATAGAATACGGGACCCTGGACGAACACGACCACTGGATATGGCAGGGCCCTAACGGCACGGTGGACATACCAAAGGGCAGTACCAAGGTCTATGACCTGGGCACGCAGAAGCTGGCAAAATTCGGCAAGATCGACTTCAAAGTCGCAATCGACATGAGCAAACTGAACAAACAATTCAAGTCCGTGACGCCGGACGGGTACGATGTGTATGTAAAGACATCCGCAAACTCGTGGACCCCGGTCCAGTTGCTGGACAACGGCAAAAAGGGCGACGCAAAGGCCGGTGACGGGGTATTCACGTACCAGCAAAGCCAGCACCTGGGGCCGCACGATGGGCTGGTAGCCATGGGGCAGCACGTGCAATTCGTGTTCATGTTCGTGATGCAGGGTATGGATATCGAAGACGGCCAGGAGTACAAGGTCGGGGCCGATTGTGCCATGGATGGGGTTGCGGCATGGACGGATGCGGCCAAAACCGGTGATTTCGAGCCTGCCGACGTGCTGATGGAACGTGACAGCCGCGGACAGGTGTTCAATACCACGGTGATCATCGGGGGCGGCAACCCATGGTGCAAGGTTGACAAGGATTGTTTCAAAGGTAAGTGCACTTCTGATGGTTGCAGTTTGGGGACCCAGGAGGGGCAATTGGCGATCACCGGGGTCCGGCCGACACAGGGTCCTGCCACGGGCGGCACGAAGGTGACGATCAGCGGCAGCGGCTTTGCGGACGGTGCAACCGTGCAATTCGGGGGCAAGGATGCGGACGATGTGACCGTTAAGGATGCAACGACGATCACGTGCACTACGCCGGCGCACGAAAAGGGCAAGGTGGACGTGGTGGTCACCAACCCAAACGACAAGAGCGCCACGCTGGCCCGGGGATTCGAGTATATCCGGCAAAACCAGGCAGTTACGATCGAGGACGCGGTGTTACTGGACCCGCTGACCCTGAATGTTGAGCAGGGGGTGCCAAGCCCTGCGCTAAACGCAAAGGTCAAGGTGAAAAACGGGGACCACCAGTCGATCCAGGCGCAGTGCGGATTCGGTCCGTACGGTTCAGACCCCGGCACCAGCGGCCAGTGGCAGTTTATCAAGGCCATCTACTCGAATGACGACGGTGGTTATGCCCTGTACAATGCGAACCTCATGCTGGCAACGCCCGGGAAGTACGCGTTTACGTTCCGTTTCAAGGGTGACGGCGACTGGGTGTATGCGGATTCAACAGGCACGGCGGACGGATTCGATGCCGCGAAGATCGGGACGATTACGGTGCCACAACCCGTGCTGAAGCCTGACATCACCAGTGTGATACCGGACTACGGCCCGACCAACGCAAGCACCAGCGTGCGGATCGAGGGACACAATTTCAAGGACGGGGCAAAGGTGCTGGTGGACGGCCAGGAAATCACGCCGGACAGCGTGGCAGAGGACAAAATCACGTTTACCGCCCCGTCGCATGCCATGGGCCTCGTGGACGTGAGTGTGAAAAACCCGGACGGCCAGGTGGACACCCAGACCGGTGGGTTTGTGTACGTGCCCGAAGGGACACCTGAAATCGACGGTACGATTGGTGCGGATTGGGACCCGTCGTGGCAGGTTGCGGACAACAATATCGAAACGGATACCGCGGGCAACGAACTGCACAAGATGTACGTGGCTTTTGACAACGACAACCTGTACATCGGGATTGCGGGCAAGAGCGATGCATCGCACTATATCATAGGCTACCTGGACCCTGATTACGGGGACGGCCAGGGGTATCGCGACATGACGAAACTCGGTGACAACTCGGGTAACGGCGACCTGGACGATGCATTGTCCAGTACCTTCGTGATTGACAATACGGATTTTGGCGCATACTGGGGATTCGGTACACTGGGCATGAAGAGCATGCAGGCCACTGACAAACCCGGGGATTTTCCGGATGCCGGCTGGCGTGCCTTTATCGACCCGCAATACCCGGACGTGGGACCGCAAAACTTCGGATGGGAGCAGGGGGCCGTTGTGTGCGGCGACTCGGCAATCGAACTGTCCGTGCCACTGAAGAGTTTGTGGGGACCGGAATCGGCAAGGGTGCCCATGCGCCACCACATCGCCCTGGTAGTGGTAATCACCAACCTCTACGGCAACAAACGTGTCAACCAGTCCCTGCCGGAAAAATTCGATTCCTCAAACCCCATGCACCTGAATGCCGTGGACCTGTGGATCAGGCCTGGCAACGAACAGTAATCCCGGCTCCCGTAGTACCTCGAAATATTCGACTAACCTGTAACCCCACCGGAACCCAGCGATCCCATGGCGGACCTTACACAGCCTTGCCTGATTTGACCTGCCTCAATCCTGGGCATATCACGAAAAACTTACTTGACAAGGCCTGGACTTAAAACTATACTGACACGTCAGTTCAGTAACCTTTGGAGGTAGTATGCATATTGGCATCGATATTGGAAGCCTGTTCATAAAAGGCGTAAAGATTGATTCCGACTCAAGGATCACCGATAAACAAGTGGTCCTGCATAAAGGGTCTATCGAGGAAAAGACATTCGAGGTGATCGAAAAACTTGCATCCGGGACACACCCCGACCTGATTACGGTCACGATCACGGGTAAGGCCGGCGAAAAGATGCTGGAGGATTTGCAAGTGCAGGGCGTTGACCCGGTGCAAAGCGAGGTCATGGGCGTCAGGCAGTTGTACGGCAAGGTCAATAACATCCTGCACCTGGGCGGTTCGTCCACCATGTTGATCTATTTGGACCCGAAAGGGGACCTGATCGACTTCAGCACTAACACGGGCTGTGCCGCGGGCACAGGCTCGTTTCTGGACGAGCAGGCCACGCGTATGCAGATGGACTATGTAAAACTGGACGAACTGGAGGTGGTTGACGAGCCTCCGCCCATTGCCACCCGCTGCGCCGTGTTTGCGAAAACCGACTTGATCCACCGCCAGCAGGAGGGCTACAACCAGGCGCAACTATGGTCCGGCCTGTGCAAGGGTATGACGGAAACGGTACTGCAGACCCTGCTCAAGGGACACAAACTGTCCGGCGTGACCGCTGTTACAGGCGGCGTGGCCAAGCACAAGGGCATCATCAAGTTCATGCGCCAGAAACTGGGCGATGGGCTGCGTGTGTCCGATGACGCCCAGTTCACTGCCGCCCTTGGCGCAGCCCTGTCCGGCGAAGGCATGGTCCTGTCCGCGTTGCTGCGGGCCAGGCGCGAACTCCAGGCCCGGGGCAAGCAGGAAAAAGAGGTGGTAAGGCGTAAGCCCCTGGTGTTGAAAAAAACGAAATACCCGGACTTTTCCGTACCCATTTCCTATACGAACGATGACGACACCGAGGTCAGGATCCACCTGGTCCCCAATCCCGGTTCGAAATTCGATGTTTACATGGGGATCGACGTGGGATCGACCAGCACCAAGGCCGTGCTGACCACCCTGGACAACAAGGCGCTGATGGACGTGTACCGCAAGACAGCCGGTGCGCCGATCACCGCGGCCAAACTGTTGTTCAAGGCCCTGCAGGAGGCGCAGGAATTATACAAAATCGAGTTGAACGTCCTGGGCGTGGGTACCACGGGCTCGGGCCGCAAGATCGTGGGCTCCGTGGTGGGGGCGGACCTGGTGGTCAACGAAATCACGGCCCACGTAAAGGGCGCGACCACGATCGACCCGGAGGTGGAAACGATCTTCGAGATCGGCGGCCAGGACTCGAAGTACATGCGGGTAAAGAACGGCCAGATCGCGGATGCCAACATGAACTACGTGTGCGCGGCAGGTACCGGGTCCTTTGTCGAGGAACTGGGCCGCAAACTGGGATTTTCCGTGTTCGAGATCGGTGACGCGGTCATGGGGATCGCGCCGCCCGTGACCAGTGACCGCTGTACCGTCTTCATGGAACAGGACGCGATCAACCTGTTCAACGAAGGGTTTTCGCGTAACGAGGTGATCGCGGCAATCCTGTACTCGGTGATCGCGAACTACCGTACCATGGTGGTTGGTAACCGCCCGATTTCAAAACGAAAATTGATGTTCCAGGGTGCCACGGCACGCAACAAGGGCCTGGTGGCCGCAATCGAAAACATGCTGGACGTGGAGGTGGTGGTGTCGCCGTACTGCCACGTCATGGGCGCGTACGGGGCCGCGTTGATGGCACGCGGCGAGGTGGAGCGCAAGGGCAGTTCCGAATTCCGTGGCATGGACCTGGCCAATCGTGATGTGAAGGTCTATAACGAGGTTTGCCCCCTGTGCACTAACCACTGCGTGATTACGTACGCGGAGGTCGAGGGCATGGAAGGCCGGGCCGGATTCGGCTACATGTGCGGCCGCGATGATTCGGACACGGGCATGAAACGGGTGGACGAATTCGGTGCAATCCGTTTCCGCAGGGCGCAACTGGGCCTGAGGTCCTCGCCAAGGGGCAAGACGCGTATCGGCATCGGTATCCCCAGGTCGCTGACCACGTGGACCTATGCCCCCCTGTTCAAGACCCTGTTCACGGAACTGGGCATGGACGTGATATTTTCCAAGGAAACGAACCAGGAAATCGTGGACCTGGGCGATCAGAACGTGGCCAGCGATTTTTGTTTCCCCATGAAGGTGGCCCACGGACACGTGGCATGGCTGGCTAACAAAAAGGGCGTGGATGCGATATTTGTGCCCTCCATGATCGAGGAAAAACGCAACGACAAGACCAGCAGGACCCGTTTTTGCCCCTACGTGGAAAGCCTGCCGTCAGTGGTAAAAAAGCAATTCGAGGACAAGCCGTTCATGCCGCCCATACTCAGCCCGATCATGGACTTTAACGCCACGCCCAAGGAAATGGGCAGGCGCTTGCGCATAGGCCTGGCGCCCGTGGCCGACGTGGACGAGGAACAGGCGGCCAGGGCATGGCAAAAGGCGGTTGCCGCATACAAGGCGGCGGACAAGAAACTGGTTGAGCGAGGGCTGGAACTGGTGCGCGAGGTGGAGGAATCGGGCGAAAAGGCGATCGTCATCCTGGGTCGGCCCTACAACACCCTGGACAACACGGTCTCGCAGGGGATCCCGTTCAAGATCGCGGAAAAGGGGTTCAAGGTGATCCACATGGACATGCTGCCGTTTGAACCCGATACACTGGGCAAGGAATTCAGCAACATGTACTGGTACTACGGCCAGAAGATCCTGTCCGCAGCGAAATTCGTGGCAAAACACCCGAACCTGTACGCGTTGTACCTGTCCAGTTTCAACTGCGGGCCGGATTCGTTCGTCCAGGGCTTCGTGGAAGAAACCATGGGCGAAAAGCAGATGCTGATCCTGGAACTGGACGAGCACGGCTCGGACGGCGGTTACCAGACCCGGCTTGAGGCGTTTTTGGACGTGCTGGCCGCACAGCCGGTGCCAAAGGGTGTTTCCACGGTCACGCCGGTACAGGGCTCACCGGATAAATTGAAGGGGCGCATCCTGTGGATTCCGCCCATGCACGTACTGGGCAGCCGGTTCTTTGCGGCGGTGTTGAACGGTCACGGCATCGAGTCCAGGGCCATGCCTGAAACGGACGACGGCGCGCATACCCTGGGCAAACTGGCCACCAGGGGCGCCGAGTGCACGCCCATGGCATTGACCCTGGGGACCTTCGTCAAGGCCATGAAGGACAGCGGCGAACCGACCAGCCGGCATGCGTTGTTCATGCCTACTGCGACGGGACCATGCCGTTTCGGCAGTTATGCCCTGGCCCAGCACATTGCACTGGAACACATGGGTTACAAGGACATCCCCATCATTTCACCGGACTCCGAGAACTCGTATGCAGGGATCCCGGCCGCTGCAAGGACCGCACTGTGGGACGCCGTGTTGTCCGCGGATTTCCTGTACAAGATGGTGCTAAAAACCCGGCCATACGAGGTCCACAAGGGCCAGTGCAACATGCTGATGGAGAAGTGGGCCCAGCGGATCGAGCGGGCCATGGAAAATCGCAAGTCGCCGTTGCCCGAACTGGTCGAGGCGGCCCGGGAATTCAACCAGGTGCCCGTGACGGGCGAACGCAAGCCCCTGGTAGGGGTCGTTGGCGAAATCTACGTGCGTAACGAGGCGTATGCCAATGCCCGGGTGATTGAGTCAATCGAGCAGTACGGTGGCGAGGCGTGGCTGTCGCCGATAGGCGAGTGGATCCTGTACACGGTGTGGAGCGAGCGTAACCTCCCCAGGATCCACAGGTCCAACCTGTTGTCCAGGATCGTGGGCGAGTTTTCCAACCTGTTCATAGAACGCAAGGAAAAGGCCTACCACGAGGCGTTGAAACCATACCTGGCCGACAGGATGGAGCCGCCGATCGAGCAGGTGTTGCATGAAGGCCTGAACTTCATCCCCAAGGAATTCGAGGGTGAGTCCGTGTTGACCATCGGCCGTGCAGTGCGCTTCATGGAGGAAGGGGCGTCCATGGTGGTCAATGCATCGCCCTTCGGGTGCATGCACGGGCATATCAGCGGCTCCATATTCGAGAAACTGATACGCAAGTACGAACGCCCGATTGTGACCATGTTCTATGACGACGGCGTGACCAACGACCTGATCAAATCCTATATCGCGGCGGCGGCCAAGAAACTGCAAAAGACCGGTACCAGCACCAAACGCCGCAAGGCCGAATACGTTGGCTGACCTGGTCTGATTATTTACGACCTTCCCAAAATTACCCGTTTACTTTCATCCCTGTCAATTATCTGGATTCAGATAAAAATCAAGGTATTAGATCCCACCCAAATTACCTGACTAAATTCGGCCTGAACTATTCCGATTTTATCTAAAGACTGTTGATGTTTTACGGGGCTGATTACACGTGGAGTTGTTTGTCCATCATGCCCTGCTCGCCTGGATTTTCATCCTGCATCTTTTTCAGGAGCTTGCGCACGATGGAACCGGGCTCCGGGGGCTCGATCCCGGCAGCCTCCTTGGCCTTGGCAGGCAGGATGAAATCGCCATCATCGATAAAACGCGCTACCAGGCTGTCCGAATTCAATGCAGCACCTTCGAATTCAGGGGTAAAAGAAATACACCCGGTTGGACACGGCTCAACGCACAGGCCGCAAAACATGCACTTGCCCAGGTCTATATCGAACACGGTCATGCCGCGTTTCTTTTCCTCGTTCTTTTCAACGTCGATTCGGATGCAGTCAATGGGACAGGTATTCATGCAAAGCCGGCACGCCGTACACCTGCGCAGGTCAACTTCCAGAAATCCCCTGTACCTGGGTGGCAGTTGCTGCCTGACCGGGGTTTCGGTTTTGTCAGGATACTGTATCGTAACGGGTTTGCGCAGCATGTTTGCAAAGGTAACGACCATACCCTCGAATATGGTTTTACTTGCATTGACTATAGGCCTTACATACTCGGACATCCGGGACATGGCAACCTCAGATAAATGGACTCGGATAGACCTGGAAAGGACCCTCCTTCAGCGTCCTTCCCACCTTTACAAAGAACACCGCCAGCAGGAACAGGCCCACGGCAAACATCACGAAGCCTGTGAGTTCGTTGATGCCCTGCGGTACGAACACACGCCACAGTGCGGTCAGGAGGAACAGCAAAATATTCAAGGGAACCAGGTACTTCCAGCACATGTTCATCATCTGGTCAACCCTCAGGCGCGGCAAGGTCCAACGCAGCCAGATCACCACGAACACCAGTACCAGGTCCTTGAACGTAAACAACAGCCATCCCAGGATTGCCAGGCCAATGCTGTTTTCCTGGGCCGCGGCAGATATACCAGGGACCTGCCATCCACCCAGGAACAGCGTGGTCAGAACCGCACTCATCACGTACAGGTTTCCCCATTCGGCAAAAAACCACATCAAAAAACGCATGCCTGAATACTCGGTGTTGTAACCGCTGACCAGTTCGCTTTCCGCCTCCGGTATGTCGAACGGGGTACGGTTGCCCTCGGCCAGCATGCTGGTAAATACCAGGAAAAACGCGGCAAACGTAAAGGGGTTGGCAAAAATAAACCAGTGCCACGGCCATCCCCCCTGGGCCCGAATGATCCCCTGCATGGACATGGTACCGGACAACAGTACTATCATCAGCACTGCAATACCCGTTGGGACCTCGTAACTGACCACCTGGGCCGCGGAACGAAAGGCCCCCAGCAGGGACCACTTGTTGTTCGATGCAAAACCGCCCATCAGTATGCCGATTACGGTAAGGCTGGCAATCCCCATCACGTACAGGATACCAATGGACATGTCGTCCATGATCAGGTAGGCACCAAACGGCAGTGAAACGAATGTACCAACCACGCCGATCATCGGCAGGTAAGGCCCAAGTTTAAATAATAATTTCAAGGACTTGGGAGGTATGAAATCCTCCTTGAAAAAGTTCTTGAGCCCGTCGGCCAGCCACTGCAACACGCCCTGAGGACCGACACGGTTTGGCCCTATACGGTTCTGCATACGGCCTGCAATACGCCTCTCCGCCCAACTGGCCACACCGGCGAACAGGGCGAATACGACCATCAGCAAAAACAATGCCACAATCAGCAGCATCAAGGTGTATGCCCACCACGGTGGCTCAGTGGAATTGCCCTGGAAACCAAAGATTTTTGCAGTCAATTTCGTTACCGTGGGCGGAAAGAATTCCATGCTGACCTGGACAGGCTTGGAAGTTTGTGTGCCCGCGGCGATCCAGGCCTTTAGTTTGCATGTTGCATGCGAGGATTTCAACTGTTTCACCACGTCCTGTGTCAGGGAGGCCATGAACACGGTCCTGCCGCCCTTGATTACACTCGTTGCGGGTAATTTTGCATCCAGGTCAAATTTCGCATTGTTAACAGCAGTGCATTTGCCTTTCAGCACGAGAAACGGCCGGGCCTGGACCGTGTTTAAACCGGCATTTGCGACTACAAAACGGGTACCCAGGTTGACCCTTGTGGGTGTAATATCAATTCCCGCAGCAGAGGCAAACGCAGGAAGGACCATGAGTACTGCAATTATAAAAGAAATTCTTTTCACTTTTTCACCGTAAGCATCGATCCCACAGGCATATTATGTAAGACCTTTACAATAGTCAAGTACATGGTAATGATCCTTGTCATAAAACATGGAAAGAAAAGGAAAAAATTCAGGATATTTCGGAATTAGCATGGGTAATGGAGTTTGGGCCCGGCAGGCAGGGATGTAAGATTTGAAACAGGCAAAGTTTTGTCACAGTGGCTCGGGGTCGGTGTCGCCCGCAAGTTTTGTAAATAACCACTGGCCGAGGCCGCTGACCGTGACCGTTGACCGTGGCCGTTGGCCGTTGACCGTGGCCGAGACCGTGGCCGAGACCGTGGCCGTGGAGCGCAGGCGGCCTCGCCTGCTTGTTTCGCGGGCGTCTCGCCCGCCTTTGGTTGGCCGTGGCCGAGGTTTCCGGTTACGACGGGAGCCTTCCCGAAGGCCCGCAGGGCCGTCCCGCAGCAGCCGCAGGATGCGTCCCGAGGCCCGATGCCCGAGTCCGTGGCCGTGGCCGAGACCGAGACCGAGACCGTGGCCGTGGAGCGCAGGCGGCCTCGCCTTCTTGTTTCGCGGACGTCTCGCCCGCCTTTGGTTGACAGTGACCGAGGTTTCCGGTTACGACGGGAGCCTTCCCGAAGGCCCGCAGGGCCGTCCCGCAGCAGCCGCAGGCTGCGTCCCGAAACCCGAAACCAGAATTCAGTGACC
>WGCQ01000003.1 GCA_015493765.1 Deltaproteobacteria bacterium
CCGTTGACCGTGGCCGAGACCGTGGCCGTTGGCCGTGGCCGAGTCCGTTGGCCGTGGTTTCCGGTTACAACGGAAGTTTCCCGAAAGGACCGCAGGGCCGTCCCGAAAGCAGCCGCAGGCTGCGTCCCGAGACCCGAAACCAGAGGCCCGAGTCCGTTGGCCGTGGAGCGCAGGCGGCCTCGCCTGCTTGTACCGCGGGCGTCCCGCCCGCCTTTTCCGTGGCCGTTGGCCGAGTCCGTGGCCGAGTCCGTTGACCGTGGCCGAGACCGTGGCCGTTGGCCGTGGCCGAGTCCGTTGGCCGTGGTTTCCGGTTACAACGGAAGTTTCCCGAAAGGACCGCAGGGCCGTCCCGAAAGCAGCCGCAGGCTGCGTCCCGATGCCCGATGCCAGAGGCCCGAGGCCGTAGCAGTGACCGTTGGCCGAGGCCGTGACCGTGGTTTCCGGTTGCAACGGGAGCCTTCCCGAAGGCCCGCAGGGCCGTCCCGCGCAGCCGCAGGCTGCGTCCCGAGGCCCGAAACCAGAGGCCCGAGTCCGTGGCCGTTGACCGTGGCCGAGTCCGTTGACCGTGGGCCGTGGGGTCCTTAGTGATCACGAAGGCCCCGTGTAATCGTTACAAAAAAAGGCCATAAACATGACTGATTATACTTTCAACCTCATTGGAATAACGTATAATTATAGTGTTGTGAGTATCTGTGCAACAGGAGGACACTATGAGAAAAATTTTGTTGAGTTTGGGCATGGTGGTGGCGTTCGCAGTGGTTGCATGTAGCAGCAGCCAGACCACCGTGGTCAAAACGGACAAGGCAATCCAGTCCCGGGAAAGTCAAAATATGGACGGCATCAAGCGGCGATTCAAACAGGCATACATGGAACTTGCTTGCATGGCCAATCCTGGCGTGGACCCTACCATGAACGTGGTGCCCTTGAGGCGGCCGGAAGACTTTTTGAAACGTGCCCAGAAAGGTGACCCTGCACAACTGTCCCTGGCAATGGATGTGCTGAAAAAATACGGTTTTTTCACTGTTCAGGATTTTTTTGATACAATGCGAAACCTGAAGATGGATCCGACATACTGGAATTCCGTCGAAAATGCATTTTTGCAAGCGTTACAGAATTGCAAATGAGCAAATGACCACGGCTGGAGAGAATATTGAAGGACGCATTCGACAACAGTTTTGTACAGTCCCATGACGGGACGTGGCTTGCGGTATATTCCATTGGTGACAAGAAAAAACCTCCAATAGTATTATCCAACGGGCTGGGTGGGAATATCATCGCCTGGCGTCACCTCATAGAGTATTTTAAACCCGGATTCCGAATAATATCCTGGGATTACAGGGGGTTATATCGCTCGGGTAAACCCAGAGACCCGGATGCATTCACCATGCAGGACCATTGCAAGGACCTTGATGCGGTACTGAAGTCCGAGGGTATCGACCAGGCATTGTTTATAGGCTGGAGTATGGGGGTCCAACTGAATTTCGAGTATTACAGGCTGCACCCTGAACGATTCGCCGGATTGATTCAAATAAACGGGGCCTATGCACGTCCCATGGACACGGTCATGGGCACACACATGCTCAGCCGACTTACACCGTTTGTGGTGGGATTTTTCAGACAAACCCTGCCCAGGCTGCAATTCGTTGTGCCAAGTGTAACTAAAAACGGCCGCCTGGTCCATGCAATGAAACTGACCGGTTTTTTGGCAGGGAGCCTGGACGAACAGATATTCCAGGACCTTGCATCCGATTTCCTGATGCTGGATTTTGACATTTACGGCAAAATATTCAAACACCTGGCTGACCACGATGCCTCCGATGTCCTGGAAAAGATTACCTGTCCGGTACTGCTGATGTCAGGCGACAAGGACCTGTTTACGCCTACTGTGCTGGCCAGGGAAATGGCCGAACGAATTCCCAACGCCGAATTGCTGGTTATTAAGGGTGGGTCGCACTATGCACCCGTGGAATTTCCTGAACTGGTAAACCTGCGAATCGAGAAATTCATCAACGAAAGGTTGTCTGAATTCGCAGGCGCCCAGTTTACCGGCAAAATTTGAGGACAAGGTCTCAGTCCGCCCGCTCCAGGACACCGCCGTGCTTTTTGTCCGCAATCAAAAGCAGTAATGCAAATACCAGGCCCACCAGTCCGAGTGACGCAAACATCCCCATGCTGGCCTTGTAGCCGTGCGTGACCTCGCGTAGTTTGCCGTTTATGTAGGGAAATGTTGCCAGGCCCATGTTTTGCAGCATGGTCATCAGGCCGTAGGCCGTGCCCACGCGTTTTTCCTCGACAATCAGGGGAATCGAAGGCCACATTGCAGCGGGTACGAGCACAAAGGCGACGCCCAGCACGGACATGGAATAGGCGGGCGGTATGTAGGTAAAACCGATCATGAGGTGTGCGGGTATCATCAACAATGCCCCCAGAACCATGAGGGACGCCCTGCGCCCGATCCTGTCAACGAGTGCACCGGCAAACGGGGCGGTCAGCATGGACGCGAAAATGATTATGGATGTTGTGCCCGGAGCAGTGGAAAACATGTGCGCAAAATTGGAAAAGACCTGGCTCAGGAAGGATTGGGAACTATGTGCCACTGACAGGGGGAGATGCCATTTTTCGTGGAACAGGTCAGTGGACAGCGCGGTAAACGGGAAGATCGCGGAATAGAACGTAACGCACAGCATGGTTACGTACCAGAACCTTGCATCAAAGAATTTGATGTCACTTAGTTTCACCGAGTCACCGGCCTCGGGTGTTGGCAGATTGAGTACGCGTTCACCGTGTAGGTCCAGAAATATATACACCACGTTGGCAACGAGGCTGAAGGTGCACAGGCCGGATGCAATCCACAGGGCAGGCACCGGGCCGAAGTGTTGCGCAAAGAAGGCCTCCGTGTTGAATGAAAACAGCGTGCCCAGACGTGAAAGGGTCAGGGCTACACCGAATGCCATGGCCAGTTCTTTACCCTTGAACCAACGTGCCAGGATTGCGCTTTGAACCACAACCAGGCTCTCGGAGCCCCATCCGAATATTAAGCGCCCCGTGTAAAGGACGTACAGGTCGCCCCTGCCGGGCAGATGCAGTGAAGGCGCAAGTGCCACGATGGATGCGCCAAACGTAACGAGCAGGGAAAACAACAGGCTGGCCCAGCGTGTGCCGATCCTGTCTGCGAGGATTCCACCCAGGAATACCGACAGGATCGCGGCAATGGAATACATCGTGTACATGGCCCCGATTGCGGATTGGTGTATGTGCAGCAGCCCCATCAAGGCGTTTTCCATGGCACCCACCGAATCGTAGGCAAAATACGAACCAAGGGTCAAAAGGGATGTGAAAAACAGGACAGTAAACCTGTAGGGCCTGCGTGCAGGGTGAAAAAACGGATAGCCGTTTTCAGTGTTCTGGCCGTTTTCGCTCATGTGACCACCTATGCGTTAAAATCAACCTCGCTGGGAGGATAAACCAGGACTCATGAAAAATCTATAGTCCGTAAACACAGGTCTTGTCAAGATTTTACCGGAGTAATTGTGGACAAAGGCCGTTGGCCACGGCCACACACGGCCAACGGCCACGGCCACGGTCACGGATTCGGGTATCTGGCATCGGGCATCGGGACGCAGCCTGCGGCTGCTTCGGGACGGCCCTGCGGGCCTTGCGGTCAGGCTTTCGTTGTAACCGGAAACCACGGTCACGGCAAGGCGGGCGGGTCGCCCGCGAAACAAGCAGGCGAGGCCGCCTGCGCTCCACGGCCACGGTCAACGGCCAACGGCCAACGGCCAACGGCCACGGACTCGGTCTCGGTCAACGGCCAACGGCCACTGTCATTGCCAACACCATGACAAAAATGTCAGACTTTTCCGACCTCATCTGCGTGCAAGTCCCCTTGTACCAGGCATGGCATACTTGTTGCATAACCAGAAATCAACAACCCTTTTCCACGGAGGCAGGAATGCGTAACCGGAGTATGTTTCTATTTGTGATTCTTTTTACGGCAGCCGCGGCAGGATGTGGCACATCAGGTGTCGACAACCCTGGTAACCCGTCCACGAATGTCCAGGAGGCAAGGTCGAGTCTCGAAAGAGACCTGCATCCCGATGTGGATAAGGCAGACTCGCATACCCTTGCCAGCGGTAATGCCGATTTTGCCTTTGACCTTTATGCCCGACTCGTTCAGGAAAAACCCGAGGCAAGCCTGTTCGTGTCGCCCTACAGCATAAGTTCGGCCCTGGCCATGACCTATGCAGGGGCCAGGGGAGACACGGCAAACCAGATAAGTGAAGTGATGCACTTCGATTTGCCCCAGGAGCGGCTGCACCCGGCCTTTAATGCCCTGGACCTGACACTGGAAAGCCGGGGCAGCGAGATTGTAAAAGAGGGGCATCCCTTTGAACTTGACATATCCAATGCCCTGTGGGGGCAGGAGGGATTTCCTTTTAAACAGGACTTCCTGGACCTGCTTGCAAAAAATTACGGGGCCGGCCTGATGTTGGTGGACTTCGCCGGGGCGGCAGAGTCTGCCAGGCAACAAATCAATGCCTGGGTTGAGGACCATACAAACGGCAGGATCAAGGATTTACTTGGACCCGGGGTCATTACCAGCCTGACCCGACTGGTTCTTACCAATACCATCTATTTCAAGGCAGGATGGAAGGACGAATTCGATAAAAAACTGACACAGGACCACGTATTCCATACGCTGGCAGGCAAAGATGTCACGGTAAAAATGATGAACATGAAGATGGACGTAACCCTCCCGTACACCGATACCGATGACTACCAGGCAGTGGTACTGCCCTACGTGGGTGACAATGTTGCCATGGTGTTAATCGTTCCGGCCAAGGGAAAATTCCTGGACGTTGAATCGGACATGGACGGTGAATGGTTCCTGAAACTCCTGGGCCAATTAAATATATCCAAGAGGCCTGGCATTGTGAGCATGCCAAAGTTTGGCATGGAGTACAAGGCGTCCCTTGCGGATACCTTGCAGGACATGGGCATGAAACTGCCGTTCAACAGCAATAAGGCTGACTTCAGCGGTATATCCCGGAAATTCCTGTACATTTCGGATGTGATCCACCAGACCTTCCTGAAGGTGGACGAAGAGGGCTCCGAGGCCGCCGGCGCCACTGCGGTGGTTATGAATGTAACAAGTGCAGGACCTGAACCACCACCACAACCCTTCCGGATGGTTGTGGACAGGCCGTTCATCTTTGCAATAGTGGACCGCCCCACCAACGCCGTGTTGTTCCTCGGACGGATGTTGAACCCAACAAAGTAGGCCTGTGCCCCGGTCCTCACGGACAAACCCGGGGGCAATTCCTTCTGTTTGTCCTCAAATCTGGCAGGTAATCCGGGTTATGGTTTGTATGGCTTGACACACCTGAATCCCACCTTCGAAGACGGATTATCCGGGTCAAGTTTGTCCCTGTAGAAAACCGTTGCCGTAGTAGCAAGCGAATCATAGGCACCGCCCCTGATCACCTTATCATATGGTGCTTTACTTACCCACGCCGAACCATCAGCAGGGGCATTCCTGTAGCTAGGGTGATAGTCATCCAGGACCCATTCGTAAACGTTTCCCAGCATATCATACAACCCGAAATTATTGGCCTTTTTTGACGCTACCCGTGCTTTAGAACTTGCAGCATAGTTGGCAATCCGTTTCAAGCATTCCTTATCATCACCGCATGAATAGATTGTTTGACTGCCAGCGCGTGCAGCATATTCCCATTGCGCTTCCGAAGGCAGAACGGCGCCTATTTGGTGGCAAAATTCTTTTGCATTTGCCCATGTTACGTTTTCAACCGGATACGCCCCCTTCTTTTTATACGTGGACGGGTCGGTATGCATTATATTTTGATACATGTCTTCAGTGACCTCGGTGGCCATGATCTGAAAAGGCTTGACTGTTACCTGATGTTGCGGCATAGCATTTGTTTTACAATAGCGAATTTTGGCACTACAGCCCATTTTAAATTGCCCGCCCGGTAAAATGACCCAACTGATGCCATTTTTGTCCTCTGTCCGGACGCACAGGCCCTTGTTGCTGCATTTGTATGATGCCGGACAGGCCCCACAGTCCAGCGTACCACCACATCCATTGTCGTAATTCTTGCCGCATACCTTGCCGATCTGTTGACAGGTTTTGGGGACACAATTTGCGTCCTGGCCGCTGTCATTTCCCTGGATTCCGTCCGGGGACTGCACACAAATGCCGTTTTTGCACTCCAATCCCGCAAGGCAGGCATTGTACTTGGAACACGGCTGTCCTTGCCCACCAATGTTCGGCCTGATACAGGACCAGGCCAGGCCAAGTATCATGATCCCAACAACTCGGTATGTGTATGAAACGTACGGTGTCATCATAATCACTCTCTTAGAATCTGACCATGGCGCCAACAAACTTGTTGCCAACCAAAGGCAATATGCTGGTATGTCGTTGCCGTTTTTTAGGCCTTAACCACAGGTATATGCTGGTTCCGATCAAACCGGCCCCAACGACATAGGCCGTAATTGCAACGGCATTGTATGCCTTTATCCTGGAGCGCTCGGAATCCAGGTCCGATGATGTCCTGGCGCTATTCATCAGGGAACGCTCGTGCGCTGCCAGCCCTGTCATGCCGCCACCCAGGCCCACAACTGCCAGGCCACTAAACAAGGTAACGTAGGCCCATGTACGAGACCTCTTTTTGACCTTACCCACGAGGACGACCTGATGCTGCTGATGTTTACTGACGGCCTTTGTCCTTTTGACCGCCGTACTCGCAACCGGATTGGCCGCCTTACTGGCAGACGCAACCCTCGCCATGGCAATGGTCACTAACTGGCTGCCGGACCATTGCAGGTTTACACTGGTCCCTGCCGTGGTATAGCCCTGTTTCATGACCTTTATATCATACGTGCCACCATCCAGTTTAATGGAAAGGTCTCCGGAACTATCCGTAGTGCCTGCGCTCTTGTGATTTATTATTACCTCTGCCCCGGGTACGGAATGTATTTTCAAGGTGGCACGAAAGGCCTTTTTGACATCAGGTGTGGCAAGGTCTATTGGGGTCTTGCCGTCGTTGTCCGTGAGGTCCAGGCGGCCATGATATTTACGCAGCAATTGTGCGATATCCACCTCCCCCTTTTGTGCGGCATAGTGCATGGGTGTGCGACCCACCGGGTCCCGGATATCGGGTGACACCCCATGGTCCAGAAATGCCTTGCAAGCCTTTAGATCGTCGGCCTTAACAGCGGCAAATATATTGCGATATTTCCTTTTCCACCATGGGGTACGCATCCTGGCGATAATTCGACGCAATTTCCTGATTTTGGAAGTGATTTTGGGATTATTAGGGACCAATGCATCGGCCTGTTCGTACAGCGTCAACGCCCTTTTACAATACTTGAGGGAATGCTTATCAATGCATACCTTGTATGCTGCCACGGCCTTGTTACGCAGTTGCAACAGGCTCAGTCCCTGTCCGTATCCTGCCAACGACCATGCCCCCAGGCAGGTGAAAAACACTGACAAAACGATTTTTCTCACCATGACATTTCCACCTTGATTGCCAGTTTGCTGCCCTTGATTTTGTGCGGATCCACCACATCAATCACTTCATGGCTGATATTTTTACCGGCCAGCCTTATTTCCACGTGCTTTGTATCAAGGGGAAGGCGGGCCTCCACCCCCAACCTGGACCTGGTTACACCAATCAATTTTCCATTTATATACACGTTAACACCAGGCGCAATTTCGTTGGAACTCTTGAACACGGGCAGGATTTTGACCACCTTGAAGGCCGCCGCAGCCTTTTTATTCACCCTGTTCACTTTAGACTTGGATTTCTTTACAGGCGTCGTTATCTTTTTCGATACCTTCACCGTTTTTTTCCCGGACTTGCCAGCCTGCGACACACCAGTTGCAGGTTCATGGCGTCCGTTTTTCGTCGGCCCCGCCCCCTTTGACCCGGAAAGCACGACATATCCGATGATCCCGACCAGAATCACTATGACCCCGGCCACAATAGTTATACGGGATTTTGACGCCCCTGTTTTGGCATGTCCCTCCGGCACGTCTTTTTGATAGTCCGTGTCCTCGATCCTGGTTACATCCTCATGCATCGCCTTATTTCCGTCCGTCGTTTGGCCATGCTGTTTGACTTCCTGGGCCTCAAGTTCAACATTCGTGCTGCCGAATTCAATCTTTTTCTTATCGGTTGTGTCCAGGATATCCTCTAATGTGCCGGAAAATATCTGTTCCGTCTTTTTGGAGCCCATACTGTTGAGCACGCTATGAAATGCGGTCCTGAAATCATCCACCGTCCTGAACCTTTGCATTTCATCCACCGCCATCCCCTTCCTGAAGAAATCAACCAGTTTTGGCGGCAGGTTCAAGTCCTGTACGTGCTCCATGAAATCATATCCTGGGTCAATTTTATGTCCGATTATTTCCCGTGGCGTATTCCCTTTGAAGGGCCGGCGTCCGGTGAGTATCTCGAAAACAATCACCGCAACGGCATAAAGGTCCGTCCACGGGCCTATCTCGCTGCCCGTACCCAGTTGTTCCGGTGCCATATACATGGGTGTCCCCAGGACCATGCTCATCTTTGAATCCTGGTTTGTGAATTTCGCCAGTCCGAAATCCAATACCTTGGCAAAAATCGGGTCCCCCTCGATATTCTGAAGCAGGATGTTTTCGGGCTTTATATCCCTGTGCACCACGTTGTGCCCGTGTGCCACCTTCAATGCATTCAGTATCTGGTCCACGATATGGACCACCTCCCTGAGGGTGAATGCCTGTTGCGCCCTGACCCGATCCCTGATTTCCTTGGCCAGGCTGCGGCTGGATTCAACGTACTCCATTGCGATGTAGGGCTTATTGTTGTATATCCCGTACTTGTTCAGTCGCACGATATTCGGATGCGCCATCATGGCCAGGGATTTTGCTTCCCTGTAAAAACGCTGAAGCATCTCTTTATTGTTGGCCCTGGTCAGGAATTTGATGGCTACTGGCATCAAAACCGGGGTCATCAGCGCAAGATAGACCTTGCCAAAGCCGCCCTCGCCCAGGACATCCACAAACGCAAAGTCATCGATCTTGCGTCCCAGATACGGGTCATCCTGTTCGGCCTTACTGGCATACTCCGCAGGGATAAAGTAGTAGCCTTTACGCGCGCATGCCTCCTCCCGGCATGCCGTACCAACGGGTCCTTCGTGCCCGCAATTTATACAAATTCCTGTTTCTTCGGCAGCCATTTCCTGTCTATGGAGTTTAATGCGTCTGGACAACAAATGCAATGATTTCACCCGAATCCCGGATTACCTGACTAAATTAGGCAGTGAAACTTCGCCTGACGGCTCGTTATCACGGCCTGCGGCCTTAGGTAAGGCGCTGCAAGCGGTCCATCTACTTTGTCGTTGTCCCCATGATAGTACGCCTGTGCTCAAATGGGCTCAACTCCGCGTATCTGAACCCATTTCTGCGTCCTTTGTTCTCAAATTTGACAGGTATTCGGGGGTTTCTGGATTCTGGCATCGGGCGTTGGGACGGCCCGTGGGCCTTGCGGGTGGGCTTCCGTTGCAACCGGAAACCACGGTCACGGCCACGGTCACGGCCTCGGCCACGGCACACGGCACACGGCCTCGGCCAACGGCCTTAGGCAAGTTGCAGCAAGCGGCCCATCTACTTTGTCGTTGTACCCCTCAAATCCCAAATTGCCAGATTAAATTTGAGGCCAACTTGTTCGGGTTGACAAATCCGCTTGTTTGTTCTAACTATTGCTGTTGTTCCTTGTCCGGGCCCACCGGAACTCAGGAACTAAACGATTGCAGGAGTTGTGCCAATGCCCTTGATTTCAGTTTTAAGTATTTCGAACCGTTGGGACACGGTATTTTCCCAGGCAAGTTGGGATGATGTGGACCGGGTCCATTCACAAGTCAGGTCTGTGATCGAACGTTTTACTGGCGGCGCAAATGCGACCCTGGACCTGGGCAATGTCATAATGGCCCGATTCCAGGATGAGGCCGTTTCCCAGGACGAACGCATTCCCCGGCCGGAAGACCTGCCCGCAGGGCTGGAAATTGCAACAGGCCTATTCCAATCCGACACCCCGCCGGATGTTGACTTCGTGCGCAAGTGCCTGGATATGGCGCCATTTTTGCAAAACGCGGTCTATGGTGCCGGACAAATGTCCGAATCCACGCCGGGCAACAACCGGATCAATGCGATGGTGCTGGTGGAAAGGCCGGCCTCGGGCATTAACTCCGACCTGGAAATCCTGACAGATTCAGGCGAATCCGGGGACAGCGTAAATTCCGTTGAGTCCTGGCTGGATGGTGCGATGAAGACGCCAGAATCCGGGGGGGTACGCCTGTCCGCAAATGCCGCAGTCTTTTGGTCCGCGCTGGACAGCGCGCTGAAACATGCCATTGAGGCTGCACGTGAAATGCACCTGCGCGTATCCCTGGCCGTTGGCGGTCCGGGGTGCCATCCTGCCATGCTGTGGCGTACTGCGGCAGGGCTTGCAGCGTATCAGAGACAGGTCCTGCCCGAAAAGGGCTCTTTTGACTGGGTCCTGGTCAAGGGATTGTGGGACCCGGATATGGTGCTGAGCAGGCGTGTACCCAGTGCCATGGGTGACTATGCCGTAACCATGAGGCCTTATCCCGTAACTGGTGATGATGTGGGTACCCTGGACTGGTTTTTGTCGCTTGCCGAGGAGGTCAGCGGCCGGGATTCGTGGCGCGAAATGCCCGCTGGCATGAGGTATGGCTCGGCCGTGGCCAGACAGGCCTTACAACTGCTGGATATTCCATGGCAGCAACACGGCACAGGGCCTGACGGCTATGTAATGCGAAATGGAGCCAGGGTTACACCTGTGTTCGATATAGTGGAATACCTGGATTTGAAAGAATGCTGTAAAAAACCGGGGAGGATGGATGAAGAGGGAAGGTCGGATAGTCATTGAAATCGAAAGCCCTGTACTGATCAAGGACCCCACACTGTACAATACCGACCTGGTTGCGACAATCAGGGATTGGACTACGGGATTGCCCTATATTCCGGCGGGTGTGATCGTGCAGGTACTGCGAAAATCGGCCGATATGTTGTGCCTGAATGAACGGGCCGAGGCCATCAAAACGCGTCTGTTCGGGACCAGAGACACGCAGGGCATGCTGTGGTTGGGCCATGCCACGTACAACGGCATCCCCCTGGCAACGCAAACCCGTGTGATTACCTCAAATCGTCACATATTTTTGGACGACTCGTGGGATGCATTGACCTCGGCCGTCCAGGTCTGGTACAAGGATGGATACCGCATGATTCGGGGTATTGCACCGGGTAGCACGATGGCGGCCCCCTTGCAGTGGCTGGATACGCCTGACCAGAATGACCTGGATTTCCTGACTGCGACCTGCGCAGGGATACGCACGATCGGCCAAAAGGCGGACCAGGGGCTCGGCCGGGTAACAGTATCGGTTGAGGATACAGAATTTTCGAATCAAAACCTGAATTTCCTGAGAGGCTGAAATGGTGGTTGCTTATCTTGGTTTTGACCTGATTCAACAGGCCCCCTTGTTTATTCCGGGCAGCGTGGAAGGGAATTGGATTTCCATGCGTTACCTGCCTGGAAGGCTGTTGAACCGGGCCTTTGACGAGGCCGGTATCCTGCGCGTGGATGTACCGGATACCCGCCTGATCGTGCTAAATGCATACCCGGCGTTGCATGGCCGACGCACACTGCCGGTCCCGTTATCCTGGCGCTGGCAGCACACCGGGGACGAGGAGGTAAACGTCCACCCGGAGGGCGTGGAATTTGAAGTGGCCTACCATGACCTGTCAGCCTATTCCAAGGCTGCTTCGGCCGCCATATCGCATGGCGATTTTCCCGATGTTCCCCGCTATACGGCGGGCGGAAATCCGATTACTGACAAGTTTTTTTCCGTTACCGATGACGGTGAAGAGGAATTCCTGCACTTCCATAGCCCGATAATGCAGGTCAGCCCGGACCTGGCACAGGGACAAAGGCCCGTTGTATGCCTGGCCCCGGGCAACGAATTTCAGGGCCTGGTCCAGGTGGAGGCCCCGGATGAGTCGGCCCTGG
This sequence comes from Deltaproteobacteria bacterium, assembly GCA_015493765.1. Lineage (GTDB taxonomy): Bacteria > Myxococcota_A > UBA9042 > DTJE01 > S145-11 > S145-11. The sequence goes on from WGCQ01000003.1 coordinate 12,093, forward strand.
ACAAGGCGATTACGCAACTTCGCGCCAACAGTACGGTGCTGTTCGTGGGTATGCGCAGGCATGCGGGCTTCGGTGGACGCCTGCAACTGAAGTGGGCATCCGGTACACAGGACCAGGAAGGCCGGTTTTATTCGGATGCGGCGCTGGAGGATTTGAAAGAGGGACAACTGGTACGCCTGATATTCACGGCACGGGTGGTATCCCCGCCGGGACAGACCTTTGCCGACACACTGAAAAACACTTTTGGTGAGCGCTTTGATGTGACAGGCATATTCACAGCCCGGGTATTTGAAAAGGGCATGGCAGGCAAGGGTTCGACCTGGCAGGCAGGGTCCGTGGCCGTGCTGTCGGTCAAACAAAACATGACGATTTCGGAACTACGCGGGATGCAGCACCGGGGCGTTGGTGAATTTACGGAATTGGGATACGGCCGATTCATGGCCCTTCGAAAGGCCGAGGAGGCATTGGAATACGGGTACTGGACACCCTGGCCCGTGTATGCCGTTCCCGGTAAGGACATGGATGCGGTATCAGGACTGCGCGACAAGGTGGTGGATACCATGGTGAATAAGGCCGCTGACATCCAGGCCGCTGCCTTTTTGAAACGGGGCTTTTCAGGTCGCATACCGGACGTTCCATTGCTGGCAGGGCTCTATGAGTCCGTAAAAAATGGCGGACTGGAGGGGCTCGGCAAGGCGCTAAGTACGATGGACGATGCCCAAAGGCAGGCGCTTGCCGGAGTGCCTTCGGGTGACGGTACGTCCATACTGACATTTTTGTCAGACCTGGCCGAATCCAGGGGCGTCAAAGGCCTCGCCCGGTACCTGGACCTGGACGCGTTATCCGCGCGCAAGAGTCCAAAGGGGATGCGCGCCGGTGCAGGCAAGCATAAAAAGGCCTTGCTGGCGAGGGCCGGGGCCAGGATTGCTGAGGATGTCCTGCTCGACATGATTCGGGCGGCCATGAAACAGGAGGGGAAACAATGACCCGCAACCCGGTAATAATATGGGCATTCAGACTCCGGTTGCACAGCAGGACCGGTTTGTTTTTGGACGAATTGTGGACGGAGACTGATGGCAGCCGGAATTTCGGGATACCCGGTTCAGTTCTCAGGCCGGCAATGCGGACCCTGGCCCGCGATACGGGACTACCCGAGGTCGGCCGCGTACTTTCAGGCCCCGATTGCCTGTGGATGGGCAATGCCGTAACCGACCAGGATGTGCATATCGTTGACACGGTCAGGATGCCCGTGGATTACGAAACCGGGGCTGCATCAGGTGTGCCCAGCGTGATGCCTGCCGTGGCGGGCGGCATGGACTTCGTGTGGGAGTTCGGAATCCGTTTGTCCCGGGACCGGGAGGCCGAGGTAATCAATGCAATGGCCGCTGTGCTGTACGCAATGCAGATGTCAGGCCTGCGTGTGGGTCGTCTTCAAACCCGCGGATTCGGCAAACTGGTGTTGCAGGATATACAGGCCGGACGTTATGACATGGGTGATGCGGACGGTGTGGAGGCGTTTTTGACGAGGCGATTGTCACAGGCAGAAAACGATGTCAACAACCTCTTTTCCGGGCTCATGCCAGGCTTCCAAATGCCAACGCATACAGGCGGCAAAAGTGTGGCCTTTCGATTCGAACTACAGCCGATCCAGGGCATTGTGATGCCCGAGGGGGCCGATGGATTGATTCCGGGGACGCTGTTGGCAGGCGTGTTGAGGCACCATGCCAGGCATGTCCTTGAGACGCTGGGTTTTGGTAACCCGCAAGCCTTCGTGGAGCGGTTGTTCGGGACGCGCGGCATGCCTTCCAAGGTCATGGTTGATGCGGTGGAAGTTACGGGTGGACACGAAACACTAAACCCCAGGGTGGAATTGGATGTCTTTACCGGCGGTGTTATCCGTAACCGGGCATTCGAACGCCGGGTGGTGGTTAAACCCACGTTGCACGGGTGGATAATCGTTACTGACCCGGACGATGCAGAGATTGGATTGCTGGTGCTGGTATTGCGTGACCTGGTCAGCGGCAGGCTGGCGCTGGGGGCGGGCGAATCGGTCGGGTTTGGCCTGTGTACTGGCAGGGTGACGCTGAGCCGGGGTGAGGAACAATGGATAATCGGTACAGGTGCGGGCGACAGTGCGACGACAACGCGCCTGAACGATTTTGTAACGGCCCTGAACAAGCGGGCAGGATAAGGGTGTTGATTTGACGAAGACCTGCGCTGTATCAGATGCCGGGATGTTTCACAAGGCTTTGAATCACAAAGTGTTTTTGGGAGGTGCAATGAAAGGCGATGCCCACAGGAATGTGACATCCACAGTCAAGACAGGGAGAGAGCAATGACGGTTGTACAAAGACACAGGGACCCGGCCAAGCGGGTAAGGGTCAGCCATGCGCCTTACAATTTTGTGCCACTTTCGGACAGGGTTTACCTGCCAAAGGCGAGCAACGGCGGCGCAAAGGGTCTCAGCGGAGAAATCGAATACAAGATCCTGGTAAAAACACCGTTGTTCGTGGGGAAACGCCCCGGGGACACCGATTTCTTCAAACGCGGGGATGAGTACGTGATTCCCGGAGGCGCAGTGCGTGGTATGTTGCGCTTTGTGGCCAGGGTAATCTCGTTCGGCAGGTTTACGCCCTTTGAGGACCGGTTCCTGGTCTTCCGTGGTTTTGACCCTGGCACACCAGAAGGGCGGGCATACAACGAATTAATCAAGAAACTCGATATCCATGCAGGCTTTTTGCGCAAACAGGGCGATTCATTTTTCATACAAAAGGCATCGACTGTTAAGGGCCACGAATTTGTAAAGGTTGCGTATGCAGCGGTGAAGCACTATTTTAAGCCCCGCAAGCCAGATGAACCATACGGCCCTTCGGACAGGATGTGGGTGTGCCTGAAACCACGCGTTGACAGGGACTGGCTGGTGGTGGACCGGGTCCAGGACTGTATCGGTATAAAAGGTCGCTCCAAGTGCAAGGGTGGCAGCGTGCGGGCCATGCTGTTTCGTACAGGCGACGTACGTGGCAAGCGATTCCACTATGCATTTTTCGAACCCGATGAAAAGGCAGAGGCAATACCAGTGCCAGGACAGTACGCGGATGCATACCTGGAGGACCTGTACAAGACGAGGACCTTGTTTACCAGGCATTTGATGGATTCCCAGGATGCAGGACACGGTATGGGGGAACCGGTCTTTTATTACATGCTCGATAACGAATTGTATTTCTTTGGCCCAACGAGGTTTTCCAGGATGCGTTCCATGCATACAATCGGTGCATTTGTGCCAGGGGAATTGCGTTCGCCCGGACAGCCCGACCTGGTCGATACGATCTTTGGCAAACCTGGCTTGAGAGGGAAAATTTCCGTGGGCGACGCGCTCATGCAACACGACGAGGCATCGCCTTTCGATGGTACGGTCAGGGGGGGGGCATTGTGCAGGCCCAGGCCGGAAAGCAGTCAACATTACCTGGTCCAGCCGGAACCTGACGATACGGATACGCTGAAGACATGGTATGATGGGCCTGGTGCCACAACCCTCAGGGGGGCAAAGTTCTATTGGCACCGTCCCGGCACATCAAACAACCCGGACACCAGCCCAGCACGGCACGGCACCTTCCGCAGGGTCAAGCCCGTTACCGTGGGCAGCGGTTTTGCAGGCGTCATTCGTTTCGACAACCTCACGGAACTGCAACTGGGGTGCCTGCTTACGTCGATCGATTTGCCCATCACCAAGGCCCACAGGCTGGGACTGGGGCGGCCGTTTGGACTGGGCAGCGTGCGGATGGAGGCCCGGACGCGCCTGTTTGACAAGTCGGCCATGTACACTCAGGTAACGTCGGAGTCCGGGGATGAAACCGGGATTAAGGTCATGCCCCAGGATGAATCCGAAAAGGTGGTAAGGAACGCGCTGGAGGCCTTTCGCAACGAGATGGTGCGTTTTTATAACGAAGGCGTAGAGCGGGATAACAGGATATCCGGCAGGAGTTCGGTGTGGGACATACCGGGTCCCCGCAGCCTGGGGGTGTTGCTGGAGTGGACCAATGCGCCGGCCAGGGAAAAGACCTCGTACATGGGGTTCGACGGTGACGATGCCCAGCGGTGGACCAGGCGTGCGGTGTTGCCCACTGCCGAGGGTGTGGCATCCCGGGCCATGGTGAGTACCACATCTACCGAAAGCATTGTGGAGGCTGCGGACGAGATCGAGGTCTGGGAAGGGGCGTTACTGGTTTACGAACCGGGACCCAGGTTGCTGCGAATCACGCACGGTCAGAAAAAAACGGAAATGGTGGCTGACCGTGACATGCTGATCCTGTCCAACCTCTCCAACGAAGTACGCAACCGGCTGATTAAGAAAAAAAAGGCCATCAAGGTAATCGCCCGGGTTGCACACGAAGGCAACAAGTATTCCCTGCTGGAAATATGGCCTGGCATCTAACGACTGTACCATGGATTCGGTGGTGATAACGATTCGCCGGTCAATGCCCAGCGAATTACCTGACTAAATTCGGCAGTGAAACTTCGCCTGACGGCTCATTGTACCAATTTGTGCTCAATATTTCATGGCCTTCAGCACAACGCCAGGCAAACCATGAATCACCCAGGCAACAGGTGCCCACCATCCCGGAATATAGGCCACATTACGACGTTTTTTCAATGCACGGTATATGTCCCTTGCCGCCCTCTGGGCACTGACGGACATAAAGGTCCTGGGGTTGTCCGCGGTCATGGGTGTCCTTATAAACCCGGGCCTGATATCACACACCCGGATACCCCACCGCCCCACTTTCCGGCGGGCACCGTCCATGAAATTCGACATAAATGCCTTGGATGCGGAATAGGTGGGAAAATAAGCGGATCCACGCAGGGCCATTACGGATGATATGCCTGCAATCAGCCCCCCGTGACCTTCTTTCATCAATTGAACCGTATGTCCAAATGCGGTAACGAACCCGGCCACGTTGGTTTGGACCGTTGGTAAAATCACCTGTGGGGTCAAATACTTATCATCCGTTCCCACACCGGATGAATAGACCATCCAATCTATGCCTCCCATGGCTTTATGCAGGTTGTCCAGGCCTTTTTGGACCTGCTCCGGGCTCCGGACGTCCATTTGTTGCACGAATACCCTCCCAGGTGCCAGATGCTTGATTTCCTCCAGTTTTTCAAGGCGTCGAGCCGCCACACCCAGGACGTGGCCCTTGTCCAATACCAACTGTGCCAGGGCATAACCAATCCCCGAACTGGCCCCGATAATCACCACCTTTTCTTTCATATCCAGTGCCTCCAGGCATTTTTATACCCGGTGCCTGCCTGGTTTGCAAGCGGCACATCTGCTTCGTCAGTGTACCAATTTGATACTCGACGTACATATAGTACGCCTGCGCTCAAATTGGCTCAACTTCTTGCATCTGAACCACTTTCTGGAACCTTTGTCCTTAAATTTGACAGGTAATTTGGGGGACTATCCATGGCTATATGCCAAGCCATTTGTCCAACAGGGAATGCTTATAGAGAATACCTTTGAGTATATCCTTGTTTATGGTCAAGGCGTAGTAAATACCAACGGCAACCCACGTGGTCAGTACCAGCGCCACGCAAATCCCGATAATATGCCACAGATAACCCAATACCAGGATCAGCAGGATGCGTAAAATGTTTGAAAATATACCTGCTATTGCAATTTCCTTGTTGCGGAGGTGTGATTCCAGGAGTGTATGCATAATGATAGTCAATAGCACACCCGGCAGGGCCAGGGCAAGTATTGAAAAATACAGGATCACCGGTTGGAATTGCTTGGGCAGGAACAGGCTTACATACAACCACACCGAGGCGATGGCCCCAACGGTAATTACAATGCTCAACATGGCAACCAAGAGCACGGTAGAGCGCTGTGTGAGTTTTTTCACCACATCCTTACTTTGTTTTTTTGCGAAATCAGCATAGAGCAAGGCTCGGGTGGACTTCAAAACAGTTGCAACTTTATTTCTCAACTTGGAAGCGATGGAAAAAACAGCCAGACTGGCAAAACCCATAAGAGGACCTATAAGAAAATGCGAGAGACTGCCTGCTGTCACTGCAATCAGGTCAATGGGAATAAGTTTTATACCGTAGGAAAGACAATTTCTGTCGATTTCGCCCTTTTTGTAACTCGCCAGCAAATGATACTTTTTGACCAGCCACGACCACAGAAACAATGAAATGAGACCGGAACTTCCCAATTGAAAGCCCACAAAGCAAAAAACATTCTTTGTATAATATGCAGTCAGGGTTGAACCGATCATTGCTACCAGGGAGATAACAACTTGCCACAAGGCCCATGTCTTGAATCGTTTCTTTGCGATCAGGAATTCAAAAAAAGTGCTCTGAAATGGATAGCCCCAAAACAGGTACAACCCCATAATCACGGTAAGCACTGCAAGTACGACGTGATGTAGATAGTATAAAGTTGCCCCACCAGCAATCACGAACAACCCAATGGGAATCAAAAATTTCCACCGGGCCAGGAATGCGAAAATGAATGTCCCTGTTTGTCCCCTGGCAATACCCCGCTTGGAACCCATGGTTATATGGCCTGCACTGAATACCAGCATCCACGCCTGTATCGCGGTAACGAACTGCCATTTCCCGTAGTCTGCCACTGGCAGACTTTTCAATACAATGGGCAGTGTTACGAGCACAAGCACAAAGGTTACAACAGAAGGCAGGTTCAGAAAAACGCTATCCGTGAAATATCTTTTGATTAAGGAATTCACTTGGAGATCTTTGTCGTTTGCAAGGTATAAAACCTCCAACCTTTTACATTCTTATGGGGATTGAAACCAAATGCAAGGTCCATGATATTCAACATTATCCTGTTTATCGAGTGGCCCAGGATCTGTTTATTTTGAAACTCCATCCAGAACAGGGGATGGCTTTTGACTATTTCTATATTGTAACCCTTAAAAATACCATCCATCAATGCCTTGAAGTCTTCCTCAAAAAATTCCTGGTAATGCATTTTGTCCATGGGTTTTGCAGTCAGTTTTACGGGCGTTGTTATCACTACACAACCCTTTCCGCTCCAAACCCTTTTTACCTCGACCAGCATGGTTTCAGGATGTGCCAGGTGTTCTATAACCTCGGTTGATACAATTGTATCAAAGGTCCTGTTCTCAAATGGAAGATCGTAAGCCGAAGCAATGGTAAATCGGATGTTATCCATGCCCATGGTCTTATGCATGGCAAAGTCTATAGCCTCTTTCGACGTATCAACCCCTGTTACATCGGCCCCTGCTTGTGTGAGTAAGTACGACAATACCCCGTCCCCACATCCGATATCCAGCACTCTTTTACCAGAAAGGTCTTTGCCTACAAGGGATAATATATTTTTGTACCTTGCCACCACATAAGGATTTCTTTTACGCAAGGATCTGCCGATTTGTTTCCAATGATAGCCCACGCCAACGGTCTTGTATTTCTCAAATTCAATTTCTTTCATGGTAAATCTCCAATGCCCTTCTTCGATCTTTGATAAATTTGAAGCGGCCCACCATCGGCTTTCTGCAAACTAAAACCACGTGCACATCCATTCATTGTCCAATGGTTTCAGGCACTGATCACATCTTTTCCAAGGACAATCAAAAACTTTTCTAAAAGCATGTATCTTCATGACCACTAACTTCCTAAAGATTACAAGCACAGTATTATAACGGTATTTTATCTCCATTTCCAGTTGACTCTTTCCACATTGCCGGACTAAATCAGGTGGTAGGGCCGCGCAACCAAAATATGCATGGCATATCAACCCCAAATCACAGATGGGTTATAAAAATTCATGCGCTTATGTTTAAACCCCTCTATAGCCGGCGTCACCTTCCAGAAAAGTAAGGTGCCATTCATAATTGGAAAAAGTCCCAGAAGGGTCATAAAGCCACACATTACGGGTGCCGGACCTGAAATAGCCGCATTTATGTAAAGCGCTTGACAGCATGGGATGAGAAGCCATGGCTGTAATCGAGCGGCATCCCTTACGCCTCAACATGGTCTCTGCATGTTCCACGACACTAATCCACGAACCAAGGTCTTTACCCATATCAGGAATGTGAACAATACGCCCGGAAACACCTCTTTCAGTCTTATTCCAATAGACCACCAGGTATCCAACAGGCTTGTTTCCGGAATATACAACCACCACCTCGGATTTAACATCGGGGCAACTTAACAACCACCTGGCCCTGGCATTATCAGGACAATTCTATACCACACCGGTCCTGTCGGGGTATTTTATTTCATCTCCATCTAAAAACGGCTTGAAAGTGATTGCACGATTTTGTTTACGACGCAAGAGAGAGCGGTTCACCGTCCCCATTCCCCATAACAAACCCGCTTTGGCTAACCGGGCCAGGTCCATTGGATTCCGCATGGTTCCAGGCCTGAATATCGGTAAATCAATGTGCCTGCGATACAATCCAACCTCTGTAAACCTTCGGTAACCAAGTTTGGGATAGACCCTTTGTGCAGATGGAGTACCCTCATAAATCAAACTTATATCCACGGAATCAAGCACCATTTTATACAATTCACGTGCAATTTTACCACGAAAACCCGGGTCCACCGCCCAAAGAATTGGATGCGCACCAACCACCCTTTTGCCACCCATGCAATAGTAAGATTGTATGTAACCGATATGGCATATAATGCGGTCATCCATCAGCGCTACCAATGACAGGTAGTTATTATTGTTTTCAGGGTCTTTAAGTATCCAGTTCAAGATTTCCCGGGATTGTCGGACACCAAAAACCGATTCCATCAACCTTCCGATACCCGGAATATCCGATTCTGTTGCAAAACGTGTCTTAATCCCTGGCATGGTTCGACTTCATTCAGATAAGATGATTGGCACGTAACCAGCCCCATTCCGCATAGAATCTCATACCGGATATCAAGGATGGTCGGTTGAGATCCGCTTGGTTTTTACGGGCCGAAACGGCATCCACAAATAATTGGTAATACATTGAGGCGACCTGGCTAATGCCAGGTAAATCAATATTTTTTCTGTAAAATTCATAATTGGACGAGACACTGTCGATTGCTTCCAGAACATCATCTTTACCATCAAAGAGAACCCCGGCCTTACCCACGATCTCCGGGTGTCCGCCACTGTTTCGTGCGACTGCCGGCAGTCCGGAATGCAAGCCTTCCAGTAGCGAGTTTGAACAGGGGTCAAACATACTTGCCGTGAGAAATATATCATGCATCCTGAGTATTACGGCCAAGTCTTTACTCTTCTGGGGAGGCAGCCATTTGATATTACGGAATTTAACGCTGCTGTTGCCGACAAATGTCATGTCAAATCGTTTAAAATCAAGATTTTTATCCAGAAAATCATAGATGTCAAAGCCCTTTTTCGGGTTCGTGGACCAGGATGTGGCTATAAGACGAATTTTTTTCCCGATCTGATGCGTTTTATCCGGGTAAAAAATTTTCGGGTCAGGGGCATTGATGATCGTTGATTCTAATCCTGGCACGGGCATTCCAGCGTCAAGACACAGACGCCTGGAGAATTCGGATTGAAAAACCACACCTTCAGCAATAAGGCCCGTGGCCCTGAAAATTAAGTCATCCAGTTTGTCTCCGGTTTTACGTGCCAAATAAATAGGGCCGTCCACACGATGAACAAAGCATTTTTTCGGAAAGAAATATTTCAGGGCAACGGCTTTAGCCAGATCGTGATGGCTGTTAAGCAGTATGCCGTCGGCTTCCAACGGGGTCTCTGCATAAAGGCCCTTGTCCCTCCACTCGCTGCGTAATGACTTTAGGAACTGGTTGCCACCGCCCCAGGGGCCATCAATAAGTTTTTTAAGAATATGTATTTTCATAATCTGTCAACCGGTTTCAGTAATCTCCAGATATTATCATTATATCAGCCTTCTGCCATTATTTCCAACTGAAAATTTTGGTAAATGGCAATAAAGGGTTGTTGTTGTAGTATTATAAAGGCGGTGGCGATTGGTAAGACATGATAGGAGATAAAAATGTTGGTAATGACCTTTAGACGGCACTATCTGGACAAGGTCCTGGCGGAGACCGATTTCCGGGGCAGGGTTTTGGACATAGGGGGAAAGAAAATCAACAAAAGAGGCCGATTCAGACCGCCTGTGGACAAGGTAGAGACCTGGGAATACCTGAATATAGACGAATCGACGGAACCGGATTACCTTTGCAGTGCAGAGCATATACCCGTGGATGACAATAGTTTTGACATCCTGCTTTTGACCGAGATACTGGAACACCTGGAGAATCCCGAGGTCGTGCTGAAAGAGTGCTTCAGGGTGTTGAAAAAAGGCGGTAAGTTGATTGCTACCATGCCGTTTTTATACCCTGTACATGCAGACCCCTATGATTTCCAGAGATGGACGGATGCACGGTTCCGTAACACTCTTGAAAAAATAGGTTTTACTGGTATAAAGGTCACTCCAATGGGTGGTATTTTTGCCGTGATCTATGACCTTTTATATGCATCCATGACTTCAGCATCCAAAAACAGGAGGTCCATAAAAAACAGGGTCTTAAAAAGGGTTTTCATGCCTTCCGTGGCAAGGATATTCCTGCGGTTGGACCAAAAATACATATATAAATCAAAGGCAATCACTACAGGTTATTACGTTGAAGCATCGAAATAAACCAAAGATTTTCATCCTGGGCAGGGACCGTACGGGTTGGTCCATTGACAAGGACCGCTTTTATATTGAAAAGACCTTGAAATCAGTGGGTTACCAACTAACAACTAATATATTTATGGCAGACATCATATATGCCGTATGGTGGAATGCATTGCTTACAAAGAAGGCAAGGCTGGTTAAAAGGTTGTTCAGAAAAAAAAGGGTCATTGCCACCATTACAAATGATCTTTCACACCAGGAAGAAGACCTGGAGCAGATTATAGATATGGTTGATATCTATGTCGTTGCAAACAGCAAACAGAGGGTATTGCTGTCAAACAAGGGGATAAGTCCTGATATTATGTTTTTTAATCCATTTTATGTGAATGAGGGTATATTCAAAGACCTGTCCATGGACAGGAAATGCCTTGCCGAACAATTGGGTATAGACTTCGAATCGATCAGGGGTAAATACCTGATTGGAAGTTTCCAGAGGGATTCCCTGGGTACAGACCTGTCCAGGCCGAAATGGCAAAAAAATCCAGACGCCCTCATTGACATAGTCAACCAATTGGATAAATCATCAGTTGTTCTGGTGCTGGCTGGTCCCAGGCGTCATTACATTGTAAACAGGTGTAAAAAAGAATCGATTCCATACATCTTTATCGGAGATCACAAAAAGATAGATGACAATAGCGATGATATCCATGAAAACAACCTGGATGAACATACAATGGCCCTGCTATATAATCTGATCGACCTTTACATCGTAAGTTCCGTGTCGGAAGGAGGGCCCAAGGCCATACCAGAGGCCGTCCTCACCCGTACGCCCATAATATCCACCGACGTTGGATTTGCAAAGGACCTTTTGTGCGAAGAATCCATCTATACGACCGATGAGGAAGCATGCAACAAGGTAAAACTTTTGAAAGACAATAGAAAATACAGAGAACAAATAATAAAGAACAATATGCAAAAAACGAATGCATATTACAATTTTGATGCGTACAGGTCCAGATTGTGTCAGATCATAGAGGCTTCTTTGATGTAAGCATGGTATACGTGCTTACCGCTTCACATGTAACCAGTTAATGCCCCGGCGTATACATAACGAGGTCCGGTCAGGCGGGCGGTTCGACGCCCAGTGCGGTATAGATTTCCTTCTTCTTGGTAAACACTTCCCCGACACGTATGCGATAGCCTGGTGCTTCGAAACACTCGATAAGATCGAACTGGTCTAAAAGCGTGGCCAAGGTGTACTGCTTGAAGAGCCCCTTGTGTTGCATCTGTTTTTTGATATGGGAGAGGTAAATCAAGGCGCAAAGGCCACAAATAAATTCCCCTCCAGGCTACGTTTCGATGAAACCAGCAAATGGCGCATGTTCAATCGCTCCTTGAGATTACCAAAGGTCTTTTCGATGACGTCCCTGTTGCTTTTTGGGGGAAATATAATTGTCGTCAATGGGGAAATGTAATTGACATCGGAGATTTTGGACCGGTACCTGCTTCTTTTTTATCTACTCCGGGTCATTTCTCCTGCGTTTTCGTCCCCGGCCATCCGTGGGCACAATTTCACCTGTCTCCTTGTCCACCCTGCCAATCAGGGTGATGTGTGCACTGGATTTCTTTTTTTTCTTCTCCCAATACGCGTGTGACTCGTATGCATGCGTGATCCCCGAACGCTTATCCGTCTGATATACGATACCCATGTTTCATCCTTCAG
>WGCQ01000004.1 GCA_015493765.1 Deltaproteobacteria bacterium
AGGCAGTGTTACCACTATCTGAAGATCCTGCCCCGCTTTAAGGGGATTAAGACCGGAGCTCACGAGGCACCTTCAGAGGCAGTGTTACCACTATCTGAAGATCCTGCCCCGCTTTAAGGGGATTAAGACCGGAGCTCACGAGGCACCTTCAGAGGCAGTGTTACCACTATCTGAAGATCCTGCCCCGCTTTAAGGGGATTAAGACCTTTCGATTTTGTTGATTGTCTCGGTTTTTATTGCCTTCAATCTGAAGATCCTGCCCCGCTTTAAGGGGATTAAGACTGCAACTCAATAAACATGAGTCCTCCATAACGAGCCCCTGCCCCGTTGTCCTGCAAGCCGACAAAAATAGATTTTTGTCACAAACTCCTGTTGCTGCTCGTCTTTAATCACAGGAGGTACAAAATGATAGATTTTATCTTAAATGCATTGTTCGAACTGGCTGTTTGGGGCACCCAGAGTGACCCTGAATTATGGGCCGCTGTTAAGCTGAGTACATTTGTAATAGATCGTCTCCTGGATGATTCATCGTTTGGGGACTACAACCGCTATCACAGCCACAAAGATGATCTGGAATATTTGTTGTCGTCCATATCACGTTCATCGGTGAAGAGGCACTGGTGGGAATTATGGTGATGGGTCTGAATATAAGCACGATTGGTTGAGACTGGAATAAATGCTTTTGAGGATTCATACACCACTCAAATTCTTTGCCATGGTGTGCATATAATGCCATAGGGTTTCGATGTTCGTATATCCTTCATCTTTGTGCATGGTTATTAGGTCTTTGCCACTCGGCTCCACCACCAGGACTGTAACTTCCGGTGTGTTTTCCCGGGCTTGAATGATCGTTTTCTGTCTTTTGGGGTCCGACACTGGTGGAAACACAGGTACCCATTGGGAGAAATATCCGCCTGCATCCCTGATCCTGTGGAGCCTGGCCACCCAGTCCTTTGAAGTACGCTTTTCCTCATCCGCTTTAGTGCCTGTTTTGGCGTCAATCGATATCAATATACCACTGGACGTGGCCACCAGTATGTCATGTTGTCCGGCATCCGTACCTGCACTTTGATTTTTGATCACCACATCAGGAACACATTCCACAAATAAATCAGCATTGAATTCCCTGTTTAACCTGGCTATGTAGTTGCTAACTATTATACTGAGCGCATATTCAAACTGTTCCGGGGTGGTACGAACTGGGATATAGACATTATGGTTATACTGCGGTTCCTCTGGTAACTCATTTGAGGTTCCTATTTTTTGACTAATGCAATTGGTCACCAGTTTCTGCACAGCCCTTCCGATAGATTCAGACATAAAAGTCTGATTGTCGTACATAGTGTGAATCTTTTCATGGGTTTCAGCACTTGCAATGCATTCTTTATACAAATCCTGCAACCTTCGGATTAAATCACTATTAGACCCTTTATCAAGGGATGAAAGTGTTTCTTCGATTTGTGATTGCATATTCGGGAAAAAAAATCCCAAACCTTGAGTGAGGAATCTACCTGCATTTTTCATCACCCATTTTTCCAAAGACTCGGCAACCCTCTGTATGTAATAAACCCATGGTTCATTACCAGGTGTGAACGGCAGCCCTGATGTATAGTAATCAGGTATTTTGGATAATTTTCTAACAATATTCCAGGCCCCTTGTATCGCTGTCTCAGGTGGCAAGTGGCATGGTGGTTTGTTCATTTCCAGGAGCATACGTTCATCCAGGTTGACCTTGATGATCTCCTGTATCCCAAGAGGGCTCCTGAGCGGTATGACAGTCTGTTCTATTTTCCCTGTGCGGCCAAAACTGAACATCGTTAGTAGGCCTTTATCCGGATCCGCATACACTAACCGGTCCGAACTGCCCACACCATCCATAACTCGATTTGTGTACAAATACCACATAGCCAGTTGCTGGGGCTTTTGCCCGCCACCTATGTTCCACAAAAGCGACCGATCCCACAGATGCTTTCGGTAAAGCGCCTCACGGATGCGGGCCGCGATGTGCTCGACCGATAACACCTCCTCCCGGGAAAGCACCACCTGGTCACAATGAATCGCCCTGTTTTCCAATACCTTGACGGTCCCGACTCCCCATGCATTCTTCTGGGCAAATGGTGTTTTAACTGCCAGATAATGCTGTACGCCCAACTGGATCGCCGGGATTACGTTTGCCATCTCCTGCCCGGTGGTAATGCCAACCATGGCTGACCATTGCAGGGTATTTTCTTTCATTAAGCACCTCGTTATCCTGAAAAGGATATCCGATTATATTAGACGAATCAAATATTTCCTGTGCTTTTATACTAATTGGATATCGACACAGATGCTGGCAGAAAACCCAACTTGTCTGTTTAAATTTGATGAAAATGAGTCTATAATTGGACTATGATTACCGGAGGTTTTATCATGGATATTTTTGCAGTTGTCGGGCCGCCACACAGCGGCAAGAGTGTGCTGGTTAGAGCACTGTTTCGGGTGGGGGGGGTTTACGTGGTTCCGGCGCAGCCGGACGGTGAGGGGATGTGGAATCAGTACCTGAAAGACAGTAAATTTCAGGTCACAAAAGGGTCAATGGATAACACGCAATGGAGTAAACTGGCTTTGCATGCCAGTAACGTACGCCGAAATCTTGGACTGCTGAGAGACCATGCGATTTTGGATATGGGTGGACGCCCTACACCGGATAAGGCCGATTTCCTGCAAGGTTCCCAGGCCAAGGTGGTTGCCCTTATACGGTCTGATCTGCTTGCCGACGCCTTGCCGAAATGGGAGGCTCTGGCCAGTAAGGCCAATACGAGTATTGTGGCATACCTGACCAGCGTCAGGACGGCTCGGTCACGAATCATACAAAACGAACCTGGCAAGCCATTCAGGGCGGAACTGACCGGACTGGTCAGGGGTAATGAGGAATCCGTAACCCATGACCCGGTATTCCGGGCGTTCGCCGCTTACTTGAAAGACATAGGGGATTCCAGCAGGCCTGAGTTACCGGATGGATCCGGTCAGATAATGGATGTGAACGCATTGGCATACCATTTGGGGGTAAATATTAAGCCAGGGCATCCCAGTACCAGGCCGTGGTGGGAGCCTGGGCATGTCCGGAAGATATGGAAATACGTAAACAGCGCACAGTTGCCCGGTAATGTCCCGATAAGAATATCAGGTCCTTCCCCGAATTTCGTTGTTGCCGCACTGTCAGTGGCGCTTTATCGTGCAACATCGATATATCCCCGGGTTGAGGACCCTAAACTATCCCAGGGATACATGCAGTTACACGGCATGCCCATAGGCGCGGCCAGCGGCCCCTTCAAACACACCATGTTAGATGATGTGACCTACGTAAATTTAAATCCCAAGGGCGATATTTTTACAGTGTCCGATGTTAAGGACTGGGTACTCCCTGATTCAGGCAACAAAGCGGTGATACTGGGAGGGCATGCACCAAACTGGCTGTATGCATTGGCGGCGGTTAGTTATTCGGACCACGTACCCTGGATTGGTGTCATGCAACCCCAGTTGCTGGATGGTCATCCCGGTTACGTGATCGTGTACGCAAACAACGGGGCAGCCCGGATCGGGGAAACCGCAAGCGTAAATCCGCCAGACGACTAAGAGGATTGGGAATCCTGTTGCCACTATTGTTATGCACTTTGGCAAAAAATTTTGTCACAAAAGGTCAGCGGTGTTCGTCTTTATCATTGAGGACGAAGTTGGGGACTTCGAAAGGAGGTAAACATGGCATCGCAAGATGGAACAAAAAAACAGGAAGGCCTTAGCAAGGAGGTAAGTATGGTGCTGCAAGAGGAAAGCAAACAAATCAAGGAAGCATTGAACAAGGAGCTGGAACTACCTATCCATATTGCCCTGTACGGGCAGCCAGGTTCAGGCAAATCTTCCCTGATCAACAAACTGGTAGGCAAAAAGGTCGCAGAAACCGGGGTAAAAACGGACACCACCTTGCAGGCACAGGTAGTGGAGTGGAAAAACGAAAAAAACGGGGAAAACCTGGTTTTGGTGGACCTGCCTGGGTATGGTACCAGTAAATTCCCGCCGAACAAGTTCTTTCAGGCATTTAACCCCCGGGATTACGACCTGTTTTTGTGTGTGTTCGACGGTAAACTACACCAGGCTGATACCAATTTTTTCCGGGAATTACAAAGCGCTGGCCGTAAAACATTGTTCGTCAGGAATAAAGTGGACGCCCTGTTCGATGAGGACAAGACCCTGGACCAATTGAAAAACGAAATCATTGAGGACGTTCAGACCCATGTTGAGGCACCGGTGGATGTGTACTTTACCAGTTGCAGGGATAACACGGGCCTCGCGGAATTGGAAGATGCAATCATAAAACACCTGGAGCCTGCAAAGCAGGAAAAATGGGCACGACTGGCCAAGGCCTACACCACGCAAGCCCTGGAAAGGAAAAGGGAGGCCACAAAAAAGATGGTATATTTGTATGCCGGCCTGTCTGCGGCCAATGCCATCAACCCAATACCGGGTGTAGATGTTGCCGTGGACCTTGGATTATTGATGGAAATGTTCAGCGAGATAAGAGCCGGGTTTGGACTGGATCAGGCCACACTTAAGAAGGCATCATCCTGGATGAGCCCTGCCCTGGTGGACCTGGCGAACAAATTGATCCGGTATGCAACCAGGGAGGGTTTGATAAAACTGTTGGAGCGCTTTGCCGCACGCGAGACCGTGGAACAGGTCTCCAAGTATATACCCTTTGTAGGCCAGGTAATCGCGGGTATGATAGGGTTCGGGATCGCCAGGAAGGCCGGCATGGAATACCTGAATGATTGCTATGAAGTGGCCAAAGAAATACTTGAAAGGGACCTGGGTCAGAGGAAACTATTGAATGGCAAATGATGGTGCGATACTCAAAATTCAAACGTGGTATTTTTTAGAATCAGGAGGGTTTGATGGAAAGACCGACAAAACTTATTGGGATTTTGGGCCTCAGGGCATATGACAAAACCACCTATCGCTATCAGGAAAAATCTTTTGCTACCCGGTGGATCAGCCTGGCCCTGGCCCATTTCTTTGAGCCGGTTGAAACCGTAATCCTGGCCACAGAAGATGCAAAAAAGGCAAATTGGGATGTGCTTTGTACTGACTTCAGGAAAGAAAATTTGACAGAGCCCAAGTGGGTCCGGCTGCCACCAGGAAAGAGCGAAGGTGAATTGTGGAAACAGTTTGCTTGCCTCAAAAATGAACTACGGACAGAAAAAGACACAAAGATCGTCCTGGATATCACCCTTGGCTTCAGGTCTCAGCCGTTTTTTATTGGCGCTGCCATTGCATTCGTGCGCGGGGTTGATGAAAAGCCTGCGGATATCCAGGTGGTTTACGGGGCCTACGATGCCAGGAATGAAAATAATGTGACACCCGTCTGGGATTTGACACCCATGGTGGACCTGCTGGACTGGGGTCGGGCCTTGCACCTGTTTTTGCAAACCGGCCGGGCCGAATGGGTGGCTGAAACAGCAAAAGCAGCGGGTGCCAAGGCCCAGAAGGAATGGGCTGAAAATGGCCAGGAGGGTGAAAAACCCTTTTTGAAACAATTCGGGGATGCACTGGATGAATTTTCAAAGGATTTGATGACCATCAGAACGGGAAAGATTCTG
>WGCQ01000005.1 GCA_015493765.1 Deltaproteobacteria bacterium
GCCGTGGAGCGCAGGCGGCCTCGAGGCTGTTGAAAAAGTCCCCACCTGGGATCGCCGGCTTCCAGCCGGCATTCTTAAATGGCTTTAAAATCAATATGTTACAAAATGTTCGAGATCTCAGATTTGCTTCGAAACCAATCAAATCAACACCCTCGGCCTCGCCTGCTTGTAACCCAGGCCGCTGGCCTGGTCTTTGGTGTCATCCTTCGGCCGGGAGGGATCCGAAAGATCGACAAAGATCACCTTGTACAATCCCGTGCTGCTTAGTAAAATAGACGTGGTCGGGGTTGATATGGTTAAGGTTTATTCATCCCTGAACGGACGTCACGGCAGTGATTGCAGGAGGCGGAAATGAGAATCGAATTCGAGGTAAATAACAGGCCAGTGGTGCTGGATACCGAGCCGGATCGACGCCTGCTGGATGTGCTGCGAGACGACCTGGGATTGCTGTCAGTGAAAGAGGGATGCAGCGAGGGTGAGTGTGGTGCTTGTACCGTGATTTTGAACGGCAGGGCGGTCCTGAGTTGCCTGACCATGGTCGGACAGGTTCAAGGCGGCAGGATTCTGACGTCCGAAGGCCTGGTAAAGGACGGCGAATTGCATCCCATACAAAAGGCATTCGTCGAGGCAGGCGCTGTACAGTGCGGTTTTTGTACACCAGGATTTGTTATGAGTTCGTATGCCCTGTTGCAACGAAACCCCAATCCCGACGAGGATGCAATTAAACAGGCCTTGTCCGGCAATATCTGTCGATGCACCGGTTATGCCCAGTTGATCGAGGCGGTACAGGCCGCGGCAAAGGCGAACAATGAATGACCTGCTCGATACCATAGCCCGGCTGGCCGGTGGCAGACAGCCGTTTTGCCTGGTACAGGTGGTGCGTTCCCAAGGGCCTGTGCCAAGGGCGGCCGGCGCAATGATGGTGGTCAGCGAACAGGGCATTGAGGCCGGGAGCATAGGCGGCGGTGCACTGGAAGAGCGGATGAGGCAGGAGGCTGTGGATGCCATTCGCGGAAACTACAGCCGTTTTTTTGACCTGGACCTGGACGCACTGGGCATGAACTGCGGTGGCAGGGTGCAGGTCCTTGTACAGCCCGTCGGCGTAAGGTATCGCCTGGTTGTGTTCGGTGCAGGCCACGTGGGTAGGGCGATTGCGGAGTTGTTCCACTGGCAGGGCTTTGCGGTCAGCGTGGCGGAGCCCCGGGATACGAATGGTGATTTGCCAGAGGGCGTCGAGTTGCTCAGGCAATGGGACCAGGCTGCCCTGGAAGGACTGATCGACCATGACACCTTTGTAATTGTGGCCACATCCACACACAAAACAGACCAGGCAATATTGAAACAGGTATTGCCGTTGAAACCGAGGTACCTGGGCATGCTGTCCAGCCCTAAAAAATGGGATGCCATCAAAAAGGCCTTGCAGGCGGATGGCTTTGACGAGGACGCATTACGGCAAGTTCACGCACCGGTGGGCTTGTGGATCGGTGCCCAGACGCCGCGTGAGATCGCGGTCAGCATTGCGGCCCAGGTGATTTCTGTGATCAGGAGGCAGTCGGATGAGTGAATATTTCAGGCCCTTGACCCTCGGAGAGGCGGTCAACATACTGGCGGACAAGCACCCTAAACTGGTTGCAGGCGGGACTGACATGATGGTCATGGTCAAGTCAGGCTACAGGCCGCAGGCGTGGATGGACCTTACAGCCCTGGAGGTCCTGAGGGGGATCAGCCTGGCACGAAACGAACTGGTGATCGGCGCGATGACCCTGCATGCCGAGATTGCACAGGACCCGCTGGTCCAGGAGTATGCGAGGGCACTTGCCGATGCGGCCGCCAAGGTGGGTAGTCCCCAGATACGCAACATGGGTACGATTGGGGGAAATATTGCAAACGCCAGCCCGGCCGGGGATTTGCTGCCGCCGTTGTACGCTTTGAATGCCCGCCTTGACCTGGTATCGAAATCGGGCAGGCGTATTGTGCCTGTCAACGAGGTGTTTACCGGTCCCAAGCGCACATCGATCCGTGCGGACGAGTTGATAGGGTGGATTCGGGTCCCTGCCAGGGATGGCCTGTGGTCGGATTACGCACGACTGGGTACGCGCAATGCCCTGTCAATCAGCAAGGTAGGTGTTGCACTGGCCGCGCGGGTGGAGAGGGCCGGCGGTGGTGTCGCCAGGTTGCGCGATTGCATGATTGCGTTGGGGTCAGTTGCGCCCACAGTGGTCTATGCCGAGTCCGCGATGGATTTGCTGGAGGGGCGGCAATTGACAGGTGAACTGGTCCAGCAGGTTGCCTTGGCCGCGCAGAACGACGCCAGGCCTATTGACGATATCCGGTCTACGGCCGCGTACAGGCGCGCCATGGTTGCAGTGCTGGTGAGGCGTTTGCTGGAGCGGGTCGAATAAGATGCGGATGCCGGGCAGGCGGGTGGGCTGTCGATTTGATGAATTCGGAACGGGTTTGAGATTTCGAATGTTTTCTAATATACTGCTCTTACAGGGTTTGAAGAGTGCCGGCTGGAAGTCAGCGATCCCAGGGCGGACCTTGTAACAGTCTCGGCACGGGTTGCAGGAGGCGTTTATGGCTGATGACTGCGCTAACCAGGATTTACTAAAGGTAATAGAGCAGGCAAAACAGGAATGGGAAACGGCCTTCGATTCGATTCAGGACGTGATTTACATCGTGGACCCGGATTCCAGGATCGTCAGGGCAAACATGGCTTTTGCGGACCTGATGGGATTGGATATACGTGACGTAAGTGGCAAAAAATGTTGCGATTTTTTTCCTCACCACCATGAAATGGGCTGCCCCGCAAAGGTACGGGGGCGCAGGACTGTGGAATTTGAATTCACGGGACCGCCCAGGCGCTACTACCAGGAAAGCGTGCACCAGGTGACCCGCTCGCAAAACAAGGTCGTGGTGGTGTCGGACATCACGGCCTTGAAACTGACCGAGATCAGGATGGAAAAGATGGCCAGGGAGGCAATGGATGCGAATGCTCGCCTGAAGGCGTCCATGGACGAATTAAAGCGGACCCAGGCCATGCTGGTGGAATCCGAAAAAATGGCTTCCATTGCCTTGCTGGCAGGACGCCTGGCCCACGAAGTAAACAATCCATTGGGTTTCATTGCCAGTAATATACGGACCCTTGGCGGGTATTGCAAGGACGTGGTAGAGACGCTGGACATGGCCTTGCAGCATGGACTTACGCCTGAATTGAAACAAAGGGTGCAAAAGATTGACCTTGACTTTATCCGTAGTGATCACCAGGTGGCGGCCAAGGAGGCCCTGGAGGGTGTGGAACGGATATCGTCGATACTGAAGGCCATAGCCGATTTCGTTGGTGCAGAGGAAAAGGCTGCCGATGTGGACCTGGTCACCCTGGTCAAGGATGTGGTGGATGCGATCCGTATGCCCAAGGGTGTGGACGTAAAACTGGATTTGGCACCTGTGCCTGTTTTTCGGGGACTGCGTGATAACATCAGGCTGGCCGTGGCGCAGGTGGTGGAAAATGCCGTGGTGGCAGTCCAGGATAAAGGCGGCGGGGTGATTCGGGTGTCACTGACCCATGAGCAGGGCAGGGCGGACTTGACCATCAAGGACAATGGAATCGGTATGGACCGGGAGACATTAAAACGGGCGGTTGACCCGTTTTACACGACCAGGGCACCAGGACCGCATATAGGCATGGGACTCAGCATTGCGCACGCCGTTATGCAGAGACACAATGGAACCATAACAATTGACAGCACACCCGGACAGGGGACAACCGTGGTCATGCAATTTCCCGTGCCGGAAAAGTCGCAGCAGGGCTGACCCATCTCATTGACATGCCGAAACCACTACTTAGTATAGTCGTGTGAATGCGGTGCACAATACGGACAATACAAACCGATACCTCGTGGTCAGTGACCTCCATCTGACGGACATAGAGGACCATGCGGATGGCTGGAAGGCATACAAATCATCCAGGTACATGATCGACGATGCGTTTGCTGCATTGCTGCGAAATTTCGCACAGCAAGGTGAAAACGGCGACCTTACCCTGGTATTGAACGGCGACATATTTGATTTCGACCTGGTAACCGCCGTACCCGAACGACCCGAGTGGCCCGTATCCCGGGCGGAACGGCGCAGGGGCCTGTGTGCAACGGGTGACAAATCCGCCTGGAAATTAAGACAAATCCTTCAGGACCACCCTGTTTTCGTGCAAGCCCTGTCCGATTTTGTGGGCCAGGGTAACAGGCTGGTGTATATCATGGGCAACCATGACCGGGAAATGCACTTTCCACAGGTGCGGGATACGTTTTTGTTGTCATTGCAGCAGGATGGCAAAAAATCGATACAGGACAGGGTGCGCTTCGAACCGTGGTTTTTTTATGAACCTGGACGCCTGTACGTGGAACACGGCCAGCAGTACGACTACTACAGCACGTTCAAATACCTGTTGTGTCCTACGATAAAGTGCAGGCACCAGGATGTGTTGTCCCTGCCCATGGGCAACCTGTCGAACCGTTACCTGATGACCAGGATGGGCTTTTTCAATCCCCATGCCACGGATTTTATCCTCAATGCCTTCCAGTATTTTACGCACTGGTGGAGGCATTACGCTTTTTCCAGGCGCAGCCTGCTAATGAACTGGTTTTTTGGCAGCCTGGTAACCATGCGCAAGTTATGGAAATACCGCTACAAGATGCAAAGGCATCCGCCTGACTGCACGGCAGCCTTGCAAAAACAGGTCGAGCGTTCCGGTGTGGATGAGGACACACTGAAGCGGATTGCGGCCATGGAAAAGCGGCCGATAACGGACATGTTCTTCCGCGTAATGCGTGAATTGTGGATAGACCGGGTCCTTATAGCCCTGTTTCTGACCGGTGTTACCGTTGCATTGGCCCTGGTGCCGATTCCCTTGTGGATAAAACTGATGGTCCCATTGTCCGCTTTTCCTCTGTTGTATTTCATCTATGAAAAGGCGGTCCAGGGCGTTGACGTGTTTACCGTGGACCAGGAAATCCCCAAGTATGCCGGCAGGATAGCCCGGCTGTTACCGGTGCGGCTGGTGGTGTTCGGCCATACCCACAAACCCAGGATCCTGCCTCTGGACAATGGTGTCACCTTCGTGGACACGGGTACATGGGCGCCCATCTATGACCGCAGCGGGAATCATGTCAGGGGCTATCACAACTATCTTGCGGTTTCCTTTTCAGACTCGGGTCATACCGTTGATTTTGGTTGCTGGGACACGCGGCAACCCAGGGTCATCAAGGTGAAACAGTCAGAGGACATCCAGGCGTGCCAGGTGATTCGCAGGCAGGTATTCATCAGGGAACAGGCCGTGAAGCCCGAGGAAGAGGTGGACGGACTGGACGTGGAGGCGACCCATTTCCTGGCCATGGTCGGTAATACGCCTGTGGGCACGGCCAGGGTGCGCAGGGTAAACCGGGATACGTGCAAGGCTGAACGCGTGGCAGTACTGCGTCACATGCGGGGCCTGGGTGTCGGACGGGCCTTGATGCAGGCAATCGAGGACCACGCCAGGACCAGCGGTTGTACACAGGTCCTTTTACATGCCCAGATCAGGGTACGGGAGTTCTATGAAAAACTCGGATACGAGCCCTTCGGCGACGTGTTTTTGGATGCCAGGATAGAGCACGTGGCAATGAAGAAATCCATGGTCAACAGACCGTCATAATGCCGGACAATACACCACTTTGCACTTGGTGGTGCCGGTTTTTGTATCACCAATGCACTCTTCCCCGTTTTTGCAGTCCTTATTGGTTTCGCAGGTGTTTGGTGAGGCACAGAAACTGCCCATGTACGTACCGGGGCTGCACGGGGCTGTCATGAGCCGACAATACGAGCCCTCTTTGCATCCGCCGAATGCTGCGCAGTCATTGACCACGCACCGGGTCTTGGGCCACCCATTGATGCCGGCAGGCAGGCACAATCCGGGTATCACGTTGCCACGATTATCCTTTTTATTGCAGTCGCTGTCCTTGTGGCACTCGTCCGCAATGCACATTTTGTGCGGACTGACAGGCATCCCGCCCATGTAATTGATGGGAGTGGTCTTGTAGCAGCCCCCGGCATCACAGTCCGCTGAACTACAACATTCATCGAGGTCAGACTTGGGCGGTCCGCACTGGGTGAATTCCTGCGGCGTGTCCTGGGTGCATACGTGAAAATTGATACTTTTAATGTTTACGCACTTATGTCCGCCACAATCATCCTTGCCAACACATTCGCCGGGCCTTGGCGGCGGTGTGGTATCAGCAGGCAGGTCCCCAGGTTGTGAAATGTCCTGACCCGGGTCGCAGATACAGTTGTCAATAGGCATTGTTACGTCTTCGCCTGCTGGTACGTCCGCGTCAGGTGAGACCTCGTTGGCATCCTGGTTGTCGTGTATGTCCCACGAATCATCGCAGATAATGTTGTCAATAGGCATTGTTACGTCTTCGCCTGCTGGTACATCCGCGCCAGGTGAGACCTCGTTGGCATCCATGTCCGTCCGAACATCTGGTGGTGTTTGTACGTCTTCGCCGGCAGCATCATTGATTACGTCATTCCCGTTGCCTGTATCCGTCTTGCTGCCAATGGTTGAACAGGAAATCATTAGCAGGAAAAGACCAGAAAACAGTATAACATTCAAAAAATTACGCATAGGCACCTCCTCGTGTCAAAAAAATTATACTGATTTTTTTGATATGAAACAAGGATGGCTTTTGTCCCGAGGAATCTTCGATACAGGATATTTTTAGAATGCGTTGTTTATCAAAACATTACAAAACCAAGGGTCAAAATCGTCCATTCTGACAAAACACGTGACAGTGGATTAAGGCAAACATTTGGCGTTTATAGC
>WGCQ01000006.1 GCA_015493765.1 Deltaproteobacteria bacterium
ACGCGGACGCCATTGCCGCGGATTTCCCCGATTACAACATCACGTGCTTCGTGATCTACACGATTTCGCACGATGAGTACAAGGTGTTTAAAATACCGAGGCCGAGGCCGTGACCGTTGACCGTTGACCGTTGGCCGTGACCGTGTGGAGCGCAGGCGGCCTCCTGGGATCGCCGGCTTCCAGCCGGCCTTTTCCGTGACCGAGACCGTGACCGTTCACCGATGGCCGAGGCCGTGTGGAGCGCAGGCGGCCTCGCCTGCTTGTTTCGCGGGCGTCCCGCCCGCCTATCCGTGACCGTTGACCGCGACCGCTGGCCGTAACAGACTACTTTTTGTCCTGTTTCACGGTATAGGGCAGTTGTACCTGGGTCAGGCCTGCCTGGTAGGCGGCATTGATTACATCAACCAGGGTCTGGATGCGGGCCGATGCATCACCACGAATACTGACAGGCGTTTTTTTGTCATTTGCCGCGATCTGCTGGAATGCCGCTTTCAGTTTTGCCAGGCTCACGGGGTGGGGCTTGGAGTCCTGGTCAGGGTTATAGAACAGCACAGTGCCCGCACTGGTCACGAACACGGTTGGTGCGCCCTTGACAACGGTGACCTCGGTTTTGCCCGCCGTGGGAAGTTTCATGGTGAAACTTTGTTCCGGTGTCTTGAACGTGGTGGAGATCATCAGGAATATCAACAGGATGAACATCATGTCGATCAGCGGTGTGACATTTATGTCACCCAGGTAGGAACGCTTGTCCTTGCCCTGATTGAAGTTCATTGCTGATCCCCCTCGGGCTCGATAATGTCCATGACCTTTATGGCCACGGCCTCCATGGCTGTTGCCAGGCGGTCAACCCTGGACTGGACGTACGTGTAAAACAAAAAACACAGGATGCCCACTGGCAGGCCAGCGGCCGTGGTGATCAAGGCCTCGTATATGCCGTGTGCCAGCACGCC
The DNA here is from genome assembly GCA_015493765.1 of Deltaproteobacteria bacterium. Lineage (GTDB taxonomy): Bacteria > Myxococcota_A > UBA9042 > DTJE01 > S145-11 > S145-11. Next base: position 951 of record WGCQ01000006.1, read on the forward strand.
TATGGACGGATTTTCGTACTGCGACAGGTCCACGAACACCTTGATCATGCCCAGCACGGTCCCCAGCAGGCCCAGCAAGGGCGATATGGTGGCTGACACGCCTATCACGCTGGACCACTTGGCCAGGCGCCTGACCTCCATCTGGCCCACGTCGTTCATGGCCTCCCGGGCCTCCTGGCGTCCCAGGTTGATATAACGCAGCCCCTGCGCAACGACCCTGGCCACAGGGCTGTCGTCCTCCTTGCACGCGGTCAGGGCCGCGTCCAGTTCGTGTCGCTCCAGCAGGTGTTGAACCTTGCGTACAAAACCCCTGGGCACGACCCGTTCGCTGTTCAGTTCCCACAGTTTTTCGATAAAAACGGCGAGTCCTGCAATGGAAGCGGCCAGGATGAAGTACATCATCACCCCGCCCTTTTCAAATATCCCTATGATTCCCATGTTCTCCTCAATCGTGCACCTGGGCCCAGGTCCTGCCCACACCAATGTCAACACGCAGGGGCACGGATAATTCCACCGCACCCTCCATGCACTCGCGGGCCGTGTTCGCCACCTGTTCGGCCGCTGTTTCGTCCACCTCCAGGATCAACTCGTCGTGGACCTGCAAAATCAGTTTTGCGGGCAGGTTTTCCGCTTGCAGTGCCCGGTCCAGGTTCACCATGGCCACCTTGATAATATCCGCGGCCGACCCTTGCACAGGCGTGTTGACCGCGGTTCGCTCGGCAAATTCCCGGCGTATCCTGTTGCGGTCGTTTATTCCCTCGATCGGCCTGCGCCTGCCCAGCAGCGTACTGACGTAACCCTGCTGCCTGGCCTGTTCCTTCATGTGCTCGATAAATGCAGCGACACCTGGCAGGCGATTGAAATACTGTTCGATGAACCCCTTTGCCTCCTTGCGGCTGATGCCCAGGTCGTTGGCCAGGCGGAATGCACTCATGCCGTACATAATCCCGAAATTCACAGTCTTGGCGGCGCGCCGCATGTCAGGCGTCACGGCATCTTCATCCACGTCAAAGATCAACGCCGCGGTCCTGCGGTGGATGTCCTCGTTGTCCAGGAAACTCTGGCGCAGGGTCGCATCCCCTGACAGGTGGGCCATGACCCTCAGTTCGACCTGGGAATAGTCCAGGCTGAGCAGCAGTTTTCCAGCCGGCGCCACAAAGGCCTCGCGTATTCGTTTACCCAGTTTCGTGCGTATGGGGATATTTTGCAGGTTCGGGTCCGAGGAACTCAAGCGGCCCGTTGCAGTAACCGTCTGGTGAAAGGTCGTGTGGATCCGCCCTGTCCGGGGGTCCACCATGCGTGGCAGCACGTCGATGTACGTGGATTTCAACTTGGAGAGCCCGCGGTATTCGATCACCATGCCTGGCAGCGGGTGCAGGGGTTGCAATGCCTCCAGCACGCTGTTGTCCGTGGAATAGCCCGTCTTGGTCTTGCGTTTCGGCGGCAGTCCCAGGCGGTTGAACAAAACCTCCGCAAGTTGCTTGGGTGAACCGATATTGAACACCCCGCCTGCGGCGTCGTATATACCTGCCTCGAGGTTTTGCAGCATGCCGCGCACCTCCTTGGACAGTTCCGCCAGTCGCGACGGGTCCACTGCCATGCCGGTCAGTTCCATGCGCGCCAGTACCTCGGCAAGGGGCATTTCCACGTCCTTTAACAGGTGCTCCAGGCCTTGCCCGGCCAGTTGCTCCTGTATTTTCGGCAGAATACCCTGCACTGCCGCCGCGGCCTGTCCGACCCATTGCAGGGACTGGTCCCCATCGGTCAGATGCACGCCGAACCTGCGCAGCACCCTGTCCAGTGCGTGTCCGTCCTGGTGGGGGGCCAGCAGGTAAGAGGCCAGGTCCGTTGACATGGTTGGTGGCGTGATTTCCAGGCCCAATTGCCGGGTCGCCTCGTACAACACCTTGAACTCGTTGCAAACCCATTGTTTCCCGTGCAGTGCCTTGAACAACCGCGCAACGCGGGCTTCGTCCGCATTCATGGACCAGGCCCGGCCCTGCTGTGTACTGACGCCCAGGAAACGCAGGGTGCAATGCCTGGGCCCCTGGCAATCCGTGGCATGGACCAGGGTAACGACCCCGGCATCCTTGACCATGGCCAGCATTTCGTCAAATTCCGATGCCGCCTTGACGACCGTTACCTCGTATTTTGCACCGTCTCCATCATCCAGCCCGAATTCCCGCAGAGCTGAATGGAATTCCAGCCTGGTCAGCAACGCCTTGAGCGCCTCGCGATCCACTGGTTTTCGTTGCAATTCGTCCACCCCGACACCAACAGGGGAGTCCAGGCGCAACTGGACGAGTTTTTTTGACAGGAATGCATTGTCACGCCCCTGCTGCAGTGCCTGTTTCGTCCGCGCAGGCAGTTCGTCGATGTGTTCGTATATGTGTTCCAGGCTGCCGTACTGCTGCAACAGTTTCGCCGCACCCTTTGCACCGATGCCCTTGACCCCGGGCACGTTATCCGACTGGTCACCCACCAGGGCCAGGTAATCCACGATCTGCTCCGGACGCACGCCGAAACGCTCCTGCACGCCCTCCGGGTCCATCCATCGGTCCCTCATGGCGTCGTATAGCCGGCAATCTTCGGTCACCACCTGTGCCAGGTCCTTGTCGCCGGTCAGTATCACGCACTCCCAGCCCTGTTCGACGGCCTGCCTGGCCAGCGTACCCATGATGTCGTCCGCCTCGTAGTCGTCCATTTCCAGCATCGGGTAGCCCAGTGCCTCGATCAACTGCCTGACAAGTGCAAACTGTTGAACCAGGTCCTGCGGCGCCGGCGGGCGGTTGGCCTTGTACTGCGGATACATGTCGTTTCGAAATGTATGCCTGGACTTGTCCATCACCACCGCGATGTACTGTGGATGCATGTCCTTTTCGATCTTCTTCAGCATGGACAGCACGCCATACACGGCATTGGTAGGTATGCCCGTGCTGGTGCTGAGGTCCCTGACCGCGTGATAGGCCCGGTGCAGGTAACCACTGCCGTCCACCAGTATAACCTGTTTTTTTGAACGATTCTCCATGGCCAATCCATTATAACCCTGGCAGTCCTGGGGTCAAGTTGAATCCTGACACCGAGGGATCTTCGATGTAGGGTAAGCATTTGGCGATCATAGCGGCGTATTTGCATGCATTTATAGCGTTTTTTGAATTGCAAGATTTTTTATTGATATGCGATGCATATCGGTTACTGGGTCCGACTGTGTCCCTGCCGTCTGATTCCTCGCCGGCCTCGACCTGCCCCGGGTCCCTCGATCAGATTTGGGAGTCGGTTGTTGTTAGCGGCCCATCTGCTGTGTCGCTTTCAGTTGTTTGATGCTCGACGTGGCTCTGCCACGCCTGCGCTCAAACAACTTCATCTCCGTGCATCTGCACCACTTCCAACAACCTTTGTCCTCAAATCTATC
>WGCQ01000007.1 GCA_015493765.1 Deltaproteobacteria bacterium
GACACCGACCACATCAAGGACTATCCCAGGGAAAAGATCGGCGAGGTCATGGTCGTTTATACCCAGAAGGACGTGTGCCTGGGTGTGGTCACCTATTCCCTGCATGAATTCGGGGTTGGCGCCCCGGCCGACATGATCCCGGGATTTTAGATGGGGATCCCGGTCACCAGGATACAAACCCCTGTAGCCCGTACATCAAACAATTGGACATGGCATGAAACACTATTGGGGCAACCAGGGAACCGCTGCGTTCCCGCAGGTACCCGAATAACAGGCCGGGGAAAAACACGGCCAGGCGAAACAGGGCGGGAACTGTAATCAGGTGCCCGAGCGCAAAAAGTACCGCAGCAATTACCACCTCCCAACCCATTTCAGCGCCGAGTATGCGGACCTTTTTTGTAAATATGCGGCCTAACGCCGCCTGCATGTAACCTCGGTAAAATAGTTCTTCGGGCAGGGCCACACCCAGTAATTCCACCAGGAACAGTAAAACCAGGTTCCACCAGGACCTGTGCTCCGTTAGTACCGGTGTCCTTTTGTGCCCCGGGGCTACCAGGATTGCGTTATCGGCCCGGACTGTAAAGCCTCTGCACCTGCGCAGGTCAACCCCCCGGGATTGTCCGTTTTTCAAATACAGGGCTGTCCGTCCACGGGTGATGTCGCAGTTAATGGGGTTTACGTGCAGCCTTGTGGTACGGCCAGCGCGTGAGGTAAAAATAATCTCGTTGCCGATCGCGTACAGGCCGATCGTGCCTGGTGCCGGGACACGGCGTCCCGTGAGTTCGGGCCGGTACATGGTGAAAGGCGCGGTTGGTATTTCGATTTTATGTCCCCACAGGTGCATCCAGCCAAGGTAACCGACCGAGAAGACCGGAAAAATGATCAGGGCAGCCCATATGGCCGGCATCAAGGTGCGAGTTATGGGCCTGACCACGAGTCCGATTTGCCTGTCCTTTATGCCTTGCCTGCTGGCTGCAAAAAAGGCCAGGACAATAAATCCGGCACCGATCAGGGTCCCTTCGAACGATGCGAATGCACCGGTGTAGTGGGCCACTGCCACCACCAGGCAGGCAGCAATAAAGGCCCCGGCCGGCCATACCGCGGATTTACTCAATCCTGCTCCCCGCCCAGTAGCGAGATGATCCTGTGGTCAAAGACGCCTTGCAATGTAAACGAAAGCAGGTTATCCACCAGTGTATCCAGGTCCACCTCCTTGAAATCCAGGTGCATGAAGTCGTACACCAGTTCCTTTACCGCGCCGATGATTGCCGTTGCAATAACAAACGGGTTGATGTCGGGCCTGACCAGGCCCATTTCCATGCCCACTTCGAGGCTTTCCTTGGTATAAATTATCAGTTTGTGGTAGAAATCCATTAATTTTTCATCAAAACCCTTGTCCAGGCCCACGGCCTCGTTCAGTACCAGTTGCGCCAGTTCCGGGTTATCCAGGAAAACCTTCAGGATCCCTTTCGTGTTCTGGCGTAATTGTTCCCAGATTTCTTCTACGCCCTGGTCCTGGGATACGGCCTTTACCTTGCTGACCAGCAGTGGAAAGAATTTGTCCAGCAGTGCCTCGAAAACCGCCCGCTTGCTGACAAAGTACAAATAAAACGTGCCCCGTGCAATACCGGCTTCCTGCACAATATCTGACACGTTGGCCGCGTGAAATCCCTTGCGTGCGAAGACCCTTTCCGCGGCCTCCAGGATCTGGTTACGTCTCTGTTCACTCTTCATGCCTGCAACCTCTGAAGGACCTCGTTGGTAAAATCCGCATAGGCCTTTGCCGCCGGAGTCCTGCTGTCGAATAAATGCAGCGGAACACCGGCCATTTGTGACCTGGTTACCGCCGTATTTTCGGGTACCACGGTCTCAAACAGGAGGTCATTGAAATCTTCCTCCAGGGCCTGACCCACCCCCTGGTTTACCTTGGCCCTGCGGCGGTCCATCTTGGTCCTCAGCACGCCCAATAATTCAGGGCCCCTTCCCAGCGAATACTCGATGGTATCCAGGGTCTGCATCATGTTTCTTAAGGCCGTGGCAGCCAGGGGACTCATGTCCACGGGAACAATGATATGGGATGCGGCAACCACCGCGTTCAGCGTCAAATTTCCAAGGTTCGGCGGGGAATCCACTATCACGCAATCAAACGAAGACAGGGCATCGGCCATGGCCTTGCCAAGGGCAAATTCCTTGCCGATCCTGCCGGCCAGTACGGACTCGGTCTGGCGCAGGGACCTGTCCGCAGGCACCACGTACAGTCCCCGCAAGCCGGTAGCGGTTACGGCGTCCATGAACCGGTGTTTACGTGTAATTAACATCTCGGACAGCGGCTGTTTTGCCCGTTCTGTTACCAGTGCCTTCAATGCCTCGGACACGTGTCCCTGCGGGTCCATATCCACCAGTAACACCTGCAGGTCATGCATGGCCACCATGTCAGCGGCCAGGTTTACCGCTGTGGTGGTCTTGCCGACTCCGCCCTTTTCCGCGGCTATCGTGATGATGGGAATACTTGCCCTGTTGTCAGCACTCTTTCCGCCGAACAAACCAAAGAACTTTGACATGCCTTACCTCACAATGACAGCCATCTATTAGACATTTTCAGGTTTTTTGTCAAGATGGTAACAGCACCCCAAATTACCTGTTATAATAAATAAGTCTTTTATCGTGCGAAAGCAGGTATTTTAAAGCGTTAATGTGTGAGCATTGAAAGCAGGCAAAAAAATTCTCTCCGGAATCGAGATCCTGAGTAGCAGGCTGACAGGGCACAGGTTTCCTGTGGCCGTGAGGTTCAATTTATTGTACAGATGTCCCTGGGATTGCCTGTACTGTGAATACAAGCATCTGAAAACAAAGGAACTTTCCACGGAACAGGTGGTAATGATCCTGGAACAACTTGCACGGGCAGGGACCACCAGGATTTCTTTTTCCGGTGGTGAACCACTGTTATTGAAAGATATTGGAAAAATCGTTGATGCTGCTTATAACTTGGGTATTTCACCTACGATCACCACATCAGGGTTTGCCATGGATAAGCGAGTCCATGACCTGGCCAGGGTCGAGGTAATAAAGTTGAGTTTCGACGGCCCTGAAGAGGTCCACGACACAAACCGCTCCAAAGGGTCCTTCAAAACAGTGATGCACGCAATCGACCTGTGTAAAAAACATGGAATCCGCTTTTCCTTGAATACCACGATATCGAAATACAACGTGAATCACCTGCCCTTCCTCGTGGATTTCGCCGAAAAAGTGGATTGCGAGATCGTGTTTCAGCCGATTAAGATAAAGCACAAAGAAATCCTGAAAAACACTGATTTTCTGCCTGATCAAAGGACTTACCGGTCCGCCATAGACTACCTGATAGAGGAAAAGAAAAAAGGCAATACGCACATATACAATTCCCTGTACCAGTTGAAATACATCAGGGATTGGCCGGATTTCAGGCCCATAAAATGCGCGGCAGGTCGAATTTTCGTGGTGATCAACCCTGACGGGACCCTCCTGCCATGCGACCGTATAACTTACGACGCCCAACTTCCAAGCCTGATTCAGGTCCCACTGAAACAGGCATTGCAAGAATTACCCGAACCCAGGTGTACAGGGTGTGGTTTTTCCGGTGCCCTTGACCTGAACCTGCTTTATTCGCTGAAGCCCTGGTCATTAAAGGAGATCGTAAAATACCTGAAGGAATAAGCCTTTGCAGGTTATTTCATGCCTTTGACCACATCAACCATGTACAAAAACTTGTCCCTGGTGATGGAGGGATGCATGGGCAGACAGACCATTCCCCCGGAAAACCTTGCAGCGGTCCCGCATTCGCCGTTTGAACAGTCGGTCATATAATTCATCTTGGTGTCCACCCCTTTGCGTAGCAGGTACTTCATGGCTTTCGTCGGCTCTTCAAAAAAGAGTGGAAAAAACAGCAGGGCCGGGGTGCGTTTTTTATCGATAAATGGAAATGTAAACCTATTTTCCAACTGATGCGCCAGGATTTGAGTCATCTCCTTTTTCCATTCATTGTCAGCACGCAGTCTTGACATTTTTGTCAAGGCCCAATACCCCTGGATTTCGTGCAGTCTTTGTTCGACTACGGCAACGTTTTGCCTGTGCCTGATCCTGAATTTGCGTAGTTCCACGTCAAGATTTAATACATCCACAGCCACGCGTATAGGTGGGTAAGCCAGTACCGGGAAACCCGTATCCGAGGTCATAAGCGCCTGGAAAATGGTCATCATGGTGCTTTTCAAAAGGTCCAGGTGGGGGGGGGCCTTAAATGATGCGTAATTGGCCTTTATGACCTTTGTCAGCCCCAAATCGTTGGACAGGACCATACCCCCACCGGACAGGTTCAACGGCTTTGTCGTACTGAAACTCAGGACTGCTGCCTTGCCATAAGTGCCAAGGAACCTGTTATCAGGGCCGTCAAAAACGGAATGGGCGCAGTCCTCGATAACCGGGATGTCGTGATGTTCACAGATGTCCATTATTTTGTGTATTTCAGGAAACAACCCGAACAGGTGGGTCACGATTACTGCTTTTACAGGTTTGTATCGTCGGATAGCCTTTTCCAGGCTTTCAGGGGAAACCAGCCAGGTCCTTTCATCCACATCCGCATATACGGGATTGAATCCCATCTGTCTGACCAGTTTCGGGATGGAATGGTAGTTCAGTGCCGATAGTATCACGTTTGCTCCGGCGGGCAGACCCAGGGATTTCAATGCCAGATAGATTCCGCTGGTACCTGAACTGACTCCGAACGCCGAATCAGCCCCGTACTGTTGTACAAAGGTCTGTTCCAGCCTGGACACAAAAGATTTTTCTTGTGGTCGGGGGGCAACCACGGATTTCACGAACGAAAGGTCACTCCAGGGTAAATCCACTTTTTGCCTTGGTATAAAATACTTGTTTTTCAAGAACATTTCCCTGCCTGCCGGGTCACTAAACCTTACATCATTTCACGCCAGGTCCGTCACATATTCAATAAATTAATCAGAGATTCGCCCGGTTTAATATACCAGCGAATGTCCGGGGTTGTGCCGGCCTTCGGTTGATTCCAGCACGTGCTCGATAGCCTTTACCGCCTCTTTTATATCGTCTTCCATGCCACTCAGGTACACCCGACCATACGCGCCAAAGGTCCTGACCTCCATCACGTTGATGGGACTGGCCTTTTCCGCCTCGTTTGCGGCAATGGCAGCGTACCCGGCAGGATGCACCTCCAGGATATACAGTGTTTGCTGCGCAACGATGTACGCCCCGTGTCGCATACGGTTCAACAGGTGGGTCTGGTAATTGTCTATACCCGTAATGACCTGGCCCGATACAATCCTGGGTTTCAGACGGTCTTCCATCTTCATGCCCAGGATGTCCAACGCGACCCTGCCGGCCTCTTTTACCTGGCCCTGGTCCGTATGGTGCACCTCCAGCATACCGTAGGCCCTTTCAACTATTTGCATGCTGGGTATAACGTCGGTATTTTTCAGGATTGCATCCGTGATCACATTGATCATCATGCCGGGGGCAATCTCGATAAACAGTGAAGCCTGGTATTCCAGCGGGTGGAATCCCTTGGACACGGTGGCCAGAAAGGACGCCAACTGCGGCTGGAGAATGTCTATATAACTGAAAGTCCTCAGGTCGATATTCGAGGCCATAATCACCTCAACAGCAGGGGACCCTGCTGGATCTTGTCCTGTAACATGCCGACACCGTCCAGTACCGCCTCGGGCCTGGGCGGACAACCGGGAATGTACACATCCACAGGTATGATGTGGTCAATCCCAGGAACTGTTGCATAATTGTCGTAAAAACCTCCCGAACTGGCGCACGCACCAAACGCAACCACCCACTTGGGGTCGCACATCTGTTCCCATACCCTGCGCAGTACGGGTGCCTGTTTGTGCGTTATCGTACCAACCACGAACAGTACATCCGATTGGCGCGGCGTAAACCTGGGAATCTCGGCCCCAAAGCGTGCGATATCATGGTGTGCACAGCTCACTGACATGTATTCCATGCCGCAACAGGCGGTTACGAATGGATACTGAAACATCGAATACTTTCGGCCCCACCCAATCACGGCCCTTAGTGTCGATGTAAAAAACGAATCAGGCATTACCACCTCCAGCACCAGTCTATTTATTTATACCGGTATTGTAAAATCTGTCAATGTCGAATCCAATAAAAAACGGGTGTGGGCTGAATTAATGAAGTGGATACAGCCAAAATGCCGTTGACCGTGGCCGTGACCGTTGACCGTGGCCGTGACCGTGGGCCGTTGGCCGTGTGGAGCGCAGCCCGCAGGAGTGTGTGTAAAGTCGTCATATTACACAACACAGAATTTACCTTGTAATGTAACACACTGAATTTACACAATATTCGTAGGGGCGGGTCTCAGACCCGCCCTGAAATTACCATCAAATCAACACCCTCGGCCTCGCCCGCCTTTCCGTGGCCGTGGCTGAGGTTTCCGGTTGCAACGGGAACCTTCCCGAAAGGCCCGCAGGGCCGTCCCGCAGCAGCCGCAGGCTGCGTCCAGAGACCCGAAACCCGAAGCCAGAATTCAGTGACCGAGGCCGTGACC
>WGCQ01000008.1 GCA_015493765.1 Deltaproteobacteria bacterium
CCAACGGCCACGGCCAACGGCCACGGTCACTGCCAACGGCCAACGGCCAACGGTCACGGCCAACGGTCACGGCCAACGGTCACGGCCAACGGCCACGGCCAACGGTCACGGCCACGGAATACGGATATTAAACGACCCGGTTGGGGTAAAAATTTGGAATTTTTGCAGGATTAGAGCCGGAAAACCCCATCTTACCGTTGATTCTCGGGGTAATTTGATTTTCTGCCTCTAAAAATTGTCTTTATTTTCAATCATTTGCCTACATCGAAGTCGGCTCCCCCCAAAAATTACCTGACTAAATTCGGGAATCTGGTAATTGAGGGCCGATGCTTTGATCTGTAAAAAATTTGACTACAAGAGCGAATGACTTTACATTCCTGTTGTGAGAATCCGGGAGATTCGGATAAAACCGTTTTGTTGACTCTAAAAATCACCAATAAAATCAAAGAGTTTGCTGCTGATGTTTACCAAACCCTTGATACAGGCGGACTTGACGTACGTCAAGGAACTTAACTCGAAAAATTCTTTTACAGGTCAATATATTAGCAGGAGATACACCAATCAAATGTTTATATGATTAATTTAATCCTGGTTTTTTTTCAAAAAAATTTTGTCTTTTTTTTCGAAATTAAGGGTTTGATATACCAAGACTTTTGGGACTTTTAGGTACGGATAGTGAAAAATAGGTGAAAAATAGTTGACGTAAGTAGAATATAGATGCATCGTAGTAGTTGAAGATACTCTTTCGAGGTTGGACTGAATGGGCAGTAAATCATCCATTTTTGGTGTACAGGACACACGGTTGGACGGCCAATTCCGCTTCCCCTTGCCCCATGACCTGTCCAAGTATCTCGATAACAATCCCGAGGACCTCCGCATCGTACCAGCCCCCAATGGCCGGTATTTAGACATATTTACGGTATCAAGATTCAATGAATTTTTCAATAATTTCATGCAACAAAAGGATATTTCACCCACCGAGCGCCAGGTTGCGATTGACGGGTATTTTTCCAGGGCCGGTACGGCCAACGTGGATACTGCGCACAGGGTCACCATCCCTAAAATTTACCGGGACATGTTCAAGGGGTCCAAGAAGATCGTGATGCAGGGGCGTGGTCCTATGCTGCGGATTATGTCCGAATCCGAGTGGCAGCGTATAGACCAGGAAACCCGGTCCAAGGTGGCCGCCATGATGGAAAAGATTGAGCAAAGTGCCTATATTGATGCTACCCAGAACATAGAGGATAACCAGGAGAACGAGTGATGCCCGAACATGTACCTGTCATGCTGAATACCGTAATCGGCTTGTTGGCAGGACTGAACGTGGGTGTGATCCTGGATTGCACGGTTGGTGCGGGCGGCCATGCCAGGGCATTGCTGGAGGCCTGCGGCCCGGACGCGCGCCTGGTAGGCTTTGACAAGGACCCGGACGCAATCAAAACAGCAAGGAAAAACCTGTCCGGGTTTGGTGACCGGGTGAGGCTGGTGAATCGGGATTACAGGTTTGCGGCTGAGGAACTGGCAGGCATACAGGCGGACAGGGTGCTGGTGGACCTGGGCATATCGAGCATGCAACTGGCATCGGACAGGGGCTTTTCGTTTCAGGGCGCGCAGCCCCTGGACATGCGCATGGACCCAGGGAGCCAGGTAACGGCCATGGACATACTGCGAAACATGCGCCCGAATCAACTGGCCGCGTTGTTTCGGGATGCGGGCGTAACCAGGCCTGCGGTATTGGCACGGGCTATAAAAAAGGCGATCCAGGAGGGCTCGCTGCGTACGACCAGGGACCTGGCGGGTATCAGCCGTGCCGTTTTGGGACACCACCGTAAGCACGACCCTGCCACGTTGCCGTTCATGGCGTTACGCCTGGCGGTAAACCGGGAAATGGATGCACTGAAGGCGTTTTTGAAGGACCTGGAAAATATTACCGCACCTGGCGGCAGGGTTGCAATTCTGACATTCCACAGCATCGAGGACCGCCTGGTGAAACAGGCCTTTGCCGCGCTCAGGACCCGGGGGTGGGAGACGCCGTACAAAAAAGGTATTACCCCGGATGACCAGGAGGTCGAGGCCAATCCGAGGGCGCGTTCGGCAAGGCTCAGGTATATAAGGAGGCCCATATGAAGGAAGGTTGGAGCATTTACTGGTTGGTCTTGATGGCCGGGGTGACCCTGTTGTGCAGCATTTTATTGACAAATGCCGCCAAAAACAACCGCGCTTGGATGATGACAGCGGCAGAGGCCCAGAAGCAACTCCAGCAAACCGTGGAGATCTACAAGGAATACCAGAACCTGTCAGCGCAACTATCCTCGCTGGGGAACTCCGTACGATTGATGTTCAGGGCGCAGGCCGCTCACCTGACCAGGTATTGGTGGGAGGATACATCGACAGTCAACAGGCGACGTAACCTGGGCCTGGCACGCTATGCCGAGCCACATGTCAAGTCAACGAATACGGACCTGCTGGCCACGGGAGGGTCATGGTGAAGAGGATTGGACTGGTCCTGGTGCTGTTTTCCTGTGCCTGTACAATTCCTGCCACCCGGACCAAGAAGAAAGAGAGTCCTGATAAAAAGTCCGAATACCACTATAAACTGGCCCGAAATTACGTGGATACCCATAACATAGCCATGGCGTTGCAGGAATTACGGCATTCACTTAGCCTGAATCCGAACAACGTAAGGGCACACTACCTGCGGGGGTTCATCCTCATGGGGCGGGCGGATATGGAAGGCGCAGTCGAGGAATTTAAACGCGTACTGCAGATCGATCCGAAGTTCTATCCTGCGCGTAATAATTTGGGGTCCGCCTATATTGCAATGGGCATGTACAGGGATGCGGTCAAGGTGTTGAGGCCCTTGCTGAACGAGGAGATGTATCCCACACCGTACCTGGCCGAGGCCAATACCGGGTGGGCGCTGTTTAAACTGGGCAAACTTGACCAGGCCAGGCAACATCTAAGCAGGGCCGTGTTCCTGAATCCCAAGTTTTGCCTGGGTTTCGATGAACTGGGGATAGTCCTGTTCAAGCAGGGCAGGCTGAACGATGCAACCCTGTCCCTGGACCAGGCAATAAAAAAGTGTCCGAAATACGCGGAGCCCTACTTGTACAAGGGCTTGATACTGGAGCGCCAGGGCGACATCACAGGCGCCAGGAAGGCGTACGGGACGTGTGCAAAACTGGGCGGCGATTCCCTGACAGGACGCCGGTGTAATGCGAGGCTCGGCAGGCAATGACTGTAGGCAGGTACATAACAAGCCGGTTTCAGCGGATGAATTCCGCGATTATGGACAAGATGCACGATGCCGAGACCCTGCGGATTCGATTGATAGGGGCCGTTTTTACCATTGTATTGCTGGTTGGCCTGGTGCATGCAGCGAACCAGACCATGAGTGTCAGGGCTATCGGTGCCAGGGTAAGACTGAAGGAATCAGGCTTTGTAACCTTCAAAAACCTGGATTACCGGGTTTTGAAAACCCAGACAATAAAGGGCATGCGGGGCAGGATCCTGGACAGGACCGCCAGGGAGGTGTTTGCACAATCTTCCATGAAACCGGCGCTCATATTCAAGGGACCTGAATTTTTGCGTCAAGGGCCTGCTGACACGGCGCGGGTACTGTCCCAGGCCACGGGCCTGCCGGAAGACCGGTTCCTGTGGGTCATAGCAAGGAAGTGGCCGGGGTTCGTGGTACAGCGTAACCTGGGGGTTTACAAGGCCACCCTGCTACAGCGCATTACCACCAAGTACGGTGGTTTCGTGGTCAGACGTATTCCGACCAGGAACTACCCTGCCAGCCTGACTGCCAGCAACCTGATTGGCTTGATGAGCAAGCAGGGTATTCCTTTGTTTGGTGCGGAAAGGGGCTTTGACAAGGTGTTGAAGGCCAAACAGGACAGGTTCAAGGCATACGTGGATCACAAGACGCATATCCGGCTGGCCGTGGATGTTTCAAAGGCCCAGGCATTTGATCCGGCTCAACTGGATGGCAGCGACGTGGTCCTGACAGTGGACCAGCGTATCCAGGCCATAGCCTACATGCATTTGGCCAGGCAGGTTAAGGTGCTGGGCGCAAAGGGCGGTGCTGCAATTGTCATGGACCCTAAAACCTTCCAGGTGCTGGCAATGGCGTCCGTTCCTGCCATCAGCATGTCCATGTACACCCGGAAATGTGTCAGTAACAGCAGGGATGATGATGGTTCAAGTCCCTGCACAAACAAGGCGATCCAGTTTTCATATGAGCCTGGCAGCGTGGGCAAGGTGTTTTCACTGGCAACGGCCATTGAACATCACGTGGTGGACCTGACGAGCATGCTGGATACCCACCACGGTACATGCAAGATTGGCAGTAATACCGTGCATGACACGCATTATTCGAAGTCGCGCTGGATCACGGTGATCGAGGCCACCAAGCATTCCAGTAACTGTGCGTTCGCCTTCCTGGGAAAAAAGGAAGGCCCGCAGATGCTGTATAACGGCCTGAAGGCTCTGGGGCTGGGCAGGCGTACGGGCATTGGTTTGCCTGGCGAGCAATCGGGTTACATCGTGCCTGTATCCAGGTGGAAACGAGGCATTACAGAGGCGGGCGTCAGTTATGGCTATGGTTACAGGGTGACCCCTCTCCAGATTGCGCGTGCGATTTCAATCATCGCGAATAACGGCATGGGCGCACCACTGAACATCAAGTTGAGGGTCCAGTCCCAGCATGGCAAGGTCCTGTGGCAGGCGCCGAAACCTCATTTTGTCAGGATAATTTCCCGGAAAACGGCAGTGGCAGTGCGCAAGGCGATGATCGCGGTGACACAAAAGGGTGGTACGGGTACGCTGGCAGTGCCTGAGGGTATTTGCGTGGGTGGCAAGACCGGTACTGCCAAGATCAACGTGCGTGGACATTACCGCGCGGGGCACTATGTGGCGACATTTGCAGGTTTTGCGCCGTGTGATGACCCAAGGCTGGTGATTGTTGTTACGATCATTGACCCGAAATTCCACAAGTACGGTGGTTCCGCGGCTGGTCCGGTGTTCAGGGATCTGGTTCGCACATTCCTGCCCATGGTTACGCAGTCGAAGGAGGCAGGGATATGAGGTTGCAAGAATTGCTGAAAGGGGTCCGTCACGAGGTGCTTGCAGGCACCGTGGATGTGGAGTGCAGCGGTGTGTTTGCGGACAGCAGGCAGGTCCGTCCGGGCGGGTGCTTTGTGTGTGTGCCTGGTACGCGTGTTGACGGACATGAATTTGCGGCCAAGGCGGTCCAAAAGGGTGCCGCTGTACTGGTGGTGTCGCGTCCCGTGGATGTCAGGGCAAAGTGTATCGTCCGGGTTGATGATACCAGGCGTGCCCTTTCCCGGATGGCAGCCAATTGGTTTGATAATCCGTCCATGGACCTGGCCGCAATAGCGGTCACTGGCAGTGACGGCAAGACATCAACGACCTTCCTGATCAGGGCGGCATTGCAGGGCATGGGCATTGAACCCGGTCTAATGGGCACGATCCTGCGCGAATGGCCTGGTTTTTACGAAAAAGCGGACATGACCACGCCGGACCCGCTGAGGGTTCAGGCATACCTGGCCGCCATGCGCAAGGCCGGTGCAAGGGCCGTGGTCATGGAGGCATCCAGCCATGCATTGGACCAGGGTCGCCTGGTCGGGCTGCAACTGGACGTGGCCGTGTTTACCAACTTGACGCGTGACCACCTGGATTATCACCGCACCGTGGATGCCTATGCACAGGCAAAAAGCCTGTTGTTCAGCGAGGTCCTGGCCCAATCCTCGAAAGAAAACAAGGCCTGCGTGTTGAATCGTGATGATCCCAGGTTCGATTACTTTGCCCAGTCATGCCCGACACGGGTCCTGGATTACGGGTTTGACGCATCGGCAGCCATACACCCGGACGCCTGGCACACGGACCTGCAGGGCACGCAACTGAAACTGGTGACCCCGGAAGGCGCCTTTGATATGCGCACGAAACTGACCGGCAGGCACAATATTTACAATATTATGGCAGCCGCTGGCGTGGCCCTTGCCCTTGGTGGACCCATGGACCTGGCGATCCAGGGAATCGCAGGGCTCGATGCAATACCTGGGCGGTTACAAAGGGTTGACACCGGGGCACATGGGCCTGCCTGTTTTGTGGATTACGCACATACGCCGGCGGCCCTGTCAAACGTGATAGGCGTGTTAAAGCCTTTGACACGTGGAAGGTTGATAGTGGTGTTCGGTGCCGGTGGCGACAGGGACCGGGGCAAGCGTCCGTTGATGGGCCGGGCTGCCTGCGCTGGGGATTACCTGATTTTGACCTCGGACAATCCGCGGACAGAGGACCCAATGACCATAATTGATGCCATTGAGACCGGGGTCAGGGAAACGGCCGCGCATCCGCCGTATGTGGTTGTGCAGGACAGGCGCCAGGCGATATGCAGGGCATTGGCCGAGGCCGGTCCTGATGACACGGTGTTGATCGCAGGCAAGGGACACGAGGATTACCAGATTATAGGCACAAAAAAGAGGTATTTCGACGATGTTGAGACTGTCAAGGAGTGTATTAAAGATGCCGCCTGAAAGCGAATACAGCCTGAATGCGGAATTTATTGCCGAGGCAACTGCCGGCCGGATAGTGCAGGGCCACGGGATAGATGCACCGAACGGCGTGGTCATAGACAGCCGCAGGGTGCGGCCCGGTTGTTTGTTCGTACCGCTTAAAGGGAGTAACCGGGACGGGCATGCGTTTGTCAGGGATGCGCTGGAACAGGGTGCGGCAGGCGTGTTGATTGTTAGGGACAGGATAGACGAGTTCAAACCCCTGGTAAGGCCTTATGCACACAGGGCCTTTGTGGTTGCGGTGACTGATACGCTGACCGCGTTGCAGGACATGGCCGCGGCCTGGTTGAACCTGCTGGGCACCACGGTGGTCGGGGTTACGGGCAGCGTGGGCAAGACATCGACAAAGGGCTTGATTGCGGCTGGCCTTTCGGCATTCGGGGCCGTGGCTGCAACACCGGGGAATTACAATAATGCAATTGGCCTGCCGTTGTCCGTGTTGGGCACGCGGCCTTCTGACCTGTGGGCTGTCCTGGAATACGGGACGTCAGCCCCTGGTGAAATCCAGTTCCTGGCCGGCATTGCCCAGCCCAAGGTCGCTGTTGTTACCGGCGTGTCAGGTTCGCACCTCGAGTCATTCAATGACCTGGACGGTGTGGCCGCGGCGAAATCGGAACTGGTGCGTGCGCTGCCAAAAAACGGTACGGCCGTGTTGAACGCGGACGACCCCAGGGTGATGGGAATGGCGGGGCTCGCGGGCAGGGTGGTCACGTTTGGCAGGTCGGAATCGGCGGATGTACGGGTGATGGCTGCCAAAGTGACCGATGACATGAAGACCGCCTGCACTTTGCGTGTTGCCGGCAATGTCATCGATGTCAAACTGGGTGTGCTGGGTCTGCAACATGCGATGAACCTGGCCGCTGCCACTGCCGTTGCCCTGGCCCTGGGTGTGGATGTTCGGGATTTTGTACATGCAAGCGCAAAATTCAGGGGCGAGGCACACCGCATGGAGGTTTTGAGGACAAGCGGCGGCGTGGTAATCGACGATTCCTACAATGCATCGGAGGCCAGCATACAGGCTGCTCTGGACACGCTGTCGCAGGTTGACCGTCCCCTGGTCGTGGTGCTGGGAGATGTGCTGGAGGCTGGTCCTGATTCGGGTGACCTGCACCGCCGTATCGGCCGCAGCGTGGCCCACAGCCGCGCATCGTTGTTTGTCACCATGGGCGAACAAATGGGCCTGGCTGCCGATGCTGCGGCAGGGGAGGGCATGGACAGGAAAGCGATTATCAGGGCAAAGGACCACAAACAGGCGGTCGAACTGGTTCAAACCCTGGGTGGCAATCAACCAATTGTCCTGATCAAGGGCTCCAGGGGTATGCGCATGGAATTAATTGCGCAAACCCTAACAGCCATATGGAACAAGAACGCAATGACACCGGACCTGGAGATGGAGCAATAAGTGCTGTACATTTATTACCAACAACTGACTGACCTGTGGCACCCGTTCAACGTGTTTCGGTACGTGTCATTCAGGATAATGGCCGGTTTTGCAACCTCGCTGATCCTGACCCTGATATTGTATCCCGGTTTCATTCGCTTTTTGAAACGAAAAAAGATGGGTCAGGTGGTCAGGGAAGACGGTCCCAAGCAGCACTATTCCAAGGAAGGTACTCCAATCATGGGGGGCGTGCTGATCCTGGCCAGTATCCTGTTGAACACCCTGTTGTGGACGGACATCACCAGTCCCCTGGTCCAGTTTACTGCACTTAACGGGCTGCTGTTTGGCATGATCGGCTTTATCGATGACTATAAAAAGGTCATGGAGCATGACTACAAGGGCCTGTCAGGCAAAATCAGGCTGGCCCTGGAGTTTTTGATCGTGTTCGGCCTGTTTTACTGGTTTTATGCCAGTGCCGGTCCGGCAATCGGCTGGGATTTGAAACTGTACATCCCCTTTGTCAGCACCAGGCATTTTGCCATTCACCTGCCGTTTTTGATCTACCTGTTGTTCGCTGGCATTGTGGTCGTAGGGACATCAAATGCAACGAACCTGACCGACGGTATGGACGGTCTTGCAGCGGGTGTGATCATCACCGGCTCAGGTGCGTTCGTGCTCCTGGCGTACCTTGCAGGCGCCAAACTGGGCGGATTCGATATTTCCAAGTACCTGCTGCTGCCAAAGGTGGACGGAGCATCGGAACTGGCGATCATTGCGGCTTCCGTGGCAGGTGCAACCACGGCATTCCTGTATTTCAACACGTATCCAGCCACGGTATTCATGGGTGATACTGGTGCCCTGGGGCTTGGTGCAATCCTGGGTTCCCTGGCCCTGCTGACCAAAAACGAACTTTTGTCAGTTATCATATTTGGCATATTCGTACTGGAGGCCGTTTCCGTAATGGCCCAGACCATACACTACAAACTGACACACAGGCGTCTGATAAAGATGGCGCCGGTGCACTATACATTTTTACTATTGGGATGGGATGAACCGAAGATCGTGGTGCGTGCATGGATCATTTCCGTGCTGCTGGCGATCTTTGCCCTGGCATCGATAAAGGTAAGGTGATGCGGACAGGTATGCACAAGGTGGATCACGGCTACGACCCATTGTTGATGGCCTCGGTTTTTGCCCTGGTCATAATCGGGTTCGGCGTGCTGGGCTCCGCAGTGTTCGGTCGTGCCGCGACCCAGGCCCAGTTGGTGAATGCGAACCGGATGATCTGGAAACAAATTGCTGCATTCGTCGTTGGGCTCGTATTGTTTTTCCTGATCGTGTCCTTCCGGTGGACGCCGCTTTACACGGATGAAACCCGCCTGAACAAGGTCATTGGCTGGGCCACGGTGGCGGGTTGGTTTGTGCTGTTGGGGCTGTTGTTCTGGGGGCACAATGTTGGCGGTGCCTCCAGGTGGTACAGGTTTGGGCCCGTATCGTTTCAGCCTGGCGAATTTTTCAAGGTGCTGTTCATCGTGTATTTTGCGTATCGCCTGGGCCGTTCGCACGAGAACCTCATGTACTCCAGCATATACCTGGTCAAGCCCTTGATCGCACTGTTGTTTGTTGACGTGGTGTTCCTGGTGCTGCCTGACAGGGGCTCGCTGTTGCAGTTGTCCGCACTGTCCCTGTTGATTGCCGTGGTCGCAATGGTCAAAAAATCCCATATCGCAGTGGTGACCGTGATCCTGGTCGCCATGTTCGCGGGCGTGGTATTTATCAGTCCAAACCTGATGGCCCGTTTCCTGTCACATTTCTTCCCGGAACTGTTTGCAAATGGTACGGGTTACCAGATTATCATGTCGTCCACCATGGTGAAGATGGGGGGGCTCACGGGTGCGGGCCTGGGCAAGGGACTGCTTGGCGGGCTGCACTGGCTGCCAGAGCAATACAACGACTATATTGTCGCTGTCCTTGTTGAGGACCTGGGCCTGGCCGGGCTGTTGAGCGTGATCGCCTTGTACCTGGTGATTTTGTGGCGCGCCATAGACCTCGCAATCCAATTGAAATCGCCGGCCCAGCGCTATGCGGCACTGGGCCTGGGCCTGTTGATCATTTCCCAGGCAGTGATCAACCTGGGTGTTGCATTAAACCTGTTTCCGACAAAGGGGGCCACACTGCCGTTCGTGTCATACGGCGGTTCCTCCATGGTTGCCTTTATGGCGGCCATAGCCGGCATTGAGTGGCTGCATCGTTATGCGCCAAGGGTGAACGAATGAAGCATAAGGGCTTGATACTACTGACAGCGACCAAGACAGGAGGCCACCTGCTGCCTACCGTGGCAGTGGCACAGGCGATCCGCAGGCTCGAGCCCGGCATGGACGTCCACATCGTGACCAGTGGTGCGCACATCGAACAGCGGATACTGAAGAATGCCAATTTGACCGTACACGTGTTGCGGTCAGGCGGGTTAAAAGGGACAGGACGCATTGATCGCGTGGTCAATCTGGCTCAATTACCACTGGTGGTAATGAGGGCGATGCGCCTGATCCGCCAATTAAAACCCATGGTGGTGGCGGGATTCGGCGGTTTTACCACCGGGCCGGTGCTCAGCGCAGCGTTCCTGATGCGCGTGCCCACGGCCTTGCTGGAGGCAAATTCCATCCCCGGGCTTACAAACAAACTGGCAGGCAGGTTCGTGGACCGTGTATTCCTGTCCTTTGAGGCCACGAAAAAATACTTCCCCCGGGCAAAAATCGAACTCACAGGAACACCGGTGCGCAATGACATCAGTTTTATCGACAAGGGGTTACATCCGTCACCGGTCAGGCATATCCTGGTGTTCGGCGGTTCCCAGGGCGCCCGGTTCCTCAACGAACAAATGCCGCAGGTGTTTGGCCTGGTCCGGCAACAAATCAACGGGATTACGGTGTTGCACCAGACCGGGGAACAGGACGTGGATACGACCCGTGAGGCATACCGCAAGGCAGGCGTGGATGCCAGTGTGTCGGCGTACATAGACGACATGGCAGGTGCATACAAGTGGGCCGATTTCGTGGTGGCCAGGGCAGGTGCCGGTACAATCGCGGAATTGTGCCAGACCGGGCTGCCAAGCCTGTTGATTCCATTCCCGTTTGCCGCGGACAACCACCAGTATTACAATGCGCTTACACTGCAACAGCAGGGCGCGGCGTTGCTGGTTATCCAGTCGGAATTCGATGTCCGACAGGTGGCCGGGGATTTGACCTCGCTGTTTGATTCCATTGACCAACTGGGCGCCATGGCAAGTGCGGCCCGCGGGATATGCAAAAGGGATGCGGCCGGGACAATTGCCGAAAGGCTGCTGAAAATGGGAGGTGCCAGGCAATGAACGTAGTACATGTCATCCGTGACATACCCCAGTTGCAATGGGAACGAAATCGCGGCCTGCGTAACCTCACGTCCTTTGGGATCGGTGGTCCGGCCCAGGTACTGGTCAGGGTCAACAGCGTGGATGCACTCATGCGGCTGCAACAGCGGGTACATGCCCAGGGCATCCAGGTGACCATGCTGGGAGGCGGCACAAATGTGTTGATTTCGGATGCCGGGATCCAGGGCATCACGTTGAAACTGGGCAAGGGATTCGAATATTACAAGGTCCTGTCCAGGGATCAGGATTGTGTTTACGTCAAGGCCGGCAGCGCCACGGCCTTGCCGGCGTTCCACCGGTGGGCGTGGAGGCAGGGGCTTGGCAATACGGCTGACCTGGTGGGCATACCCGGCACCATTGGAGGTGCAGTGGCCGTGAATGCAGGCACCAGGACCCGGGCCATTGGTTCGATTGTATCCAGGGTTGGCCTGGTTACCACGGCCGGTGAACTGGTCGAGATGGAGGCGGAAGCCATGCGTTTTGGTTACAGGACTGCATGGATACCCGATGGCTGGGTCGCGGTGTATGTGATCGTGTGTCTGGCCCCTTCCATATCGCACGAGGAACGCGCCATGCGCGAAAAACTGATTGACCACCGCCTGGCAACCCAGCCGCATGGCTCCAAGTGTGCAGGTTCGTTTTTCAAGAATCCGGACCCGGTGAATGGACCGTTTGCAGGGCAGTTGATCGAGCGTGCAGGCATGAAAGGAGCCAGGCGTGGTGGCGCCATGGTCAGCAGGGTACACGCGAATTTCCTGGTGAACCAGGGTTGGGCCACGGCCCGGGACGTGATGGAACTGGCACGGGAGGTGCATGAGCGGGTTAAGGCCCTAACAGGCGTGTCATTGGTGCCTGAGGTGAGGTTCGTGGGCAAAGGGCTGCAATGGGAGGTGCAATGAAGGCTTTTTGGGCTGCCATTGCAGTGTTCGTGGTGGGCATGTTTGCGTGTTCGGGCTGGAATAACGGTAACGGCGCTGGTGATGTGGTGCTGCGAACCAAGGACATAGGCTTTGGGATTGCATGGCTGGCATGCGGGTTGGACCGGGTGGATATTGCACGGATTACGCCAGGCAAGGTTGAGGCACGTTGCGAGGCGTCGCAGTACATTGATACGGCACACGCATACAGGGACCGGGACAGGGTCTTGTATATCAGCGTGACAGGTGCCAGGCCGGCGTTTTATGCCATGACCGATAACCAGGTGACCCTGGTATCCACCAGGGGTAAACCAATGAGGGATAATTGCGCGGTGATGCCGCTGGACCTGCCGATTGTGGTCTTCCACGACGTGACAGCAACGGAACCGGCATTCCAGGTGATTGCACAAAATACGCTGAAATTGTTGGGTATGCTGCGCCAGTATGCCATATACAGGCCAAAGGGGGTGTCGTACCGACCCTTTACCGGTTTTACAGTGATATTCAACGACCCGCCAATCACCATAGATTTTGGTGAGAAGGGGTTGAAAAAGAAACTGGCAATGATTCCCGGGCTGATCAGAAAGGCTGCATTCAGGACTGGATTCCCGGCACACGCGGTGCTGGTGGATTCCGCAAAAGGCACATGGGCAGCCCTTTCCGCCAGCAGGATACATTGGAGGCACAGATGATTAGTCGTTTTAAACTGCGATCAGACAGGCAACGCCAGAACACCTTTGCCGTGCTGGACATCGGCACGTCCAAGGTGACCATGCTGGTTACGGAGGTCATCCAGGGGAAACTCAATATCCTGGGGGTGGGTACAGCACCTTCCGATGGGATCCAGCGTGGCATGGTGGTCAACATATCCAAAACGGTCGAGGCGATCGAACATTGCCGCAGGGATGCCCAGAAGATGTCTGGGCAAACCGTGTCCGAGGTGGTGGTATCCGTTGGCGGTTCGCACATAGGTACGATCGAGAAATCCGGCATGACCAGCATACAGGGACACGAGGTGAGCCTGCGGGACGTGCAGAACGTGCTGGACTCGGCCACGCATTTCCAGGTGCCCGTGGACAGGCGCGTGGTGGGCGTGATGCCCAAGGAGTACATAGTGGACGACCAGGAGGGCATATCGGACCCGGTTGGTATTGCCGGGGTCAGGCTGGACGTGTCGGTGGTGGTGCCGTTGGCCTATGCCACGGCAGTGGAAAACATCGAGAACTGCGTGCGCAGGGCGAACCTGAGGATACGCGAACTGGTGGCGACTCCCGTGGCGTCGGGCCTGGCCGTGCTGGAGCCGAGCGAGCGGGAACTGGGTACTGCGGTGGTGGACATCGGTGCAGGTGCCACGTCCATTTCCCTGTGGCGACAGCGCAGGCTGCAAGGGGCGTTCGTGTTGCCTTTTGGCGGGGACTGGCTGACCCAGGACATTGCAAAGGGCCTCAGGACGCCGCCTGACAAGGCAGAGGAACTCAAGGTGCGGTCTGGCTGCGCACAGCCGGAACTGGCCGGAGAGGATGAAACGATTACAGTACCGGGGATTGGAAACCGTCCCGACAAGATCGTGTCCCGACAGATCCTGCCGGAGTTGATCCAGCCCAGGCTGGAAGAGATGTTGCACGAAATATCCAAGGCCCTGCGTGAGCACATGTTTACCATGGTTTACGTGGGTGGAGTGGTGCTGACCGGTGGGACCGCTGCGTTGCCAGGGATAATGGAGGTGGCGCATGACATATTGGAGGTGCCTGTGCGCATAGGCACGCCCATAGATGTTATGGGCCTGGGCAGCGTGGTGGATTCACCGCAATTTGCCACGGCAGTGGGCCTGGCAAAGTTTGCGGCTTATCAAAAGGTAATGGACGAGCCAAGGGCCATGTGGCCGTTGGACGAGGTAAAAAAACGTGGTTGGCTGGCATCCCTGTACTCGAGGGCTGCCGGATTTTTGGGGTAATGCGTGGGCGCATGCAAAAGGAGGCCTTATGAAAACAAGGAATGACATGGACAACCTGGAACTCTCCCTGGAGCCGGAGAGCCAGAAGCAGGGGATCAGGATCACGGTGATCGGGGTCGGTAATGGCGGACTCAAGGTGATTGACACCCTTGTGAACAGGGAACTGCGGGGGGTGGACCTGATCGCAGCGGACACGGATGTCCAGGTACTTCGGGCGTGCAAGGCCAAAAACAAGATCTACCTGGGCATCAAGAAAACCAAGGGCATAGGTGCAGGTGGAAACCCGGAACTGGGGAAGGAAGCGGTCATGGAGAGCAAGGAGGAGATCGCCGAATACCTGAAGGACTCCGACCTGGTAGTGGTGGTGGCTATGCTGGGCAAGGGAACGGGCTCCGGCAGTGCACCAGAGATATTGAAAATAGCCAAGGAGCACAACATATTGACCCTTGGACTGGTTGTCATGCCATCCGAACACGAAGGCCTTACCAGGATTGCACAGACCGCCCACGAAGAGATTGCCCGAAATTCCGACGCCTACATGCTGCTGTACAACGATAACATGAACCAACTGGGTGACGACGCATTGATGTTCCAGTCGTATGAGAGCATGAACAACGTGCTGGCCGACAGTATCCAGGCGCTGGTAGATATCGTCGAGAAGACCGGGTACATAAATATCCAGATTGGCGACATCAGGACCGTGCTTGCCGGTGGAGGCAGGTGCCTGATCAGCAAAGGCGAGGCAGAAACAGGCGACGACAAACGGGCGTCAGTGGCCATTGACAGCGCTGTGAACGACCCCCTGATCCAGGTCAGTTTGGAAGGCGCTGAAAAGGTCATCGTATGCGCGATGTTACCCCAGGATTTCCGGATTGGAGAACGTGAACTAATGATGGATTCCATCCGGCAGTTGACCAATGGCTCGCCCAGCATCATATGGGGTATGACACAATTAAAAGACAAGTCTGATAAGTTGTCGGTGTACCTGATTGCCTCCGGCATTAAGGAAAAACAGGAAGAGGTGATGCCAGACAGCCTCGATGACGAGGAACTCACACCCGTGGGTCCCAGGGTGGTTGAGACGGAACTGCCACCCATGTACAACCGTGAATACAACCCCCAGGTCAACCATTTTTCGTTTCAGGATACCCACCGGAGCGGCAAGAAAAAACGCCCGGTAACTGAGGCCGGGAATGAAACACACGTGATTACGAATATGCTGCAAAATCGCAGCAGCAGAAGTGAACTGCGTATGCCACAGGGTAGGATGCAGTTCCCCGGGGACAAGAAAATCCAGTTCTGATTACAATCCGCGTTTTCCGTGACCGAGACCGTGGCCGTGACCGTTGACCGAGACCGTTGACCGAGACCGTTGGCCGAGTGGGGCCGGCATCCTGCCGGCCTTTTCCGTGACCGTGTGGAGCGCGGGCGGCTCGCCTGGTCTTTCAGCCGTTAACCGAGACCGTTGACCGAGTCCGTGGCCGAGACCTTCCGATTACAACGGGAGCCTTCCCTAAGGCCCGCAGGGCCGTCCCGCAGCAGCCGCAGGCTGCGTCCCGAGACCCGACGCCAGAGGCCCGAGACCGAGACCGTGGCCGAGTGGGGCGCGGGCCGCCAGAGTGTGTTGAAAAAGTCGTTATGTTACCCAACGCACAATTTGTCTTATAACGTAACACTCTGAATTTACACAATATTCGTAGGGGCGAGTTCTAAACCCGCCCTGAAATTACCATCAAATCAACACCCTCTTCCGGCCGGCATTCTTAAATACCTTTCTATTACAAAACGCTCTAAATCCGGTATCCCGGCCTGCTTAGCCCCCGGGCCTCCTGGCCCGGAAGACCAGTCTTTATAAGGCATTTATGCCATGGGCCTGTTTGCGGACATACCGAGTTTTTTCACACCATTAGGTCCGGTAGTTACACCTTCCAGACCCTTGATAACCAGGTCCACAAACATGTCTTCCGGCATGGCTCCCTCGAAATAGGAATCGCTGTTGATTACGGTCCTGGGAACAGCCTGAACCTCAAAACGTTGTGACAATTCAGGGAACTCCATTGCCTCTACCATGGCTGAACGCCAGTTTTCCTTGGCATAAGCCAGTTTGTGTCCCATGTGTACGGCGCCTGGGCAGTAAGGACAACTCGGCGTAACAAAAACCAACAGTTCCGCGTCATAGTTTACGGATGCCAGTTTCGACAGTGTGTTCTGGGACAACCCGTGTTCACCGGTGCCAATCATCTTGATATCAGCCAGAAATGCGGAAAATTCGTGACCAGCAGGTATCCCCATGAATGTGATACCGAAGTCCTTATCTTTCTCACGCAATACCAGGGTCGGCGCAGCATTGACCTTGTACTTGGCTGCATCTTCCTTGTCGATATTGATGTTTTTGATCTCGAGATGCAGTTTGTCCGATGTTTCCAGTACCTCTTTCAGCAGGGTCTCCTCGTCCTTGCAGTACTGGCATCCCAGTTCTGTGGTGAAAAAGGTCATGTACACATCTTTGTCCATGCTTGCAAATTCCTTTTTCAAATACTCAACATCTTTTTCTTGTAAAAACATAGTTCAACCTCCAATATTTTTAGTGCAATAACGCACATTCCGCCTTTATAGAGCCCCAAATTTTAAAAAGGTTTCACGGCCACGTGGTTTTTACGGTTAAATTTCCAAGGTCACCGGCCACGGTCGCGGTCTCGGTCACCGGTCTCGGTCACCGGACCACGGAAAAGGCCGGCTGGAAGCCGGCGATCCCAGGAGGCCGCCTGCGCTCCACGGCTTTCGTTTTCATCGGGATCACACGGTCACGGTCGCGGTCACCGGCCACCGTCCACGGTCACCGGACCACGGAAAAGGCCGGCTGGAAGCCAGCGATCCCAGGAGGCCGCCTGTGCTCCACGGCTTTCGTTTTCACCGGGATCACACG
>WGCQ01000009.1 GCA_015493765.1 Deltaproteobacteria bacterium
AAACAGCGCGCGCGGGGTTTAACCCCACAGACCTTTGGTGGTGGAACAGGTCTGTCCCCGGACCTGGATTTGGCTCGGCGTGCCGGCGGGGGAGGGCCCATGCGTTAGCCCGCCCTGCGTCCTGGCGCCCGTCCCCAGTGGCCGTGGCCGTTGGCCGAGTCCGTGGCCGAGTGGAGCGCAGGCCTCCCATAGGGTGTGTAAAGTCGTTATATTACACAACTCACAATCCATTTTGTGTCATAATACACTGAATTTACACAATATCCGTAAGGTCGGGTGTAAAACCGCCCTGAATTAGCCATCAATTCAACACCCTCCTCACCAGCCGGCAATAATATTCAAAAACTTACGTAGAATTATCAAAAAGGGCAGACACACAGGTCTGCCACTACGATCCAATACAAAATCCGTCAAATCAATATCCTTCTCCCTCCATCCTTGTGACGCAGCCACCAATATTACCCGACTAAATTCGGGGGCGGTTGCAGTATAATTGAATTTGCCTGGTAACTGTGGTACTTAAATTGTGGGCTGGTTATGCTTGGAGAACCGAAAGAAAATCTGATACATACCCATTTTTTGTGCAATGCGACTGCTGATTCGTCACCACTGGTAATGGCATCGCGGGTCCTGGAACTTGTGCCGGACAGGGGACGTGTATTGTGCCTGGCTGCCAGCAATAAGGCCGTTATTGCCGGCGCGCTTCTGGCTGCTGCTGTGAAGGGTTTGAAAATCGTGTTGCCCTATGCCTTGTCTGCCCGTGGACTGGAAGCGGCGTGCAACAGCATGCAGGCCGATGAGGTGTTGACTGACAGTGCTCTGGACCTGCCGACTGGGTTGCATGAGTTACGTGTAGCCCCTGGGCCGGTCGATGGTTCAACCTTTGAAATCAATGAGATACAGGGCAACAGAACGTTTTTGTGGTTGTTTACAGGTGGGAGTACCGGAATGCCCCAGGTATGGCCCAAAACAGTGGAAAACCTCTTTGGGGAGGCCCGTTTTCTGGCGCGAAAATTCGGTATAGGCCCCGGGGATTGCATCGTTGCCACTGTGCCCGCCAACCATATATACGGATTGCTGTTTTCCGTGCTGTTGCCATTGGTATCGGGGGCCCGTGTGGTAAACGAGGTCCCTTATTTCCCGGATGAGGTCAAGGACACACTGGTCAGACATCAGGCCACGGTACTGATTGGGTCTCCGGTGCATTACAGGTCAATGTCAGTGGTGCCGCCTGTTGGTACTAAACTCAGGCTCGCCTTTTCGTCAGGCGGTTTTCTGGATATGGATGCAAGTGAGCGTTTCACCCGGGCCACGGGTGTGGGTATCGTGGAGGTTTACGGGTCCACCGAGACCGGGGGGATAGCCACGCGTTGCAGGGCGTTTGGTGAGCAGGTTTGGACCCCGTTTGATGTGGTGGATTTACACGTGGACAACGAAGCCTTGTGTGTAAAGTCGCCGTTTTTGTCACCTGGGATTGCGGACAGGAAAACGGGTTTTTTCAGGACCGGTGACCGGGCCTCCATGGTAGATGATAAACATTTTGAACTGTTGGGCAGGGTGGATGGCGTGGTAAAGGTTGGTGGAAGGCGCGTGGTCCTGGCACAGGTAAGGGAACGGTTGCTTGCATTGGATGGTGTGACTGATGCGATTGTCGTGTCATTTGACACTGGCAACGGCCGTGGAAGCGGTGTAGCCGCCCTGGTCCAGGGTAATGTGGATGAGGCCACGATTAAGGCTGGCTTGCGGAAGGTACTTGAGCCTTACCAGGTGCCCAGGCTGGTCAGGGTCGTGGACAATATCCCCAGAACCGGTGTAGGCAAGGTGGACATGGTGAAGGCGCAGGCTTTGATTGGGCGGATGATGCAAAAAGGGGAACAACATGGGTAACAAGACTGTGTTTATGTTTCCTGGGCAGGGCTCCCAGTATGTTGGCATGAGGCATAAATTGGGCCTGGTTCGGGGTAAGGCAGCGGAATTGTTTGATATGGCCGATGAGGTGCTGGGGTTCTCCATAACCAGGGTGATAGACGAGGGACCGGAAGACCTGCTGACGCGTACGGATAATGCGCAGCCTGCCCTGCTGGTAACGGGGGTTGCCGCCGCGGACGTATTGAATACAATGGATTACCAGGCGGACATGGTCATGGGGCACAGCCTGGGCCAGTACACGGCACTTGTCCATGCCGGTGCCCTGAATTTTCGTGATGCACTGAAACTGGTCCGTTTGCGGGGTGTATTGATGGACCGTGCCAATGAACGTGCCCCCGGCGGAATGGCCGCTGTGATCGGGGTAAAGCCTCACGACCTGCAATCAGTGGTCAGGCAACTGAAAGGGCATGGCGTGT
Source organism: Deltaproteobacteria bacterium (assembly GCA_015493765.1). Taxonomy (GTDB): domain Bacteria; phylum Myxococcota_A; class UBA9042; order DTJE01; family S145-11; genus S145-11. Next base: position 2,346 of record WGCQ01000009.1, read on the forward strand.
TGGAGATTACGAATATCAATGCGCCCACCCAGGTGGTGGTATCCGGGGAAACGCAGGCCGTTGCCGCACTTGTGGAGTTTTTACGCGAACAGAGGATGGGCCGGGCCATACCATTGAACGTATCTGCCCCCTTCCATTCTTCCTTGATGGCACCGATTGCCCGGGAGTTTGAACAAGCCTTGGATAATGTCGAGATACGAAGCCCTTCCTGTATATTTCTGGACAATGTGACCGGCGCAGTGGAGGCGGACCCCGGACGTATCCGTAAGAACCTGGTGTTGCAATTGACCAAACCAGTGCTGTGGTCAGCCGGGATACAAACAGCATGGGCCATGGGTGGTAATACCTTCGTGGAAAGCGGGCCGAAAAAGGTGCTTGGCGGCCTGGCCCGTCGTGTAGTGCGGGGTGTGAACCTGGTTTATGCTGAATCGGCCCTTGCAGGCATGTAAGCCTCGCCAGGTCTTTCGGTGGCCGAGGCCGTTGACCGTGGCCGAGACCGTGGTTTCCGGGTACAACGGTGCTTTTCGGAGGCCCGCAGGATGCGACCCGAATCCCGACGCCAGAATCCGGTGACAACGAGCCGTAAGGCGAAGGTTTACTCCCGAATTTAGTCAGGTATTTTGGGAGCCTTGCTGTTGACAAGTAATGGTATTTTCCATATCCTTAAATGTATTTGTCTTGCCGAGGGACAGCCTTATGAGACGAAAAAGACGACGCTACCAGCCTCCAAGAGGGCCTAGACCTGCCACGGATTGGGAAAAAATGAAGGCCGGCAAACTGGCGGAGCGTTACCAGGTTCCAGTGACCGAAGTGTTGAAGGTAATTCGTGGGGAAATAGGGCTGGATGAGGTGTTGCGCGAGCAAGAGGCTAGGCAAAAGGCCGATGAACTGGTAAAGGACGGGCTGCATCCCCAACTGGCGGGTCAGGTTGCCAGGGGAAAACTGGACCTCGAGGCCGCAAAGGTTCGCAGTCAACTCCTCGAGATACAGGGGCGGTCCTTCAGGTATTCGCGGCTGAACAATTACGGACAGGGGGATGAAATCGCCTTGTACTTATTCGGATATGGCCTGGTAACGGGCCGCGTCGTGGACAACGCCCCCTATGACATGGACCTGGTAACCGGGCATGACAACAAGGCGGTTATGGTCAAAAAGCATGACATCAAGATGTTTTTTCCTGTGGACCTGGCCGACAGGGTGATCGAGCAGGTAAAAAAGGACGATGCGATCGCGAGGCTGGAACTCGGGGCCACTGTGGACCTGGCCGACCGGTACAGGCCCGTACCTGAGGAGGCACTTGCCTGGTTGACCATGCCCTTACCCGTGAAATTCGTCATGCGGGACGGTGACATGGTGTCGGGCCGTGTGAAACGGGCCTCTGTATTCGAAATAGACGTTGAATTGCAGCCAGGACTGCATACCACTGTGATGACGCATGCCCTGCTAAAGCAGCAAACCCCCAGTTTTGTAATGAATGACTGAAAATACGGCACACGTCCTGTTGCTGGTCCCATCCCTTAACCGCCTGTATTCGTACAAGATACCTGCTATGTTCGTGGATACGGCCGTGCCAGGTGCCAGGGTCAAGGTCCCTGTGAGGCGCAGCCTGCGCGAGGGTTACATACTGGAAATATCGTCCGGTGGCCCTGGGGACGCGGTTCACCGGAAACTGCGTGAAATCAAGGAAGTATTACCGATTCCCCCATTGCCGCCAGGCATGATAGCATTCCTGAAGTGGATGTCCAATTACTATGTGGCCCCGTTGGGCCAGGTATTTCAGACAGCGATCCCGGATTTTCTGGCCAGGGGGCCGATACAGGCAAAATACTACGAATTCCAGGCCATGCCTGATGTCCCCGTGCGTTCGGACAAGGCCATGCAAATACTGACCCACCTGCGGGAGGTGGGTTCGGAGCCTCAACACGTACTGCGTGTCCTGTTTCCTTCCAGCGATTCGTCCATCCGGACCTTGCTGCGCAAAGGGCTGATCAAGGTCGTGTACAAGGAGGCCGAGATGCAAGACCACGGCCAGGTCTTGCAGGATATGCCTGATGGTGTGGGTATCGTGTTAAACCCGGAACAGGAGGCTGCGGTCGAACAAGTCACGCCATTGATAGGCCGTGAATTCAAGGCGTTTTTGTTGCATGGTGTGACTGGAAGTGGCAAGACCGAGGTATATTTGAACCTGGTTACCAGGGCGCTTAAGGCAGGTAAAACAGCGCTGGTCCTGGTCCCGGAAATCGCATTGACCCCCCAGATGGCCGGCAGTTTCAAGGCAAGGCTGCACGACCAGGTGGCGGTGATGCATTCCGCACTGACGCGTTCCCAGCGTGCTGACATATGGTTTCGGGCCTTGACCGGCAGCGTGCGGGTTATACTGGGTGTCAGGAGCGCCATATTCGTCCCGTTACAGGACCTGGGCATCATCGTGGTGGACGAAGAACACGAAAACACCTACAAGCAGGAACACGGGTTTCGATACAATGCCAGGGACGGGGCAATCGTGAGAGGTATGCACGAAGGCTGTCCCGTGGTCCTGGGATCGGCAACGCCTTCCCTGGATTCATTCAACAATGCGGCCACAGGAAAATACGTGTACCTGTCTCTGCCCGAAAGGGTCAGCAGCAGGCCCATGCCGGAAGTCCAGTTCGTGGACCTGCGATTCCAGGGGGAGGCCGCACGAAATAGCCTGATATCACCGGCATTGGAGGATGCGATAGCCCAGGTGATCGCTCGGCGTGAGCAGGCGATTTTGTTCTTGAATCGCAAGGGCTTTGCACCTTTTTTGTTGTGCAAGGACTGTGGCCAGAGCGTACAGTGTCCGCATTGCAGTATTTCCATGACCCTGCACCACCACCCGCCCAGGATGGTATGTCATTATTGCGATTACATGACCGACATTCCGCAGGCATGTCCTTCATGTGGTTCCATGGATCTGGTGAACGTGGGCGTGGGGCTGGAAAAGGTGGTGGAGGAACTGGAACAACGGTTTCCTGACATCAGGCTGGCGCGATTGGATGCGGACACGGCATCCACGAAGCGGCTGGGTGCCATACTGAACGCCTTTGCCAAGGGGGAATTGGATGTGGTGATTGGTACCCAGATACTGGCTAAGGGGCATGATTTTCCAGGCGTAACCCTGGTGGCGGTGTTGCTGGCGGAATTGTCCATGGGTTTACCGGATTTCAGGGCGGCGGAGAGGACGTTCAGCCTGATTACCCAGGTGGCCGGAAGGGCCGGCCGAGGTGACAAACCCGGCAGGGTGATTGTTCAGACGTATCAACCGGAGCATTATGTGCTGAAATATGCAGCCGCACATGACTACACGGGGTTTGCGGTTGTGGAAAACGGACTTCGCAAACAAAGGGGGTATCCGCCGTTCGTGCACCTGAGCGTGGTATGGTTTTCCGGCAGGGACCCGGTGGCCACCAGGGAACTGGCTGTGTCCGCTGCAAACATCATGCGTTCAATGGCCAAAAAGGACCTGCGTGTACTGGGACCGGTAAAGGCTACCATATTCAAGGCCAGGGAGCATTACAGGTTCCAATTGCTGCTGAAGTCCGACTCCCGTAAGGCCATGAACGAGGCGCTGTGGGCGATGCATAATACCGTTGGGAGGGGACATCACGGGGTAAACGTCGAGATAGACGTGGACCCCATGTCACTACTGTAAAGGCCGACCCATGCACAGCATCACGCGGTCACGGCCCACGGTCAACGGCCGCGGATTCGGGATTCGGGTTTCGGGTGTCGGGACGCAGCCTGCGGCTGCGCGGGACGGCCCTGCGGGCCTTTCGGGTGGGCTTCCGTTGTAACCGGGAACCCCGGTCACCGCCACGGTCAACCCATGTTGACCACCCCCGTATATAACAACTTGATAATAAAGGACCTTTGGTTCAACTGTAGATACAACACGCCTGTTTTGATGAAAAAATGGTGTCTGAGGACCAGGCGTTTACGGCCTGGCTTTGATCCGTTCGATCAACTTCATTGGGTCTGTAAGAAAGGAAAGATTCAATCTGTTTAGTATATCTTTTTGCTCGGTAGCAGCCCTGGTTGGAGTATATACAAACTCCGGCTCAGTCCCTTTGCCAGAAGGCATTAAGACCCTGTTCAGGTGGCATGACGAAAGGGTTGCAATGCAAGTTGGTGCTGTCATGGAAAGCCCGGAGTTGGATAAAATATTTTCCATGTGCCTTTCAAGTAACAGGGCCAACATACATATTGTTACATGGGCCTTGATTTTGGGGTCCGTGCGGTGATGCATGGGCCGTAATTCCAGGTCTGTCTTTATGG
>WGCQ01000010.1 GCA_015493765.1 Deltaproteobacteria bacterium
CCCCATGACCAGGCTGATCTCCGGAAGTTCGGCCTCCACCGGCGATTCGTCGGTTATGCTGACCCGGGTCGGGGTATTACGCGAGTGTGCGGACGCCGCGACATCACATTTGAATACGTGCCTGGCCCTACGCATGAAATACCTGGCATCGTCCTCTGTCATCCAGGCACTGTATTTTCGGAAAAAGCGTTTTAGTCCCTTGCATTTTGCCGGGTTTCCGGGTGTGGACAGGCGATGGTAGCGTGACGATGCAAAATGAACCATGTTTGCGCGGTCCAGCCTGGCGTATCTGATTCCCTCCAACATGGCAACGCGGACCATCAAATCCCTGTCCGTGGTGCTGGGCATGTGTTCATCGAACATCCCGGCCTTTAATACGGTGGACATGCGAATAATCAGGTTTGAACCCTGGATCCCCGGGTTGCCGCGCAAAAAATCCCGCATATTCAGGTCATCCGGCGCAGCGATCACCGATTCGTGACCGTCCTCGTTCCTGGTGAAGTCGCAGGCTGCCACGTCCGCACTGGTTTGGCCCAGCAATTCGGCAAAATCCATGGTGTACGTGTCCGCCCACGTGTCGTCATCGTCCAGGAAAAGCAGGTAATCATCCGGGTTGACCTTGCTGCCCGAGGCTTTGAGCACTGTCATTATCCCGGTGTTCAATGCCCCGGCCAGGCCCGGGGTACGGTCGTTTTGCAGTACCCGGGCGTCAGGCAGGACCGTATGGACGATTTCCGTGACATGCTTCAGCCCGTGTGCGTTGTTTTTGCAATCACACACCACGAGGACGCTGTCCGGCTGCACGCTTTGGCCCGCAACCCCGGTCAAGGCCCTGTTTTTCAGCAATTTATTTCTTTCCGTGGTCCCTGTTGTGGTCAAAATGACGTGAAAATTCGGATTGTTCATCACCCCTCCTTAGAAGGTCTTCATGAATAGCAACGTGTTTCGATGCGAAAACCGGACAAAGAATTTTGTGAGATGAGGTAATGTGGGTTCGACCCCCGATATTTACACGCCCGGAGGATACGGATATAATTGTGCGGTGTTTCCGGACGAGGCGGTTGCATGGATGATACGGTCACGGGTTGGCAAAAACCGACGCATGCAAAGGCGAATAAATACCTGACTCCACTAAAGATAGCCTTTGTTATTGCCATAGTTGCCGTAATAGCCAACTGGCTGATGCTGAGCGTATTTCATGTCAACAATGAGGCCTGGGCCGTGCTTAGCCCTCATGGCTCAATGGTTGGAATACTGTTCTATTCCTTTAGCGGTGATGCGGAATTTTTGATGTTAAACCTGGCCATATTCCTGGCGGTATCGGCAATTGCAAAAAAGAAATCGGGGGTTGCCTTTTTCATCGCACTGTTATTCGGCATCCTGGCTGGTGGACTGGCCATGTATTTCCTGGAGGACCCCTACACATCGATTACCGGTTTCAGTAATGCGGTCTATGCGGTGGCAGGCCTTGTCATTGTCCAGCGCTTGCGGGCCCATCGGGGCTGGATGCATGTCTTCGTACTGGTGCTGGTTTTGGTTAATATCGCATGGTCCAAGCATATCACTATCATCGGACATATCACCGGCCTTTTTGCGGGCATGATGATCGGTGAAGACGAAGCCTGGTTTTATTCGGATGGCTCCAAAGTCGGTAACCGCAAATCTGGCACTGAAAAAGAAAAAAACGACAATGAAGAACAGAAACCCCCAGTGGGATGATTTTTTTGCATGGTATTGTGGCAAGGATTCGAAATTTACTGATAACGATGCCGTCAGATTCATCCAAAACCAGGTGAAAACATACCACTGGACACCGGATTCAATGCGCATGCATGAAGACGAAATCATCCAGGAATTCCTGGTGATCCTGTTGCGACATAAAACAAGGGCAGACCTGGATCAACTGAAACCTGCTTATTTCAGAAAAATATATAAAAACACGGGTATAGATTTTATCAGGAAACAGCAAAGGATAACGGGAACACCCGAAAAAAACAAAGCAGATTACAAATTTCCCACATCCTTTCGTATTGCGCATGATAGCGCGGAACAACAGAGCCAAAGAAAGGAACTCGTCGCAGAGGTCATGAAGGTCGTGTTCAGCCTTCCCAACCCCGCCAGGATGTTCCTGCTGGCCGACCGGTACGGCCTGGCCATGAAAGACGATCACCAGCACAGGCAATTGATAGAATTTTTACGAGACAGATCGCACAAATCCCCAAAAGAGATCGAAAACAGGCTTAAATCCGTTCGTTCCACGCGCCAGACCGACCTGGTGGCGGAATTGTTTTACCCTGACAAACCCAAAAAAATTCGCCTGGATAATTACCGAAAGCAGGTAAAACGTGCAAAAGACAGGCTAAAAAACGAACTAAAATCCATAGGAATAACAGGAGAAACACCTTGAAATTCAAAGTTAAAAACATCAGGCAGGACGGGCGGTTTTGGGATGCCGAGTCCATGTACGGACAACATGCTGCTGCCAAGACGTGGAAACATTTTTTCGACCCCAGGGAACACTGGGAGCGTTTGTGCAACTGTGATACAAAAAAGCTGTCCGAGAAAGCCGAGGTAATACTTGGGTCCAGGCAAACCTTTCTGGAAATGCCCGTATTGACGGATAGTGCAAAAAACCGGCAGGCCCAACAGGAACTGGAACACGCGCATGAAAGTTATTACTATCCCCTTTACCGTGACGCCTGCCAGATCCCGGTTCACCTGCGCAAGGCAAAAAACACACTGTATGTAGAGGGTAAAGCAGGGATCGTGGTGATCCTGGGACGATATCAGAAACGGGATGGATACCTGGTCAAAACCGCATTCCGGGTAACCCATGGTTTAAAAAAGAAGATCGATTACACGGAGGATGATTTCATTATCAACGCGCGCCAGTATGTAGATAAACAGGCCGCAAAAAACAGTCATGATATGGCGGCCGCAATATTGTACCGGGCTGACACACTAACCATGCCCGGGGACCTGAAAGAGGCGTGGTTTCTGGCCCGGGCAGCCGGGTGGCTGAACATCCTGGGTGATGACGGCGGGCTGAACATAGGCATACAGGTGATGCGTACCTGGGAACAGGCCGACGCGTCATTGAAAGCCGAACTCTGGAAGGCCCTGGATTTCGAATTGTTGCTGGATGAGGCTGCGGCACAGGTAAAGGCCGAAGATGATTTCGAACTGCTGAGGCTATTGGCAGAGGCCGAGGACCTGACAGCAGTGGGACTGGCACTGGGTGGACACGCTGCCGTGGATACATTCTGCGATTCCCTGGTGGACCTCCTGGCCTGGCACACGCCCATGGAGTGGTTACTGGAAATGGTCCGTCAACGCCTGTCGATATTCGAAAACAGCTCGCCTCTGCAACGGCTGTGGGAGGGGGTTGCCAATGTGTTTGGCGATGCCCTGCTGGACCTGGCCGCGCAACCGGACGGTTACCTGGAAAACGAGGAAGGCCCCGACCCGGCCATGTCGGATGAAGACGCACAGGACAAGGTGGATATTTTGAAGTGGATTGCCACAGGGGCCATTGGGGCCATGGCTGTGGGGATAATAAAAAGATTGCTCAACGGGGCTTCAGTGTCACTGGATGAAATGAAAAAACTGCTGGCTCGGGGGAATGCCAGGAATACCCTGCCTTCGGGTATGCGAATGGGACCAATGATTACACCAAAACATGCTGCCGTAATAACAATAAACTCTGAAAAAACACAACAATACACCAGGGAAATGGTATTAGATTCCGCTGATAACATGAGGGTATTCAAACACCATGATGACAAGTTGTTCGAGGTCACGTCCAGGGCCAGAAAATCCGGAAAAATCACGCTTTCATCAGGGGATGTCGTCATTGTGTTCCAGGGGCCGAATGTAATGAAGTACAAGGACTTTGCCCACTGCATCCAGGCGTCAGTATCAGGGGAATGCAAGGCCTTTTACGAGTCCGTCTGATGACCAATGTTGAGTTGTGGGGGACACAACGGCCGAGTCCGCTGGTCTGCGCTCCACACGGCCTCCGTCACGGAGTGCCAAATTCCCCACAGTAGGCTTTTTGTCAGAATTGATGGTTTGGACCCTTGTTTTTGTAACGGTTTGATGAATAACGTATTCTAAAAATAACCTCACATCGAAGATCCCTCGGGTCAAATTCCGCCTTGACTTTGATACGTTTGCTTCCTATTATACCGGTACCTGTCAGGTGAAAAGGAGATGGAAAAACAGGAAG
>WGCQ01000011.1 GCA_015493765.1 Deltaproteobacteria bacterium
AAACAGCGCGCGCGGGGTTTAACCCCACAGACCTTTGGTGGTGGAACAGGTCTGTCCCCGGACCTGAATTTGGCTCGGCGTGCCGGCGGGGGAGGGCCCATGCGTTAGCCCGCCCTGCGTCCTGGCGCCCGTGGCCGTGACCGTGGGGCGTGACCGTGGCCGTTGACCGTGTGATCCCGGTGAAAACGAAAGCGGTGGAGCGCAGGCGGCCTCGCCTGCTTGTTTCGCGGGCGTCCCGCCGGCCTTTTCCGTGGCCGTGACCGTTGGCCGTGTGGAGCCGGCATCCTGCCGGCCTTTTCCGTGACCGTTGGCCATGGCCCGACTCGATGGCGTTGATTTGATGAATTTGCGAATCAAAATGTGGAATATTAGCCATGACCTGCCCTTTTGGGCGATACGACGTAAGTTATTGGAAAATCACGACATTATTGTCTATGAGACGCCATCTGACCACAAAATGGTCTATTTCTTTACTGTTTTCGTTTTTTTATGGCAGTCTTCACACCGATGAGGTGCCACCTGCTTGTGCATCTTGTTGTTGTACATTACGTGACAACCAACACAACGCTTGTGGAAGGCCCCTTTCAGGGACAGCCGACGCCCTTCCCGCCTGGACTTGTGACAGTCGGAACACGTGGTTTCCACGTCAGTGCCCTTTGACTTGTGGTGACACGTGGTGCATTTGATGTTGTATCCATGTATCGATGCATGCTTGAAATGATCGAACGGGACCGCAGGCCGACGCTGTTGCAATTCATCGATCCGAATGACCCTCGGGCCGTTTTCGGCAGGATCCGTCTGTTTTGCCAGTGCGGATATGGCCACCAGGAACCCGGCAGCCGTAACCACGGTAACCAACAGTATTTTCTTCATCAAAAGCCTCCTTCAAAAATTCAACCAAGTGATAATACCGATTTCAAACGTTTCCAATCCTCATCCGACATGGTGCGGGCAAGCCCGTGCACAATGGAACCGCCATCCGCCCGTGCAACGCTGACATCAGGGGCAAAAAAGTCCATGAGCCGTGCCATGAAATCATTCTGAAGGCGGTTGAAGGCGCTGGCAGGCACCATGTCAGCCATATCCCTGGCAAAATTGTCGGGCTGGAGTTTGACCACCCACAGGTACACGGGATTCATGGTTGCCAGGACCTCGGGGTGCTCCAACACCAGGCGATTGACCTGGATCACCCTACCCTGCACAGGACTGGTCAGCACGCAGTCCTTGCGGTCAAAACGCAGATGAAACAACGGGTCACCACGCTTTACCAGGGTTCCTTGTTTGGGGGCGTCTATTGCATCGGCACCGCCTGTCAAACGCAACAGCAACTCGTCCGGACCAGCGGTGACCATATTATCATCCCTGGCAATCCGCAGGTGATTGGGGCTGTAGTACAGGCGGCCGTCATCCGAGGCATTTCGAATATCACGACCGAGCCTGCCCCCGAACAGGAACCTCACCATCTGCACGATTGATATGACTGGCACAGCCACGATGTAGTACAGGACTGCAACCAACCCCGCAAATACCATGGCAATGTAACCACCCAGCCATTTGAAGGGTTTCAGGAACACATCCGTAAATTTCATGACACACCTCGCAAAAAGGTTTCCGGGTCCCAAAAGGACCGCTATGAATGACTAATGCAATGACTATGCCAAAGGAATCGATCCAATCAAAACACGTTGCCAATGTAACGTAACATACCGAATACTCATGGATACAAGGGCAATAAGGCAGCCTTCATTTTGTGTAACCGCACAAACAGGATATTGCTAAAAGTCCTTGATTGTGGAAAATATCAACAAGCAGTGTTGCAAATATCCTCATGGCATCCCGCGGATTGCAGCATCGAGATTCGTTTATCGCTGTTTTTCCCTGTTTCGCAGGGCATACAACGGCTTCCGGTATGATGGCACAGCAGTTGCATTGGTATTGCATTAGCGAATGCAACTGGCCTGTATGTAACAGACCGGGGGAGGCACCATGAAAGGAACCGATTCAAATCCGGGATTCAGCGTGATCCCCAAGGGCGAAAAGACATGCGTATGGATGGATGCCGGCCTGGTGAATTTCAAACTGTGTGACCTGGATTTTCAGTGTGATAAATGTCCTTTCAACCGGGCCATGGAGGCAAGTTACGGCAGCAAGGCATTGAATGGCGGGGAAACCGCACCGGTTCTGCATGAGCGCTTCGAGTCCGCGGTGCCCTCGGGACTGTGGCGTTTCAGGCTGGATACATCCTTGTATATGAATGCCTTCCACACGTGGATACGTCCCATGGGTATGCGTAATGTAAGGATCGGGCTGGATGACTTTGTGGTATCAATGCTGGGCGGCGTGGACCGCGTGGTGCTGCCGAATGTGGGCAAGCAGGTCAAGCGCGGCAGCCCGGTTGCCGAGGTCCTGCAGGGTAAACGGGTATTTAGCGTGCTTGCACCGGTGACCGGGAAGGTGACCGGCGTCAACAGACGCCTGCTGAAATATCCGGGCCTCCTGGTCCAGGAACCCATAATCGGCGGCTACCTGTGCGAGATTGAGGCCTCGGACCTTGACCAGGCGCTGAGGGTATGCAAGACGGGCAAGGCCCTGTTGAGATGGTATTACCATGAAATCGAATGGGTGGAACGCCGGGTCACCGAGGCCCTGGACATGGACCGGTCCGTCCTGGGGGAAACCGCATTTGATGGAGGTACGGTGGCACCTTTTTCCGAAATACTGCCTGATCCCGTGTATCGCGACGTGGTATCAGGCTTGCTTGGCACTGCCGATAAAAATGATTAAACCGACGAAGGTTCAAACCCACACTCCTTGAAAAAAATATCCCTCTAAGTTATACCTGAATGGCCCGGTTGCCATTTATCACGGAGGCCCTATGGCGCGATTTGTCGTATTGATAGAAGGTAATATTTGTGCCGGAAAGACCACGCTCGTGAAGTATATCCAGGACCACCTGGACCTGTTCCAGGAATTCCTGGGTCCCGGTGAAGAGGTAAAAACGATCGTGGAATTCATCGACCATTCCTGGCTGAAATTGTTCTACAAGGACAGGAAGAAATACTCCTCCTGGTTCGAAAAAAGTTGCCTGATCGGTCGAATAGGCCGACATTTCGTGGCCAAGGACCACAAGGGGCTCGTGTTTTTTGACCGCGGTATTCTGGGGGGCGCGCTCACATTTTGCAAGAACTCGTTCGACGAGGGCTTTTTGCGGTACGACCAGTGGGGTGAATACCTGCAGATGTTGCGCAGCGGACTGGATGACCTGGATCGTTCCCAACAGGACCAGTGGCTGGAGCAATTGATCGTTTACCTGCAGGTAAAGGACATCGACACTCTGGTGCGCAGGTCAAAGGTGCGCAATACGGAGGGCGAGGTAATACCGGCGGAGTACCTGCAACGTATCAACGGCCTGTACGAGCACTTTATCAGCAACGTTGACAGCATATACCGGGAATACGGACTGAATGCACCGGAGGTCCTGAACATCGATGCATCGGTCGAGTTCCTGAACGAAGAAGCGTATTTAAAGTATATCGTGGATTCCATCATCCAGCGGATTCGGGGGAGGATAAAAAATGGCAATAGATAGAATGTTCGAGGTGACCGTCAATTCGGTGATCGATTCAATCCGGCCCATGGACGAAAAGGACGCACTGAAACAGATATGGGACGAGGCCGAAAGCCTTGAAGCCTTGTTACACAAACACAACCCGGTGATCATGGTAGCGGGAAACATCGGCCTGGGCAAAACCACTACCGCCAGGATCATCAGCACCTTCGGCAAAACCAGGATCGACCGGGAAAACCCGGACAAGGAACTGCTGCGCTTGTACTATGACAACATGCAGGAGTATGCAGAGCGGCTTCAAATCGACCTGATCGCACAACGGCTGAACCAGATGGCAATCAACGGTCTGCTGTATCCGGATACACCCATGGTCTATGACAGGACGCCTTACGAAGACCCGTTGATCTTTGCCAAGGCACTGGCAGCCTACGACCAGATGACCCAGGAGGCCCTGAACTTTTGTTACGACTATTTCATGATAAAACGCAGGGAATTGGAAGAGGCCTTCCCCCAGGTACGGTTTGAGCCGGACTTGATAGTCCTGCTGAGTTCCAACATAGAAAACGGCTGGAAGCGGGTCAACATACGGAAACGGGCCATGGAACTGAAGGAGGACACCCGTAAGGGCCACGGTCTGACCTTTGACTTCTACCGACTATTGCACGGATATTACGAAGGATTCGCCCGGGAACTTGCGGATCGTTCCTGGTATAAAGGCGCCATCCTTACACTGCAGGAAGACGAGTTCGAGGTATCGGACGTCACGAATACCAAGGGCCAGCTTTACGTAATCCGAAGCGTCAAAGAGGCACTCAGAATGCTGATGGGCTGATTTGATGGATATCGGAACAGATTTGAGATCTCGAGCATTTTGTAACACCTTGATTTGAAGACATTTTAAGAATGCCGGCTGGAAGCCGGCGATCCCAGGGGGGCTTTTTCAACACCCTCCTGGAGGCCTGCGCTCCACGACTTTCGTTTTCACCGGGATCACACGGCCCCGGCCACGGATTCGGCCAACGGTCAACGGCCACGGACTCGGTCAACGGTCTCGGTCAACGGTCAACGGCCTCGGGCCTCTGGCATCGGGCGTCGGGTCGCAGCCTGCGGCTGCGCGGGGCGGCCCTGCGGGCCTTCGGGAAGGCTCCCGTTATGACCGGAAACCCCGGCCTCGGCCACGGCCAACCGTCAACGGTCACGGCCAACGGCCGCCCCCCTGCCGCATGCTTGTTGCCTGACTGCGCCTCCTGTTGCTCGTGAACA
>WGCQ01000012.1 GCA_015493765.1 Deltaproteobacteria bacterium
CCTCCAAAAAATCCTTGATGTTGCGTATGCCCACCTGGGCCTCCTCCTCGTTGTATATCCCGGACCCGCCAAAAGGCAGGGTCTGGTAGAGGGCGATCCGCTTTGCCGGCCCCCAGTCGTTGCCCTCCCAGTGGACCATGACCCCCAGTGCCCAGCACCGCGAGTATTGAATCCTGATCGACAAACTACGCGAATCCTTGTCGAACGACATGTCCACCCGTGGCCTGACCACCCCGAACATTTGCAGGTAATGAACGATCTTGTTTTTCCTGGACTTGATGTAATTCCGGCTGAATACCTGCCTGACCCGGATATTCGCATATTTCAGCACATTGGCCCTGGTTATACGCGCACAATGCGGCCCCTGGCCCTGCATACCGGAAAAATCAGGCGCCTGGAATTTGACCCTGGCAATGCGGTACCTGACCCCTTCACGGACCTTGATTAATATCGAAATCCAAGCGTACTTCATGTGCTTCCACGTAACCTGCACCTGCGTACCGAAGTATCCTTCATCCGAGTATATCGAACGTACCTGGTCACGAACACCCTGCAACGTCACCTTACCGTCGGGTGTATCGGGATTCAACACGTCCCCTTTGCCGATGAACAATTTGGGCAGCACCTGGTATGCGTACAACCTGTGGTTTCCCGAAAGTTTTATCTGTTTGATCCTGTGGTTTTCCCTGACCCGTATTACCATGCGCCCGTCCGGACAATCGAATGCAACACTTTGAAACAGCCCGGTTTCCATCAACCGGCGCCTGGCTCGCTGCAGGCGATACGCGCTCAAGTCAGCAGGTGGATGGATGTCCACGAGTGACACGAGTTTCTCCTGAAAATCCTCTTCCTGCAACCTGGGAGTGACCATGCCAACAATATTGACCCCCCACACCCTTTGACCCGCGCACTTATGCAGTCCTTTTGCGTTCAAGGAAAACGCCGGCAGCAGCAGTAAAAGTGCGACAAGAATGCGCTTCATTTCAGGGGGATCCTGTATCTGAGTTTGCTTTCGTACCTGCGCCCCACCTCGGACGGGTCAGGACTCATCTCAACGCTGCGCACGAATCCTTCCAGCGTTAGATGCCCGGTCAGGCGGAACCTGAATCCCGCGGTATAACGTGCAAAGGTTGAACTTTGCTCCACGCTGGTCATCAAGGACAGGTTATGCCCCAGTTTCAGGGAAAGGTCCGCGGTAATGCCGCCACCGGGCTGGATACCGATGCTGGCCATATCGATCACAGGCATCATAAGGACCTTGGCCAGGACACCACTGAGCCCCTGCGTCAGCACACCCACGTTCAGGGCCGCCGAACCACTGCCTATGTCGGCCCTGGTCATGCCCGTAAGCAGCAGGTATTCCAGGTCCACCTGGTCCAGGTCCCGGGCATTTGAATTCAGGGACACCGACAGGTTGGGATATACCCCCTGCACCCGTAATTGCACGGTAATCACAGTGCTGTCCCTGATCGTATCGTTTTCAAGGAGGTCGGCTATGAACCTGGACTGGACCACGTCCGTGTGTTGGCCCTTGTGATGGTATTCCACCTTGGTCCTGGCCAGCAGGTCCACGAATGGCCGGTCCATGGGGCCGTTAAACTGGAACACCCCCCTGGCCACGTTGAAACGTCGGGTCACGAGGTTGTAAAAGACCGTGCTGCCTGGTGCCACCTCCACGCGGTTGTAAACCAATGGGGCCTTGAGAGTACCCCGCAGGTTTAAATCCATGCGCAGCACAATGTCCGTCTTTCCCAACGGAAATTTTGAACGTACCCTGAAATTCTTGCCCTTTACCCGTACGTTGAGCCTGGTGGAGGCAAGCCACGGCAGCATGTCCAGTAGCCCCCGGCTCCTGGACTGGTAACCCAGGTCAATAAACCGCGAATAGTCCTTGGTGAAGGCGCCGTCGGATATCCGGATTATACCGGACAGCATGCTGTGTCCGCCTGCAACGGTCAGGTCGATCTGGGGTGTAACATCCATCCACCACAGGCCGTGACTGTCGATGCGCAGGTTCAGTCCGTCCATGTGCGCCTGCAACTGTTCGATGTGCCCGTTTTGCAGGCTGCCCGTTCCCCAGAGCGCCACCCTGCCGTTGCCAACCACGGCATTCAAACTGTGGTCCTCGTCCACCTGCAGGTAAGTCCTGCCCCCGCTGCCTTGAAACGCAACCCTGCCACCGGGCTGCAACACGATGGTATCGGCCAGCCCCTGTACGGACAGGCTGCATTTTTGGGTGGTTGCCTGTCCCTGCATGGAAAAGCCACTGGTGGAGCGGCGTATATGGAGGTCCAGGTCCAGGTAGCCGTCGGCATCCATGACCGCGTCACTAAAATATCTCAGGAAGTAGGCCCCGAGCAGGCCCTTGACATCCGCCTGCAAGGACCTGAAGTCCTGCATGCCGCCGACATCCACGTGGATGGTTGCCTGACCGTCGTTTACGGCCATCCCCTGGGAACTAAAGCGGCCATCCTGGAATTTCAGTGAGAATGCGGTGCTGTACAGTTCCTTTGCAGCGGGCAAAAAGGATATGTGCACCCCCTTAGCCGGCACCTGGATCAGGCCCGAGATATGCCCTGACCCGAATGTGTATTTCAGGTCCATGCGTGCACTTATCAACGCCTTTAATGCGTCAGGCCATCCCCCGCCGGCAAACGCACCTATGTCCACGTCCTTCAGGTTGCCGCGTAATACCAGGCTGTGCAGGCGGTTGTTCGCCACGTCCAATCCACTGCCGGGCGCAAGATTTACCGCACCGTTCATTGCACTGCCCGTTATGTTAATGAATCCCTTGCGACCCGCGGATACCAGCAACCGGATGTCGCCCATCCTGGCCGATCCCCACCGGGCGCCGGCCACACGCAGGCTGCCCTGTGGCGTGTAGGTTCCATTACGCATGCTCAGGTTCAGTTCCCCGCTGAGCGTGCCACGGCACATGCCCCTGCAAGGGCTCATGTCAGACAGGTTGCACCCCTTGATGTACAACCTGCCCTGCATAGTCCTGAACCCGCGCCCGAAACTGCCGGTAAAACGAAACAATCCCCCCCCCAGCCCGAAATCAAAGGCCTTGACCAGGAAGGCGTGACGGTCAGCCTGCATTATTGCCCGGACGGAGGTAAACGCAAGGCCTTTCCCAATGACCCGGCCCGCGTGGACAGATAAACGACCTCGCAAGGTCGAAAGGGGCGCATTAAACGACAGGGACATCCCCTGCACGTCAAGGCCCACGCGACCTGAAAAACCCTTCACCAGCAGCCCTGTTTCCAGCACGCCCTTTGCGGAATCGATACCGAGCCTGCGCCAGTCCTTTAGCGCCAATCCCCGGCCAACAAATACGGAGTTGTTGCCGAGGACCCGCAATCGCGAACACTCCAGACCCTTTACGGACACCGTGCACTCGGCCTTGAGTGCATAGGGCCTGCGGGAGCCAGGTACAACGATGTCAGTGGACTGCACCCGTCCATGCAGCACCGGCGCGTAGATTAGGCCCTTGATGTCCAGGTCGTTACTGTGCAATATACCCTTGACCCGGCGTTTCAACATCGCCGCGATACCGGACACATCCCATGCCATCTTTATTCGACCCTTGATGCGACCATGCCCAAGGCCCACTTTGCCCCTGAATACCATGTCCTCCGCCTGCCTGGTAATGTGCAGCCTGCCCACGTCCATAATGCTAAGCCCCGGGTCAACCCTGGCATGCACCGCTATGTCCATGGGACCGGGAGCAAACAATCCCGGCCTATCCACCCTGGTCGCGGCCTTCAAGGTGATCCTGCGCCAGCCGTGCCTTGCCTGGGTCACGCGCACACGTCCGGAATAGTGGCCTGACAGACCCAACCAATGCGGTAATATGCCCATGTAATGCGAGTGCAATGCCTTGAACCTGATATCCGCCCCGGCAACCAGGCCCTTGACAAACGGGTCCATCACCAGTTCGTGGATGGCGATGCTGGCCTTGCCACGCACCAGGTGTGAGTGCCTCAGGATGAAATGATACGCGCCCTTGCCCGGCTTCACGCCCGTGATACGCCCCTTGAATCGCTGCGGTCCATCCAGGCCCAGTATGTGCAGTGCCGGGGATTCGACTTGCGCGAAAAAAACGGGGTTCACCCGTGTGCCGTCCCCACCAGCCTTGACCCTCAGCGGTCCCGAAAGTATCCCCCTGGTAAGGTCACGCAGGTATGCAGGGTCGTCCAGCCTCAAGGAGGCCGTGCCCCTGTATCTTATGCCCACATCCCTTGGAAAGGACATGGCGCCGGTGGCGCTGACCATACCACGTGGCACCTTCATGCTGAAGTCCGTGACGGTAAAATTCGGGGCCACCATGGAAAATTGCTTTAGACGCATGCCATCGATGCGTTGGTTGCAGGCCCTGGGGCCCAGGGGACAGTTTGCAATTTTGCTGCTGCCGCCCTGGGCTGTCAGTTCATATACGTCCATGGTAAACAGGGTGCGGGGATGCTTGATGTCCACTATAAAATTGCTTCTAAAATCAACTCCATGCAATTTTATGGCCCACGAGCCCACGGTCATGGTCACATGTCCCTTGTGTGCGATCACATGCTTGAAGACCAGCAGCGGACCTTTTTTCCCGGATTCATTTTTGTGTTTTTTGGGCTTGACGAATGTCTCCAGGAACAAAAAATGGAAATCCTTGTCAAAGGGCAAAGCCAGGTCAAACCCGTCCAGCACAACCCTGTCAAAGTTCAGCACCAGGCGTTTTTGCAAGCCGGTCAAAAAGAATATTAGGGGCAGGGCGGACAGTTTCACCCTCAGGTGGTCCACGTGGATTACTCGCTGGTGGTTGGGCCTGCTGAAGTTTACGTCCCACAACTCGAGGTTCATGGGATTGATTGTGGGTTGGATCCTGCCGATCGAAAAGGGGCCGGGAACGGCCAATTTCATGAACCTGGTTGCTAAACCCGCGACCTGGGGAGAGGCCAACACAAAAAACAGTATGGTCCACAGGGCGGTGATAAAAACCCCGGTCCGGGTAATCAAGAGGTAGAGGGCCAGGCCAATCGACTTTATTGTCAGTTTTAGAATACGGGAGACCATTGGGTAACCCAATGAATTTGCAGGGATTCTGTTTTGAACGGGCGGAGCCTGACGGCCAGGGTACCCACGCCGGAATACAGGTGTCCGGATTCGGCCGTTGGATATATCGCGGTCTTGCGCAGGAAGTCGCCTGCCACGTTCCAGGCGACCACGTTTAGCTGCAGGTTGGACGCATCCATGGGTGATTCGGATGCACCCGAGAACACCACGTCGAACCGATCGGAATGCAAATCCAGTCGCTGGATGTCAAGGCCTGAAAGCAAGGTTGCGGACAGGTCCATTGCCCCCCATAAATCCTTTACCTCAACCCCCTGTGCCCGGATTTTCATCGAATCCAGGTGGAAGTAATCCAGATTCAATTCGCCGCGTACCCCTGCGACGCTGCCCCAAAGCCCGTTCAACCCTATGTTATTGAACCTCGTACCCATTGCGGTAAAACCGGGAAACCGGGCCTGAAAAACGGCCAGGCTCATCGGTCCCTGGCCCAGGGGCAATACGCTGTGGATGCTGCCCGCCACCCTGTTGTTGATGCTGAATTCTCCGACAGCTATCCTGGAGTCCTGGTAATCGATTTTACCGAGACGGAAATCCCCTGTTTGTCCCAGCAGCCTGCCCGATACCCGGTGACCGACGAGCCCGTATTTACCTGCAATCTGCCCGTGAAAAGACAGTGGATTCGTGGTCGCATTACCGCTGACCATCAGGTCCGACAGCATGATTTTCCCTTTGCGTCTTTGGATCGTTATTTTACCCTCGGATATGTTCAGGGTATGGACCTCTGTCTTGACCCGGGCGATGCAGGGTGACGCCCCACCGCGTACATTCATTTCCATGCCGTGTATCTTCAGCGAATCCAGGCACAGCCTGCCCCGGGTCCCCATGATACCCAGGAAGTCCACCTGCCCGCACATGGATTTGACCAGCAGCACCCTGCCGGTTTCATCCGAACACTCCAGGTCCCTGGCGCAAAAATGCTGCAAGGAGGGCGAAAACCGGACCACCCCTGCCTTGTACGTCGCACCCGTGTGCCCGCCTGTTGCCAGGTGCATGAGCAGACCTGCACCGTACTGGGAATTCAGACCGAAATACAGGCCCATGTCCACCAGGAACACCAGCCATAAAGGCACCAGGATTTTGAGTATCCACCTGCGCACAGCCATCCCTTACTTTTACCATAAAACGGCCATAAATGCATTAAAAAGACAGTTACCCAAATTACCTGTCAATTTTGAGGACAAATGGATTTCCATTAAATTGATTTTTTCATTATAATATAATCCGGGGGAACGAAAATGAGACAGTGGAATAATATCCTTTTACGTTGGCTGGGAGTGGTAGCCCTCTCAGCCGTATTTTACGTGGGTTGCGGGGGCGGTGCAAGTGGTATTCATACCCTGGACATGAGCCAGGTGGGCCAGGATGCCGGTTTTGACGCGTCCATGGACCTTGCCGGGTATGACTACAACAGCGAGGCCCTGGGCGGAAAGTGTACCAGCAAGCGCGAAATCATCATCCTGGAGGACACGTCCAAGCCCGTGTCGTTGTCCCAGGGGCAATCGCACATGATCGCGGCCAAGGTGGTGGACTTCAAGGGCGAGGACGCAGGCGCCCAGGTACTGGTGTTCTTCGAAGTCACCAAGGTCACGGACCTGGACGGCAACCCTGTGCAGGGCGACGGGGATGCCAAGCTGCAAAGCGGGGCCGCGTACACGGATGACACGGGCGTGGTCAGGGTCGTATTCGCCGCGGGCACCCAGACGGGCCTGGTATATACGGTCCAGTTGACCACGAAGTGCGCAAAGCCCCAGACGATTCAGTTTGCCGTGGTCAAGGCGCCGGTGGGCTCCGTAAAGGTCGCTTTCAAATACGATTCCGGTCCCCCGTTGAACGAGATCAAGGTCAGCCTGCTGCCCGGCGATTTTACGTGCGAACAACTGGCCCCGGAAAAACCGCTCAGCATGGTGCTGGCGGACAAAACCGTGTTCAGCACGCACAGTTCCGCCCAGTTCGATACCCTCACCGCTGGCACCCGTTACACGTTGTTTGCCGTGGCCAAGGGCCCCATGCACATGATCGCCGCCTCCGGGTGCAGGGACGGGATTTTGACCCTGCCCGACCAGGTGACCCACGTCACCCTGCCCCTTTACATGGTCGTGCTGAACCCGACAGGCAAGTATGACTGCACGGACCACTTCGATTTTACCAACGTGATCAAGGACTGTTCGGGCGGAATCACGGACCCGCTCGAGTGTGCCACCTCGGCTGGTGCGGACGTGGGCAAGCAGGTTTGCTGTGCCCTGTACCAGTTGGTGACATTTTTTAATGACCCGGGTAAAAAAATCATCGACCTGATCGAGGACATTGCCAAACAATACATCGGCAGCCTGATCGTAAACGCCTTTGACCTGTTTTCCAACGCGGTTTCCGATATAATTACCAACTGGCTTCTGCACGATTCACCCAAATGGATGCAAAATTTCTTAAAAGTAGGCCAGGACATGATGGGGGTCATCACGAACCTGGAAATGTACTCGACCCTGGAGTTGTCCAAGATCCAGAACAATTTGACCATCCAGGGCAAGCACTACTGGACCGGGATCGCGCTGTACTGGAAGATCGGTTGTAACCCCAAGGACCCACACTACGATACCTGCGGGAAACATGTCTTCAGCATGAAGGACCTGAAAAACACGCAATTCCCCCTGGACCTGGTTGGCGGACAATTCGTGGCATCGGTGTTCGACTTCAACAAAATGCAGATCCACCAGCACAATATCGACTTTTCATACGGCAAACTTGTGTTGTTCGTGCTGGATGAAATCATCCTGCCGGGTGTTACCGGAGGCAAGGCGCACAGCCTGCAGGATGCCCTGGCGTTGTGGCTGGATTGCAAGGGCATATCGAACGGCATACTGGGCAAGATCTCAAAGTGGTTCACCGGCAGTTCCCATGACATAGAAAAGGTATGCAATGCCGCGGTGAGCAGCCTTGGAGGTTTTGTGGGCTCGTTTTTGGGCGCGTTGCAGATTGATACGGACATGAGCCTGCGCGGACAGTGCACGCTGGTGGATGAGAACGACGATTTACGCGTGGACAAATTGACAAAGGGCACGTATTACGGTGAGATCGAGACCGGGAAGGGGAAATCCTCGGCATTCACGGGCAAATTCGAGGCAACAAAACAAAAGTGATAAAAAAAACAATCTATTGTGTCATGGTGGCGGCCTTGCTTAGCGGCTGCCTGCCTGACAACCAGGTTTACATGCTCAAGGGCGAGCAAAAGGCGTTCAAGGCCCTGGGCTGGGATGTGCCCACTGCTGCGCAAAACAGCGGCGCGGCCCGCAGTTTCCAGGCCTTTGTGAAACAGGTGCGCGACCAGGAATGGGTCAGGGCCAGGGCCTTCCTGGTAAACAAGGGACATCTGAAAGCGATCCTGAAACAGCATCCCTGCCTGAAAAAGGGACGGTTCGCGGTGTGGGACGACAACCCCAAAATGCAGACCAGGCGTACCAGGCTGCGCGTTGCATGCAGGGGCGACAAATTCATGGTCCGGGCCGTATTCCAGGACGAGTTGGGCTGGCGTTTTTTGTTTGTTAAATTGGCGGCAAGCAATAAAAAACGAGGCATTTAAGGGGCTATTCCCCTTTTTTCACGGCCGTTACGAGCCACAGGTTGGTTCGGCCGGCCCTGGGCTTTACGAGTACCTGCAACTCGAATCCGGATTCCTCCAGCCAGTGGGTGACCTCCAGCATCGTGGCGTTACGTCGCCTGGAACCAAGGTCCCATGCCTCCTTTTGTTTCGTGGTAAGCAGCAAAAAGGGGTCACGGTCCACAATCAGGACCCTGCCACCCCGTGCCAGCCAATGTCTGGCCTTTGCCAGGACACCCACCGGGTCAGCGAACTCGTTTACACTGTCCAGGATCAGCACCCAGTCCATGGACCCGGCATCGAGTACCACCTCCTGGGGGTCGGCATGGATCAACGTGGCCCCGCGCTCAATAGCCTCCGGCAGGTCCAGGTTACCGCGATGGTCCACGCCCGTGTAAATAATACGGCCCTCATCGATCATGTCCATGAGCACCGGCGTGTAATAGGACCGGGCACACCCCAGGTCCGTGACCCTGCCCGCAATTTCCTTTAGCACCTGGATCACCATCTGGTCCAGTCTCTTGTAGTAACGGCCCGCGTTCACCCGTTTGAACACGCCTGGACACGCATACCCAATCCCGCAATTTTCACATGTCTTGTGCAGTTGGACCGGCACCTGGATTGGAGTACCCGGTTTCACGGCCTTCTGTCGTTGATCCAGGTACACCTGCCCCCTGTCCTTCAGACGTTGCACAAGCAAGCCGTCCGCATGGCCATCCTCCAGCATGTAGTAATCGATCTTGTCCTTTTGCTGCACGCACAACCCGTTGCGTTCGTTGAGGTTTGCTTCCCGTGACCATTGAAATGCCGGGCAGTGTGTGTCCCCGGTCAACTCACCGGATATTCCATGGTTGTCGGTATGCAACAGCATGGGGTATGCCAGGGGCACGTGGTCCGTGAACGGTTCAAGCCCTTGCGACCCGTAGGCACTGAACTGTCCAGGGCATTCCAACTTGCGCGAACACAAGTGGCAGGCATGAAAATAGTGGCGTTCACCGTGGTCAACAGGATAAAACCGGTCCTCGAACACCTCGCTCATGTACAGGATCCCCTGGGTCATCATGTTTTCCACGAAGGATTCGTAACCCCTGACCATGCACAAGGGGAAGCCCTCGATCCCGATTTTTATACCCCGGTCGCCATACCTGCTGACCCCGTAATTCAAGGCCTCGATCGCGGCATTTGCAGCATCCTGCGCCTTGACCGCTATGCGTGCGCTGTTGTTTTCATACAGTCCGCTGGGCTCCATCAAGGTCATCTTGTAGGTCAGGGGTGCAAAATCGGCCAGCAAATCGATGATCCCCTGCAATTCCCCCAGGTTCAAGGCGGTGATCACGGTATTGACATTTATGTCAGGGATGCCGGCCTCTTTCATGTTTTTGAGTGCATTCAACAGGTCGTCAAAGGGATCGGCCATGGTCAACGCGTTGTGCGTGTCGGGATTGGCACCCAGCAGCGACGTGTGCACGTAGGCCGGTTTTAAGGCGCTGATTTTTTTGAAGTAACCGGAATAGGCGAGTCGCCTGGCGTTGGTAATCAGGCCGAAATCCATGCCCAGGGCCTTGACCACGCGGACCAGTTTGGGCAGATCGCGTACCAGGGTGGGCTCACCACCGGAAAACAGGACCACCTGGACGCCCATTTTTTGTGCCATCACGATCTTTCGGATCGCTGTTTTCGTATCCAGGTTTTCCTGGATCTGTGCCAGCGGGAGTGCGCGGCAAAACAGGCACCGATTGTTGCACCGGTATGTCAGTTTGATGATCGCCTTGCGCAGGACTTGGGGAGTACGGCTGGTGCCTGTATCCATTTAACCCTCCAACGAGGGCGCAATGTCATCATGGATGTAGTAATCGGGCCGTTCCCGGACCGTGACCCACCGTTCGAACACCTCCATTACTTTGGGGTCGTTTTCAATCAGCCGTTTGAATAACAGGTCCAGGATTCCCATGTGCAACTGGCATTTTTCGTTGGTCGGATTTTGCGGGAAAATCGACCCCTGGGTCCTATAATTTACAACCGGGCACGTGCCGCAATACGGACGATATGCACAATTTGCGCATGGGGGTATGGAATCGAGCGTGCTTGCCGTGGCCATGGCCCTTACCGTAGGATGCGTCACGATCTCGTTGTATTCGTTTTCCATTACGCTGCCGATCAAAAAGGCCTCGTCCCCCATCCTGGCCACCATCCGGCCTTCGTCACAGGTATAGACCTTGCCGTCATAGTTGTAGGCCAGTTGCCCGATGCCTGCGCCGCACGGACTGCGTATATCCAGGTAATTCGGGTCATCCGCTTTCAGGATCTTGGTCAGGAAGATCGCGGCAAAGCGCTCCACCAACTGGGTGCCACGGATGTTCAAATCGATAATGTAATCAAGGGCCTTTTCATAGAAATCCAGGAATTCCCGGGTGGAATAGCCTATTGCCCTGGCCGTGTTCACTGCAAAACCAAACGGGTTAATGGGGCGCAGGAAGATCGCCTTCATGCCCTGGGCTACGTATTCATCGATCAATCCCTTTGGCTGTCCCAGGGTGGTCCTGGTCACGGTTGGAAGCGCCTCGACCCGGTAAACCACGTCCTGTTTGCCACTTTCCTGGTAGGCCTGGTTTATGCGTTTGATCCACTTGATGGTTTCCCGGTACGAATTGCCGGTTGGAAATACCCTGTTTTTGTTGTGCAGCGCCTCTGGTCCGTCCAGCGACGTGGAAACCTGGATATTGTTTTTTACGATGTAGTCCAGTTTGTCATCGTCCATGAGGCTCAGGTTGCTGACCAGGGAAAACATCACGTATTTTCCCGTTTCCTTAATCCGTTCCTTGGCACGTTCCACCACGTGCACGATCGCATCCCAATTGGCCAGTGGCTCACCGCCTTGAAATTCAATGGTGAGTGTGTCCGTGGGGCTCTTGAAGATCGTATCCACGACCCGGTCCGCCACACCCAGGGACATGTCAAATTCCGTCTGGTCCATGGGGGCCCTGCTGGCCTGGCAGTACGTGCACACGTGGTTGCACCTCAATGTCATGATCATGATGTGCAGCACGGGGCCGCGAAACAGGTAGGACCATTTTTCGCGCAGCATTGAGGCCAGTTCCGCATTGATTTCCTCGGAATAAATGAACCCGTTTTTTTGCAGGGCCTGGCCGGTCGGCGTATCCGGGTCCACCTTGCCCTGTGCGAGCAACTCCAGTTCCTGCGGGCTCAGAACCACGTAGCGGCCAAACGCATTTGTCACCACGTAGTTTTCACCCAGCCTGCGAAACATGAAATGGTTGGTCTTAACCTTCTTCAATTGTTGTAATCTCCCCTGATTCGCGCAGGTTTGCGGTTTCAGCCAGGCAGTAATTGGCGAATTCCCCGATTATGATAGCCTGGTAGTCTTTTTCCAGGCATTCGATATCCACTTCGTAGGCAGATCGGCCAGGGTGAAACGTGATGTCAGCCACCTCGTTGAACGCCTGGATGGCTGCTTCGATAGCCTGTTTTTTGTATATGGACCTGGCAAAATAGACCTTCATGGCTCGTCCTTTTTGGGCGTGGAATCCGTTTTATCCTTGGCGAATTTTTCCTCCCAAGGCACGGCGATGCCCAACGGGTCATCCAGGAAATCCAGGTCCTCGTCGTCGCTTTGCAACACCTCCAGCACCTCGGGCGGCAGGTCGTCCAGTTCCGCCTCCCTGTCCACCTCATCGGGTGGCCGTTCCATGGAGTAGGCCAGGGCAGCCGCCACGATTCGATCCCTGATTTTTGCCGTTTTTTTACCGATCCTGGCACGCAGCGCCTCCTCCAGCAACAGGTTTTCCAGTTCGCCTGCCATGGCATCCAGCGCATCCTTCGATTGCCCCGGTTTCAGCGCAATGTTGACCTTGAAGTGGTCCTTGTCAGACCGGTCGATCAAAAAATATGCCTTCCCGATCAAGGTATAACAGGCCGACATCAGTGCATCCAACGGGTATATCCGCCTGTCCACCATAATTGCCGTCTGCGGGCCGTCCTGTACCAGTTTCAACCCTTTATTCAGGTCTTTTGCCATCTTTGCCTCCCGGGCCTTTGCCCTTCAGGATTGGATTATATTCTTTTTTTCCTTTTGGTGTCAACGCGCTTTGTGCCCTCCCCCAAAATTACCGGACAAATTTGAGGACAAAGGGTGCGGCAAGTGGTTCAGATACGAGGAGTTAAGCCTGTTTGAGCGCAGGCGTAATGGCGGTACGTCGAGTATATACAGGTAATTCTGGTCTTACCAACTAAGTCAAAAATTTCTATACGGTTATATTAATCCGTGGGGAAAACAGACAGACAGGTCTTGAAAACCGCGCTAAAAACGGATGAATCTCAGATATCCAGTTTCAACCTGGCAGGTCGTTTTTTCTGATACATTTTTTCCTGTCGTTCCTGGTCTTCCTTGCATGCGATGCACAAGGTAGCCTCAGGGCGTGCCATCAATCTTTTTTTGCCTATTGGCGCACCGCAGGACTCGCAGATATCGTACTCCCCTGCCTCCATTCGTTGAAGGGAATAGTTGATTTTTTTGAGCAGCCTCTTGTCGCGTCCCCTTAACCTCATCTCGAAAGTCGTGTCGTACTCATTTACCGCCTGGTCGAGCTCATCGCCAACGCTTGTCTCGCCGACCTCCATTTCGTTAATACTTTCCTTGGCCTGACGCAACAGGCGTTCCCGTTTGTCCAGCAGAAGTTTACGGAAATATTCCAGTTCTTCCGCTGTCAGCCGTTTGGCCTCTGTTTCCAATTTTGTATCAGCCATCTCAGCCTCCATGTATATGACTCAAGAGCGCCATACTATAGCACCGATAGCAATTTATTGCAATACCCCGGGCAGTCCCCAAATTGCCTGACTAAATTCGGCAGTGAAACTTCGCCTGACGGCTCGTTGTCACGGCATGCGGCCTTGGGCAAGTTGCACCAAGCGGCCCATCCACTCAGGCCGCCTGTACTCCACAGCCTTCGTCACGACCGCGATCCACACTGCCAATGGATTCGGGTGCCTGGCATCGATGGAATTCGCACCCCCCGACTTTTCAGTACGAGGGGTGCATTGGCGGATAGGGAGGAACGGATCAGATGAACCTTAGCAGGTTCACCATTGAGGATTTAACCAAGAAGTCAACATGGGACTTGCGCCCCATACTTTCTCCCGCGATTTGGAATGGCATGGGCTCGGAAAACTTCGTTGAACAGGAATGCACATAGAAGTCCAGCACACCGGGGTGACGGAATGAACCGTTGTACACCGCAGGTGCAGCCAGCAAAGCCCTTGTCATTGAAATGGTAACCACCCGAAGGTGCATATAATTCAAGTCCTTGCCCGCAAAGGGAAGGATCCGAATTCCATACCCGTAGTCCGGGACTGTCCCGAACGCCACGGAGTTTATATTACCGCTGTAAATGATTTCGTTGGGCCCGATCGGCTCGCCCTTTTCGCCGTCAGGTCCGACCTTGAACGCCTTGTGCGGGCCGTTGATTATATCGACATGCACGCGCTTGCGCGTGACGATTTCGTATGCCTTGCGTGGAATCGTGCCGGCCATGAATGCCAGGATATAACCAACCCGCCCCTTTACAACCTCGGGGAACAGGGCGTTCAGGCGTTCGTAATCCTCCAGCCACCGGGCGTCCCACCCGAGCCCGCCGAACGGATAGACCATGCCGTTTGTTTCCACCAGGGACATGGGCTGGATATCCCGGCTGGGATTGGACAGGTAGGATTTCAGGTCCGACAGGGGATTGCCCGACGATACCAGGCGCGCAATGGCATTCCCGGTACCAAGGCCCAAAATCCCGATGGTTGGCAGGTTGTGTCCCTCGGCCTGCAAAACCAGGCGGTTTACGAACCGGACGAAAGTGCCGTCGCCCCCGCCGATGAACAATGTATCCACCTGTTTTTCGAGGATCTCCCGGGCCGCACGCTCCTCCTGTTCCACTGTGGATGCTACATAGATGTCCTCCGCAGGGATCAACTCGCGTATTTCGTTCATCACCGCGGATGAAACCCGCCTGGCACCCACATTTATGTAAACACAGGTTTTAAGGGCCAATTGTTCCTCGCTCAATCCAGCCAACATATCCGGAAACAAAAGTTATGCAAAATTTATGCCAATCTGTGTCAGAAAATGGATGTAAATTCCGTTGTTTCGTAACTTGATATAAATCAAGAGTTTTTATGGGTTTGGATCCTTACGACTGCTGGAGGTTCCCGGCCTGGTTGTCCGAATCTGTAACCCTTGTTTCGCTGTTGGTGCGTAAATATTTACGCATCACGCCAAAGGCCACGATTCCTACCAGCACTGCGAACCACAAGGTGCACACCCGGACCAGGAGCGTTGCCGCGATTGCATGCGACCCGTCCGCGAATATCCGCATGCCCATTGGCCCCAGCAGCACGGCCAGGCTTGCCTCGGTGGCGCCGAGCCCGCCTGGCAGCATGGACACGGCCCCTGCCAGGGTCCCGGTGGAATAGATGAATATTGCATCCGGCACGCTGATACTGCCGTGCAGCCCCAACACGACCAGGTACATGCCCATGGCCTCGCAACTCCAGGCAAGCAGTGAGATTACGGTTGAAATCAAAAAAGGCACAGGTCGCAAAAGGATACGCTGGTTCTGCATCGCCTTGTCGATATGCCCTGCATCCAGTTTTTTCAGCAGCATCCTGCCCAGCAGTTTGTACACCCTGCGACCCGTGGGTCCTGTCAAAAACACGAAAAACATTACCCCGGTCAGGACCACGCCCGCGATCAAAACCTTGGGCGAACGCATCACCGTACCCAGTCCGGCCCCGACCAGCAGCAGGATGCTGACCATGTCCACCAGGCGCTCCATGATCACTACTGGCAGGGTTTCGTATTCCTGGACCCCGTCAGTGGCCCGGATCAGGCTGCTCTTGATCACCTCGCCGAATTTTCCCGGCGTGATCGCCATGCCCACGCCGGTGTAGTACACGCCCAGGGAGGTCCACGGGTTGACCCGGTGGCCCAGCAGGTGCAAATAATACTGCCACTTGCCATACCGCAACGTGTAGTTCGCCATGGAAAGCGCCAGGATCGGGATGAACAGCCATGCGTTGAAATTGACGGCCAGGCCGTAGAGTTTTTTGAAATCGCCGATCGCACCGAATACCACGAGTGTAATGAACCCCAGTACCAGGCCCGCGATCAGTTTCTTTTTCATCCGGTGCCCCCGGCTCCTGTGCCCCGGGCTATCAGGCTCCTCAACAGGATCTTCGCGGTTATGCCGTGCGGGCCGATGTAATTGGGGTGGGCCGTGTTGAATGCCCTCACCCTTTGGGCCAGCGCATCCGTGTCCCGGCCCGTACCCTGTTGCAGGGCCTGCTGGATGCCTATGGCCAGGTCCAGGAACTGGACGTCCGTGTTTTCAGGGTGATGTTTGTGCAGGTCTTTCAACAAGGCGAGCGCCTGCGAAGGACCCTTGTCCTTGGGACCCATGAACCACAAGGCCCAGGCGGCCCTGACCCGTGCCAGCACGTTGTCCGGCGCCACCTTCAGCACGGTGTCATAGCCGTCCCAGATTGCCTGGCCGCCCCTCAGCGCCGTGTCGAACCAGTCGAATCCATGGTGATTATTGAGGTTGCGGGCGGAAAGCCCCACCCACGCGTATTTTTCCATGCACACCGGGTCCTGCGTGTCCGGTGTGCAGGCAAAGATCAGCATACCTGATAACAGTGTCAGGGTCAGGCTCAATCTGGCCACTCGAGCCTCCTTTGTACACGTCCGCCCTTGTAGGGGCCAAGCGCCTCCAACAAGGCGCACGCCGTCTTGTCCAGCACGGGATGGCGCAAATCGCCCGCGATCTCGCACAAGGGCACCAGCACGAATTCGCGTTCCTGCAAGTGGGGATGCGGGACCTTCAGGTCAGGCAAATCGATCACCCGGTCCTCGTAAAACAGGATATCCAGGTCGATCACCCTGGGGGCATTACGTGGGGCGGCCTTGCGTCCCATGGCCTGTTCGACCCCCTGCAAGGCCAGCATCAGGTCGTGTGGATTCAAATGGGATTCGACCTTCAGCACAGCGTTGTAAAAATCGGGTGCCTCCCCTGTCCATCCCCACGGGCTGGATTCGTATATTGCGGATTTTTGTAATACTTTGATTATATTGTCTTTTTCAGATAACTCAACGGCCTTGCACAGGTTTTGCAGCCTGTCACCCAGGTTGCTGCCCATTGCGATGTATATCGGACCGTTCATTGATCCCTGTCCGGTTGACACGACACACCTCGTTAGTGTAACTTAAGGCCGTTTGACTGTAATGCAAGGTACAGTCGTTGTCAAATACAAACCCGGCCCCGCAACGTGCAACGGGGCTGACAACAGGAGGTAAAAAGTGAACTCCACAGGCAAGACTTACAAGGTAAAGGATATGGGACTGGCGGACCAGGGCAGGGCCAAGATCGAATGGGCGGAGTCCAGGATGCCGGTGATGATGAAACTGCGGGAACTGTACAGCGAAAGCAAGCCACTGAAAGGCATGAAGATCGCGGGCTGCCTGCACGTAACCAAGGAAACGGCCGTGCTGGTCAAGACCCTGGTTGCAGCGGGTGCCGAGGTATCCTGGAGCGGGTGCAACCCCTTGTCCACGCAGGACGACGTGGCAGCAGCCCTGGCCGCGGAGGGGATCAGCGTGTATGCATGGCGCGGGCTGTCCACGGACGAATTCTACTGGGCCATTGAAAAGACCCTGGAAATCCGGCCCAACCTGACACTGGACGACGGTTCGGACCTGATATTCACGATCCACTCCAAGCACCGTGACCTGACCGCTGACATCTACGGCGGGTCCGAGGAAACGACCACGGGCATCCATCGCCTGGACGCCATGGCCAATGAAGGGGCCCTGTTATACCCGGTGGTGGCCGTGAACGACGCGGAAACCAAGTGGGATTTCGATAACGTGTACGGCACGGGCCAGTCCTCCATGGACGGGATCCTGCGTGCCACAAACATCCTGCTGGCAGGCAAGGTGTTCGTGGTTGCCGGTTACGGCCACTGCGGCCGTGGCTCCGCCATGCGTGCCAGGGGCCTTGGAGCCAGGGTGATCGTGACCGAGGTGGACCCCATTGCCGCTCTCAAGGCCACGCTGGACGGGTTCGAGGTTGCCCCCATGGACGAGGCGGCCCCGCAGGGCGACGTGTTTTTGACCGCAACAGGTATGCGTGACGTGATCACGGCGCGGCACTTCGAAAAGATGAAGGACGGCGCGATCGTGGCGAATACCGGGCACTACGACGTGGAAATCAAGATCGATGACCTGGAGGCCATGGCCAAATCGAAACGCGAAATCCGGCCGAACAACGAGGAGTATAAACTGAGCGACGGCAGGCGGATATACATCCTGGCCAAGGGACGCCTGGTGAACCTGGCCGCGGCCGAGGGGCACCCGTCCGAGGTGATGGACATGAGTTTTGCCAACCAGTTCATGGCCATGAAGTGGCTGGCTGAGCAGGGCAAAGACCTGAAACCCGAGGTTTACCGTGTGCCGAGGGAGCAGGACGAGTACATCGCCGGTCTGAAACTGCAAACCATGGGGATCTCCATCGATAAGCTCACACCGGAACAGATCAAATACCTGACCGATTACTCGCAAGGAACCTGAGGGGACTGCTGTATGGCCAAAAACATCGTTTCAATGAAAAAGGACTACGCCCAGTGGTATTTGGACGTGATAAGGGCCGCCGGACTGGCCGATTACTCGCCCGTGCGCGGTTGCATGGTGATCAGGCCATCCGGTTACGCGATTTGGGAGGCGATCCGCAACGAACTGGACGAACGTTTCAGGGATACGGGCCACGAAAACGCCTATTTCCCCATATTCATACCGGAATCCTTCATGAAAAAGGAGGCCGAACACGTGGAGGGTTTCGCGCCGGAGGTGGCGGTGGTGACCCACGGCGGTGGCAAGAAACTGGAGGAGCCGCTGTTTATCAGGCCCACCAGCGAGACCATGATCGGGGCCATGTACGCCAGGTGGATCCAGTCGTACCGTGACCTGCCCGTGCTGATCAACCAGTGGGCCAACGTGGTGCGCTGGGAGATGCGGACCAGGCTGTTTCTGCGTACCAGCGAGTTTCTGTGGCAGGAGGGACATACCGCGCACGAGACCAGGGCGGAGGCCGAGGAGGAAACGCGCAGGATGCTGGAGGTGTACCGGTCCTTTGTGCAGGACGAATTGGCCATACCCGTGCTGGCAGGGGAAAAGACATCGACCGAGCGGTTTGCGGGCGCTGAGGCCACGTACACGATCGAGGGCATGATGCAGGACGGCAAGGCGTTGCAGATGGGGACGTCCCACTTCCTGGGACAGAACTTTGCACGTGCCTTTGATATACGGTTCGAGGGCCGCGACCAGAAATTGCAGTATGCGTGGACCACGTCATGGGGCGTATCCACCAGGCTGATCGGCGCGCTTATCATGGTGCACTCCGATGACAACGGCCTGGTCCTGCCGCCCAGGGTTGCACCGGTGTCCATGGCGATCATCCCGATCTTCAAGACCAGCGAGGAACTTAAGCAGGTCCGTGATTTTGCGATGGGCATGCTGGGACGCCTGGTCGGGGCGGATGAACTGGACAAGGCGCAATCCAGGGTCTCGCCGGAGGGGCGTTTGACCGCGTTCTTCGATTTCCACGGCAAAAAGAAGGTCGTGCTGGACGAACGTGACATGAGGCCCGGCGAGAAGCACTATTTTTGGGAGCAGCAGGGTGTGCCCCTGCGGATCGAGATCGGCCCCAGGGACGTGAAATCCGGCTCCGTGGTGGTGAAACAGCGTTTCGGCGAACGGCTGCAAATCCCTGCGGCCGAATTTACGCCTGAAAAGGCACGGGAATTGCTGCAAACCATGCAAAAAGGCCTGTTTGAACGGGCAAAAGCATTTCGGGAAGCACACACTTACACGGCGGGCACGTACGAACAACTGGTCGCAACCTTGCGCGACAAGCCCGGGTTCGTACGCGTGAACTTCGTGCCCACACCGGATGTCGAGGCCCGGCTGAAGGAGGAAACCAAGGCCACCGTGCGCCTGATCCTGCCGCCGGAGGAGGCCCAACCCGGCCGGGACATCTTTACAGGCGAGCAAACGGACATCCAGGTGATCGTGGCCCAGTCGTATTGACGGGCATGCGGGTCGCAGGAGGCCTGGTTAATTCGATGGATTATTTAGTAGGGAAATCGAAATTTTGGGTGTTTCCCAAATTACCAGCCTACAAAGTCGTTATATTACACACCACAAGATTTGTCTTGTAATATAACACACTGATTTTACACAATATTCGTAGGGGCGGGTTCTAAACCCACCCTGAATTTGTCATCAAATCAACACCCTCGACTGGCCTGCTTGTAACCCAGGCGGCTCGCCTGATCTTTCAGCCGTTAACCGTGACCGTTGGCCGTGGCCGTGGTTTCCGGTTACTACGAGGATTTTCCCCGAAAGGCCCGAAGGACCGTCCCGAAAGCAGCCAAAGGCTGCGTCCCGAATCCCGATTCCAGAGGCCAGAGGCCCGAGGCCGTGACCGTTGACCGAGGCCGTGACCCCATGTTGACCACATTGTAAAAACGCGTTCTGCAACCCATTGAGAAACAAAGAGTATTGAAAACCTCGCGATCACTCGTAGACACAAATGTATCATTGATCAATGATCACCAGTTGTTAGATAATTTTTTGTTTTTAAAAAAATATTTGACAGGAAATGTTTTTCATGTTAGTAGACACATTATGTTTGTGCGCACCGTAAGAGTGAAAAATCGTAGTGGCGGTTATACAAGATACGCTCAGTTAGCCGAATCATATCGAAGAGCCGACGGGATGCCGGCAAATAGAGTGATCGCCAGCCTTGGAAAGTTGTCAGACCTGGAGATTGCCAATTTCAGGGCGGCTATAGAGGCATCCAAAGAGGGCAAGGCGGTTGTGGTTCCCGAAGAGGCGATTCCCCGGTTCGAAATTATTCAGAACCTGAGTTTTTTGGACGTTGCCGTGGGGCTGGAATTATGGCGCTCGTGGCATTTGTCGGAATTGCTGGATGGACTGATTGAAGATAAAGGCACTGCCATGAGTACGTCGGATGTGATTTGTGCATTGACCATGCAAAGGCTGGTTGAGCCTGGGTCGAAATTGTCAGCCCAGAGGTGGTATCCACGGACAGCACTGCCTGAAATGATGGGGGTGGAGCCCAAGATATTTAATAATACCCGGGTACACAGGTCGTTGGAGAAATTGAGTAAGGTGGAAGAAAAGATTCAGGATAAGTTGGGAACGAAGTACCTAAGCCAGGGGGCCTTCAGCACACTGTTCATGGATGTAACCGA
This sequence comes from Deltaproteobacteria bacterium, assembly GCA_015493765.1. GTDB lineage: Bacteria > Myxococcota_A > UBA9042 > DTJE01 > S145-11 > S145-11. The sequence goes on from WGCQ01000012.1 coordinate 21,044, forward strand.
TGCATACTTTGAAGGGCGCGGGAGTGAAATGGCTCGCAAGGGTAAGACCAAGGAAGGGCGCTATAAGTACAAGGTAAACATCCTGCTTTTGTGCAATGAAAAAGGGTATCCGGTGAGGTGGAAGACCCTGCCCGGAGACGTGCAGGACGGTCCGGCAATGCGTGGGATAATAGATGAGATACAGGGTGAAAGTTGGGCCGGGAATGTTCCGATAGTATTTGACAGGGCAATGGGGACGGCCAAGACCATTGGCTATCTGTGGGACAAGGGTGTGCGGTTTGTGACGGCATGTAAACGTCCCGAGATAGCAAGTTATACGGACAAGATGCCCGGCGCGGTTTTGGCCTCAGTGAAAATGAGAGAAGGACAGGGTGATCGAGCGGACGCAAAGACATTGGAAACAATATCATCAAAGATATTGCAAGCAGGAATGCAAAAGGTCGAGGATACGCTGTATGTAAAGGACCTTGGGGTCGTAGGTCGTAAATTCATGGTAGAAAACGAAGACCCCGTAACCCCCTTGGATATACCGGATGGAAGCCTTGAAGGCGGGGCGATGTGGCTGTCCAAGGCGCGGGAATTCGAGGCCATGCTCGATAAGGGAAAATTTACCAGCAAGGCTGCCCTTGCCAAACATATTGGGATAAGCCGTACCCGGGTGAGCAAGGTCATGTCGTTGCTGGGCCTCTCAAAGGACCTCCAGGGGAAGGTTCTGAGTGGAAAATATGGGTATATCGGTGAAGCGGAACTGCGACGG
>WGCQ01000013.1 GCA_015493765.1 Deltaproteobacteria bacterium
ACCAAAATCGAACTTTTTACGAGTCCATCAAACTTTAACCATCATAGAGTTCCCTTTAATGGATACTTACGAGCCACTTTCACTGGCATTAGATATCCATATATGTTTATTTGACGAACCATGAGACAGTCTCCGTGACCGTGTCCGTGGCAGTGTGCTCCCGGTTGCAACGGGAGCCTTCCCGAAGGCCCGCAGGGCCGTCCCGCAGCAGCCGCAGGCTGCGTCCCGAGACCCGAAACCAGAGGCCCGAGTCCGTGACCGTTGGCCGTGTGACCCCGACGGTGACAGAATTCTGTTACCACCAACTTTCTATACGCCTGATATTGATGATCGGTGGGGCAACGCCACGAATATCACGCATCAGTTCGTGTTCTATGTCCAGATCCGGCAGTTCCTTGGGTACACCCTGGGGAACCTGGAATTTTCCTTTGATTTTGGGTTTCAAATATATCCCCTTGTCCGCATAGTAAAAGGCCGGTAAATAGGGCGCTGCATTCAGAAAGGTCCTCTCGTCGATCACATGCATCTCTTTCCACAGGCGTAACAGGATGTTTCGCATACGGTTGACCCACCATTCGTTGAAAACCCCTCTTTTGTACACACGAAAGGCATACTTCGGACTGGGTTTCGTGGCCATGATCCACGCTGCCTGGAGCGGTGTGAGCTGGTTTACATCCTTGTTGAAATAGACCTTGGCCGCCTGTTTTATGCCGTACACGCCCTTTCCGTATTCGATGCAATTCAGGTACAGTTCCAGGATCTTTTCCTTGGGAAAGTTTTTTTCCACCTGCCAGGTAATGATTGCCTCTTCCAACTTTCTGGACAGGCTTTTTTCAGTGGACAAAAACAGGTTTTTTACCAGCTGCTGGGTTATCGTGCTGCCGCCATATACGTACCAACCCTTGTCCAGGTCCAATGCAATGGCCCTGCGAATTAATCCGGGTTTGAATCCGTGGTGCGAAAAAAAGGCCATGTCCTCGGTCGCCAGTGCGGCCTGTTGGACCCACACAGGAATCTTTTCAATGGGTACGTAATTGTCCGTACCCGGCCCAACCAGTATGAATTTTCCCTTTTTGTCAGGATCCGGACGTTTCAACACAAAAGGCTGATTCAACATGTCCAGATTTACGATACTACCCAGCGTCAGGACCTTGCATTTATCCACGTCTATCCGGGCATCGAATCGCGTCCTTGCAAAGATGTCCTTCAGGTCAGTCGATATTTTGATATGGACGCTCAACGGCCCTGTTGCACGCATATCGTAGAGCCTGGGTATCATCACCTTTGGAATTGAATCCACGATATGTCCGCAATCCTGTGTTGGCACGTCAAAGACCAGTTGCATCCTGGCCGGCCTGTTTGCGGCTTTGTTATATTCAAACGTGCCGGACATCCTGATCCCGTTTAGTGTCAAGGACCTCACGTTTAACATAAAATGCCTGCGATCCCGGGTAAACATGCCCTCAATATTGGTGCCTGCACTGATGCCGAATACAGGCGACAGGCACACCCTTGTGGAAAAATAACCGATGTCCTTCAACCGGGCCTTTCCTTTGAACGTCCATGCCCCGTTCATGGTGTTTGTAAGTTCCATGTGAACCATTCCCGTACTGCCAGGCAGCACGATGGTCCTGGGGTCAATAACCGCCAACCCTGCCGGCACAACCCGGCCTTTGGTATCCAGGCTTACCTGTTGCAGCGGATACACCGGGTCACCCACCAGGTGTGCCTTGAACGGGCCGCCATGGCCGCCATTTACAGACAACATACCGGTAATACCCAGGCTGTAGCCCCTGTTGTCCAGGCTTGTCCGGCCGTCAGCCCCTGAAACACCCAGGTTCAACACCTTGCCCTTGACCAGGACCCGCATTTGCATATTCAGCCCTTTGGTCCAAGCCTTCAGCGGGTACAAAGGCATCACCCTGGTGCCAACGCCTATTTCATCGGCCTGCAATGACAAACTCTTTACGTGTTTACGGGCTCGCCGGGGGAGCATCATTCTGAGTGTATCACCCTCTGCCTTCACGGACCTGATAGCGAATTTTATCCCTTTGCCAAAACCCAACACCACATCCTGAAAAGACAACGTATCCGCCCCGGCAAAAAGCCACGCAGGCAGGGTAATCCTGGACGCCAGTTTTATGGACAGTTGCTTGTGGGAGTATTGCGCATGAATCCTGGTGGCACCTCCCTGGGATACCCACAAGTAACCGTTCAAGGCCCCTGACATGTCACCATGGACGCGATCGACCTGGCCGTGTATGTCCCCCAGGCTCAGCACATGGTCAGGGTGCTCCTGTTCCTTTACCTCGATGCCAAGTCCGTCGATTTTGATGCCGATCAGCCGCATGCCTCGGGCCTTTCTGATGATTCGACTGCCCTTGTGACCCTTGCGTACTCCGGTTTTATTCATCCTGTGCCACAGGTCGATCAGGTCTTCCGGCCTGTGGTTGTGCAGCGTCAACTTTAATGACGCCCCGCTTATGACCAGGGGACCGATAGGACGATTTTTCAATACCTGTACCGGTTTTACCTGCAAAGTGATCTTTTTGATACTGAAAATCGGGTGTTTTGCCGACTTGTCCATGATAACCAGGTTCCGGATCAACAGCCTGTTGTCGGCAAAGGATACCTCATCCGCCTTTACTACCCTGCCGGTTTTCACAGCGAGTCTGTGGATATTTTGTTGCACCAGCCCCTGGATACGTTTGACAACCCTTGGATATACAAAAAAATATACGATCGCAGCCACCACGACCGTGACCATGGCCAGGGCACCTAATACGATCAGAACAATTTTCCTCATTTACGGTTACCAGCAAAAAAACCGGAGGCTATTGTATACGTATGCCTTGTATTTAGTCAATTTTCAGCGTTTTTCCAAAATTGCCGGTCTAATTAGGGAGTTTGACACAACGGCATTAATTATGTATTTGTTTCCTGCGTAGGCTTTAACGGTATATCATGCGTAATGTGGGCATACTCATTGCCGGTGGCGGGCTTGCTGGCCTGTCCACGGCATGGCATTTGAATGACAGGCCTTACCTGCTGGTGGAAAAGGAAATCAGGACAGGCGGCCTGGTCAGGTCCGAGGTGATTCGGGGCTGTACCTTTGACATCACGGGTCACTGGCTGCACCTGCGAAACGACCACACAAGGGCGATGGTCTCGGAACTGCTGGGGGATGGCCTGGTACAGGTCAGCCGCAAGGCCTTGATCCTGAGTCACGACCGCTACGTGAACTATCCGTTCCAGTCCAACCTGGCGGACCTGCCGTCGGATGTGGCGGCCCTGTGTGCCGTGGACGCGGTCAGTGCGGCCCTGGCCCAGGCATCCGGCAATCTTAACACCATAAATACGTTCAAGGATTTTGCGCTTGCCCACTTCGGTGCGGGCATCACGCGGGAATTCATTGAACCTTACAACGCCAAGCTGTGGGGCGTGGGTATCGACGAGGTGACCTCGGACTGGTGCGACCGTTTTGTACCCGTGCCCGACGTGCTGCAGATCGTGCGCGGCGCCATACAGGGACGCGGACAGCGTACCGGCTACAATGCCACGTTTTTGTACCCTCGCGAAGGCGGCATCGAAAGCCTGCCCAAGGCCTTAACCCGGCGGCTGCCAGGGGACAGGATACTCACTGGCAAAACCCTGCGTGCCGTAAAACCGCGTCAACACCAGGCCCTGGTGGATGACGAATGGCTACGCTACGACGTGCTGGTGAGCAGCCTGCCGCTGCCAGTGCTTGCGGGGATCCTGGAGGACATGGACGAAAAACTGAAGCAGGCGGCCAGGGGGTTGAGGGCGTCCAGGCTGGTGTATGCAATCGGCGCCGTACGCGGGGAGCCCTTGATCCAGGGCGCACACTGGCTGTACCTGCCGCAGGACGACATCCCGGTTTACAGGTTCGGAGTGCCTTCCAATGTGCTAAGTACGCTGGCGCCTGCTGGCATGTCGAGTTTCTATGCGGAATTTACTCCAGGCTTCGATGGCGATGAACAGGAGGCGCGCAAACAGCTGGGTCGTGTGCTGGGCCTGCTGGGTCGGGATGTCAGGGACCTCGATTTCCTGGAACTGCGACGATTCCCGTATGGTTATGTAATCTTTGACGAACACCGGAACCAGGGCGTGGCCGAATTGATGTCATTTTTTGAGCAACATGCGATCCACAGCATCGGCAGGTTCGGTGCATGGACGTATAACGCCATGGAGGACGCGCTGCTGGACGGCCGGGATACGGCACAACGAATCACAGGTGAGGCAGATGGAAATTGACAAGGGCTATCATTTTTCAGTGGTGATACCGGTTTACAACGAGGAGGCCTTGCTGGAGGCGGCGATTACGGACCTGGTCAGCCACCTCGAAACGATCCCCATGGTCTGGGAGGTGGTGATCGCGGAAAACGGCAGTACCGATGCCACTCCCGATATTGCCGAGGAGGTGTCCAGGCGTTTTCGCAACGTCAGGTGGATACACGTGGGCGAACCCAACTATGGCAAGGCGCTCAGGCAGGGCATCCTGGACGCCAGGGGTATGTACGTGATATGCGACGAGATCGATATTTGTGACGTGGCATTCCACCGCAAGGCCTTGAAATTGCTGATGGAAGAGGACTGGGACATGGTGATCGGCAGCAAGATGCTGGATCAGGCCGAGGACAAGAGGCCGTGGATGCGGCATTTTGCCACCCGGGTGATCAATTTCCTGCTGCATGTGCTGTTGGGATTCAAGGGGACCGATACGCATGGGCTCAAGGCATTCAAACGTGACGTGCTGGTGCCCGTGGTAAACGAATGCGTGGTGGACAAGGACCTGTTTGCCAGCGAGATGGTGATCCGTGCGGAGCGCAAGGGCATACGCATAAAAGAGATACCGATCCGCATCATCGAGAAACGCAGGCCCCAGATTCACCTGTTCAAACGCGTGCCGCACGTGCTGAAAAACCTGATGAAACTGGTGTGGGTGATCCGGCTGGGCAAGGGGCAGAAAAAATGAGTAGTGCGCCGGCAATCCTGTGCGTGAATATCGATGTGGATGCACTGCGCCTTTACAGGGGCATCCACGGCCTGCCCCAACGCGAGGAATCCGCGGAGGTCTATACCGCGGGGGTGGCCCGTTTTCTGGCCATGCTGGGCAGGCTGGGCATCCCGGGTACCATATTTTCGGTGGCCTCCGACCTGCTGCCGGACGCCAGGTGCGTACTACAGGATGCGGTGTCCATGGGCCACGAGGTGGCAAGCCATTCCCTGACCCATCCATACGACCTGTTCAAATTGAAAGACCCATCCGTGGAACTGGAATTGTCCAAGCAAAGGTTGCAGGATGCCGTGGGTGCCCGGGTACAGGGCTTTAGGTCGCCGGGATACAACCTGAGTCATAGGTTGTTGCAGGAAATTGCCGCCCATTACAGGTATGACTCCTCGAACCTGCCCAGTTTGCCGTATTTTTTCGCACGTGCAGCAGTGATCGCCGCTATGCGTATGACCGGCAGGCACAGCGCCTCCTCGGTTGGCAGTTTCAGGCAGTTCGCCCGTGGTTGGCAGCCCTTTTTATGGCGGGTCGGCCTTGTACGCCTGCCCGAATTCCCCATGTCCGCGGTGCTGGGCATACCGGTGATCGGTACCACGCTGGCAACGGACGGCATACACATAGGCAAGGCATTGTCCGTGCTGCAAAAACGCAGGTTCATCAACATCGAGTTCCACGCGATCGACTTCATGGAGCACGCGGACGGCCTGGAACCCGAACTCGACGTGGAACCTGCACTGCGCGTGCCGCTGAAGACCCGGCTCGAACGTTTTGAGCAGGCCCTCGGGGCACTGAATAAACATGCCCGCGCCACGACATTGGCGGATGCAGCCGGTGCGCTGTTTAAAGGGGATTAAAACCGCATCCACCTGGTAATTTGCTGTGGAATGCCATGATTCCGGCGCCACACCCGTATTTACGGTCTAAATACCCGATTACGGTGATACCGTGGCAATACATATTATATTATTTTTGGTGAAAAATTTGGATTAAGTCTGTTTTCTTTCTATAATCTGGAGGGTTATACCACGAGGTTTGAATGCGCTTTCCAGCAGTAATGGGCATACTCAATGTCACGCCTGATTCGTTTTCGGACGGGGGACGCTATACCGAGCCGGACACTGCGGTCAGGCACGGATTGGACATGGCACGGTCTGGCGCCGACATCATCGACGTGGGCGGCGAATCCACGCGGCCCGGTGCGGCGGATGTGCCACTGCAGGAGCAAAAAAACCGGGTATTGCCGGTGATCAAGGCGCTGAAGGCACGGGTGGATTGCCCGATTTCGGTTGACACGCGCAGCGCGGACGTTGCAGCAGCAGCAATCGAGGCCGGCGCATCCATTGTAAACGACGTGTCCGGTTTCCTGTTCGACGCGCAGATGCCCCGAGTGCTGGCAAAATACCAGGTTACTGCCATTGCCATGCACATGCGCGGCACGCCGGCGGACATGCGCCAGCGGACCGAATACAGGTCACTGTTATGGGAAATCGCAACCGAACTTATGGATGGCGTGAAAAAGGCCATGGATGCAGGCCTGCCCTTTGAAAAGGTGTGGCTTGACCCTGGTATAGGCTTTGCAAAAGACGCACGACAGAGCCTGGTAGTGCTGGCGAACCTGCCTTTTTTCAAGGCCCTGGGAAGGCCAGTGGTCGTGGGCCCTTCCCGTAAATCGTTTTTGCAGCCCATTATTGACAAGGGTGTGGAGGAACGGGCCTGGGGAACCGCGGCCGCCGTGGCTTGGGCCGTGTCCGCCGGTGCCGACTGTGTGCGTGTGCATGACGTGCCAGCCATGCAGGACGTGGTAAAAACCGTCAGGGCTATTATGGAGGCCAGGATTGCTTGACCTGTGGAACAACATTATAGGTCATACCACGCCGCTCCGTGTAGTTGGGATGGTGGTAGACTTCATCCTCGTGTATTACGCAATATACAGGTTCCTGATAACGCTGCGTGGCACCAAGGCCTTGCATGTGTTGGCCGGTGTATTGGTGATAATGGTTTTGTACATCATTTCCGGTATGAATAGCCTCAACCTGGTAATGACACGCTGGGTATTGGACAAATTCATGTCCGCCTTGATCATCATCCTGTTTATCCTGTTCCAGGATGATATACGCAATGCCCTGTCACGCGTGGGCAGCAGCAGGACAATATTCATGCGTGGTTTTCATCGGGTCAGAACATCCACCTTTGATGAACTGGCAAAGGCCGCTGCAAAACTGTCCAGGAAGCGCAGGGGGGCCTTGATCGTGCTGAAACGCGATGCCAACCTTGAGTCGTTCGTGCAGCAGGGCGTGAAGGTAAACGTAAACGTGGATGCGGAGTTTTTGTACCTGCTGTTCTTTGCGCATGCGGAAAATCCGTTGCACGACGGGGCTGCGATCATCGACGGTGACAGGATCGTGCAGGTCGCCTGTTACCTGCCGTTGACGGACAATCCGAACGTTGATGTATCACTGGGGTCCAGGCACAGGGCCGCCATTGGCCTGACGGAACGGACGGACGCCGTTGCGATCGTGGTGTCCGAGGAAACCGGTATCATCAGCCTGGTAATCGGCGGACAACTGGAACGAAACCTGGATGCAATCAAGTTAAAAAAACGCCTGATGGAGGAATTCCACGAAAACGCCATAACCCGCGAAATGGCCGCGCCTGCACAGGAGGACCACAATGGATAACCCTCCGCGCACGGGCACCCGTGAATACATAATAAAGGATTCAAAGCCGGGTACGACCACCAGTCAAAATACGCTGCGCACCATCACCACAACCATAGAGGAGCGGCCGCCGCTGTGGCGCAGGATATTCGTGGAAAACGGCTCCTACAAGGCGGTGGCCTTGATTTTTACTTTGATGTTATTTTACATCGTAAAAGTCGATAAAACCAAGGAATCGCCCCTGGACATCCCCGTCGAAACGATCATGCCAAAGGACGAAATCGTGACCAACGAGTCCGACCTGCCTAAAACGCTGCATGTAAAGATCCGGGGCCGCTGGTCGGATTTGACAAGGGCCTTGCAAAGGAAACCCAAGCCCTACAAGTTGGACCTGAACGACTATGTGGACGGGACCCAGGTGGCGTTCAGCATGGAAAAAATCAGAAAATTGATAGGAGTACCCGGTATAACCGTGCAGAGCGTGGCACCATCCAGTTTTATCGTGCGCATGGCGCCGAGAGGGGAAAAACTGGTGCCCATACAGCCGGAATTAATCGGTAAACCGCCAAAGGGTTACGAACTGGACAAAAAAGGGATAGTCGTATCGCCACCGAGGATACGGATATGGGGTATCCTGGACAATATAAAAAAGATTTCAAAACTAAAAACCGTGCCAATTGACCTGTCAAACCTGGACAAAACCACCACCTTGAGTGTCAGGATTCGTTATCCAAACATGGATCATATCTTTGCGGACAGCAAACCGGTCCACGTGATCGTGCCAGTGGTGCCCAAGCAGGGCAAACGCAGGTTTGCAAACCAGCCGATTACCGTAAAGGACTGCCCCCAGGGTTACAAATGCGTTGTGACACCTGCAAGGGCCAGGATTTACCTGCAAGGGCCTGAACCTGCGTTGCTTGACATGGACAGCGGACGCTTTGCCAAGGGCCTGTTTATCGATGCATCGGATTTCGACCCCACCCAGAGGGTGTACCGTGGCGTGATGCCGGATTGTAAGCGACCTGCGTCAGTGGCATGCAGGGTCAGGCCCAGGTCGGTAACCCTGCATTTCATACCACAGAAGGCCGGTGCTAACGTCCCAGGAACCAGGTCTAAAACCAGGTCGAATTCGGGTATGAAAACCACTCAAAAACAAGGAAACAAATGAACGCAAAAAGACGGTTGTTCAGGACCGACGGGATCCGGGGAAAGGCAAACGAATTCCCCATGACAGCGGAAATCGCCCTTGCACTGGGCAGGGCCGTTACCTTGCACTTTAGTAATGACGCCCAAAGTCCCAGGATCCTGGTGGGCAGGGACACCAGGCAATCAGGCCCCATGTTCGAAAATGCCCTGGCCAGCGGCGTGGCCTCCACGGGCGGCAGCGTGATGCGCGTAGGCGTAATGCCGACACCGGCCATCGCCTATTTGACCGCATCCATGAGGGCCGATGCAGGCGTGGTGATCAGTGCATCGCACAATCCCTACCAGGACAACGGCATAAAATTCTTTGCAGCGGACGGGTTTAAACTGCCGGACGAAACCGAACTGGATATCGAAAGGCTGGTATTTTCGAAACAGCCTTTGGAGTTGGCAGGGCCGGAAGGGATTGGCAGCGACATGGAAGTACCGGACGTAAACGGCAGGTACATCGTATTTTTGAAGGAGCAGTTCCCCAAGGATATTGACCTGGAGGGCATGCGAATTGCAGTGGACACGGCCGAGGGGGCCACGTACAGGGTGGCGCCCGAGGTGCTGCGGGAATTGAAGGCCGAGGTCAGCGTGATACATGACCAGCCTGATGGCAGGAACATTAACCAGGATTGTGGTGCCATGTATCCGCAGGCCGTGGCAAAACGGGTCGTGCAAACAGGGGCTGACATCGGGGCCGCATTCGACGGGGACGGGGACCGGCTGATACTGTCGGATGAAAATGGGAATATAGTCAACGGCGACCACATCATGGCGATTTGTGCGCAGGACATGGTAAAACGTGGGGGCTTGCGTGGTAATGCGGTGGTTGCCACGGTAATGAGCAACCTGGGGCTGGAGCGTTTCCTGGAGGGCCTGGGGGTACGACTGCTGAGAACCCAGGTCGGTGACCGCTACGTGGTACAGGAAATGCGGGAACACGGTTACAACCTGGGTGGCGAGCAAAGCGGTCACCTGGTATTTCTGGACCACGCCACTACCGGTGATGGCATCATGGCCCTGCTGCAGGTCCTGCGCGTGATGATTCGTACGGGAAAACGCCTGTCCGAACTGGCCGAACAGGTCACGATGTATCCCCAGGTACTGGTAAATGCCAGGGTTACGGCCAGGCCACCGATCCAGGAACTGCCGCATACCAGCCGGGCAATCGAGCATGTTAAACAGGTCCTGGGCCGACAGGGCAGGGTCCTGGTCAGGTACTCGGGAACGTCGGACCTGATCCGGGTGATGCTGGAGGGCGAAGACAACGAATTGATAAAAAACCTTGCCAATGAGGTCCTGCAAGGTGTACAAAAGGACGGAATCCTTTGGAGGCAATAATGAACGTTCCGTGGGTAAGACTTGGTGTGAATGTGGATCACGTGGCCCAGGTGCGACAGGCCAGGGGCACGACATACCCTGACCCGGTGCTGGCTGCGTATCTGGCCCAAAGCGCTGGTGCCGACCAGATCACGGTGCATTTAAGGGAGGACCGCAGGCATATACAATTGCGGGACCTCGAAATCCTGCGTCGTACGGTCAGCGTACCATTGAACCTGGAAATGGCACCGGTGCGGGAGATGGTTGAGATTGCCGTGACCACAGGCGTGGACATGGTTACGCTGGTCCCTGAAAAACGCGAGGAACGTACCACGGAAGGTGGATTGAACGTACAGGAACTGCGCGATTCATTGCAAGGAATTATCCAAACGCTAAAGTCCGAGGGTATTGCGGTTAGTTTGTTTATCAATCCGGAACCCGGGGATGTGGAATTGTCCGCCAAACTGGGAGCCAGCCAGGTGGAAATCCACACGGGATTTTACGCGGACGCATCAGGTCCCGAGCAGGAGGAACAGTTTCACAGGATCATGCATGCCGCATCGGCAGGGGAGGCCGCAGGAGTCAGCGTGGCAGCCGGTCACGGCCTGGATTATCGTAACATCTTCCCGATCCTGGATATGGAGCAGGTCGAGGAGGTCAATATAGGGCATTCCATCGTAGCCAGGGCGATATTTACGGGCTTCGAAGAGGCTGTGCGGGAAATGGCCGAGATCTGCCGCTCCTATTCCAGGTAAAACGCGGTACAGACGGCCCGGGTTACAAGCAGTGCAAAAGGGGGCCATCCGCTTCGTCGTTGTACCTGTGCATGATCGACATACCGAGATAGTACGAGGATGTTGATTTGATGGCAATTTCAGGGCGGGTTTTGAACCCGTCTTTTTTGACAATGCAATGTAACATATTGAAAAACCAGGATATTATTGCCGGCGAGACGCCGGCGGACCAAGCAGGCCGGCGGCCTGCGCTCCACGGTCTCGGTTACGGACTCGGCCACGGTCAACGGCCACGGCCACTGAATTCTGGCTTCGGGTTTCGGGGCTCGGGACGCAGCCTGCGGCTGCTGCGGGACGGTCCTGCGGGCCTTTCGGGAAGGCTCCCGTAGTACCCGGAAGCCACGGCCGCGGACACGGACTCGGTCCACGGCCAACGGTCAACGGCCACGGCCACGGCC
>WGCQ01000014.1 GCA_015493765.1 Deltaproteobacteria bacterium
CAATACGGATATTAAACGACCCGGTTGGGGTAAAAATTTGGAATTTTTGCAGGATTAGAGCCGGAAAACCCCATCTTACCGTTGATTCTTGGGGTAATTTGATTTTTCGCACATAAAAATCATTTTTATATTCAATCACTTGTTTGCAGCGCAGTTGGCTCGAGGCGGAGGCATCTTTGATACAAGTTATTTTTAAAGTGCGTTATTTATCAAGGCATTACAAAACCCCGGATCAAAACCATCAAATCTAACAAACCGCAGGTACAGGGGATCAAGTCAAACACTTGGTGATCATAGCTACGCATTTACATACATTTATATCTATAGCGTTTTTTGAATTGCGAAATTTTTTATTGATATGTGATGCATATCAAACTCAAATCCCGATCCATTACCCAGGCTAATCCCGGAAGACCCAAACCAAATGGGATGGCATAACGATTATTTATGCGTGTTTGCGAAATTGATTTTGTTTTTTGACCATTTTAATGCTAAAGTTTTCATTGGCTTAAACTGGTAGAATTTAAGGTACTGACTATGCCAACGATATACGACAACATAAAAAAACACCTGGAAGAAGGAATTACCAAAACACTGGAAACATCGAAACGTGCTGACTTTTGTATTGGTTATTTCAACTTGAGAGGATGGCAAAAGGTTTCACAACAGGTAAACAACCTTGAAGGGGATTATTTACCAGAAGGATTTGAAGATGACAACAAATACTACTGTCGTGTTCTAATTGGCATGCAAAAACTTCCGGACGAACAGATAAAGGACTTCTTTGCTGGTAATTATGATTCTTTGGACAATAATAAAGCCATACAATTCAGAAAGAAAATTGCAAAGGAGTTTAAAGAGCAATTGACTATCGGTAACCCAACAAACGAAGATGAAAAAGCCTTAAAGCAACTTGCCAAGCAGTTGAAGGAAAAAAGGGTAATCGTTAGACTACATCTCAGACATACTTTACATGCCAAGCTTTATTTGGCCTACAGAAATGACTTCAATACTCCCATTATTGGTTTTGTAGGCAGTTCAAATTTGACGCTTTCTGGTATTTCAAAGCAAGGTGAATTGAATGTTGATGTTGTTGAAGGCGATGCGGCGACAAAACTATCGAAATGGTTTCAGGATCGATGGGAAGACCGCTGGAGTATTGATATTACAGAAGAACTTGCCGAAATAATAGAGAACAGTTGGGCGGCAGAAAAACTATATTCACCTTATCATATTTACCTGAAGATTGCCTATCATCTTTCCAGGGAAGCAAGAGCCGGAATTTCGGAATTCAACCTGCCAAGGGAATTCAAAAATATATTGTTGCCATATCAGCAAAGTGCCGTTAAAGTTGCTGCTCATCATCTTCACAAAAGGGGCGGAGTAATAATCGGGGATGTTGTGGGCTTGGGAAAAACATACACTGCAACGGCTTTGGCCAAACTGTTTGAAGATGATTTTTTCCTGGAAACATTGATAATCTGCCCTAAAAACCTTGTAAGCATGTGGGAAGATTATGCCCATAACTATCGGCTCAGGGCAAAAGTTCTTTCTATTACACAAGTACAATCAAAACTACCAAATGAGAGACGATATAGATTGGTCATAATAGACGAAAGCCACAACCTTAGAAACAGGGAAGGAAAACGGTACAGGGCGATTCAGGAATATATTCGACTCAATGACAGTAAGGTTATTTTACTCACGGCAACCCCTTACAATAAAACTTACCTTGATCTGAGTAATCAATTAAGGTTATTCATTGACGAAACGTATAATCTGGGAATAAGCCCGGAAAAATATATTAAACATATTGGTGGAAGAATCCATTTCCTGGCAAATCATCAAGTTCCGGAAACTTCAATTTCCGCCTTTGAAAAAAGTTCTTTTGCAGAAGACTGGGCGGAGTTGATGCGGCTGTTTTTGGTAAGGAGGACCCGGAGTTTTATAAAAAACAACTATGCGAAACATGATGATAAGTTAAACAGGTATTATATAGAGTTTCCAAACGGTGAGCGCTCGTATTTCCCCGACAGAGTACCTAAAAAAGTTGATTACGCGTTTGACCCTGAAGACCCAAGCGACCAATACGCACAGTTATACTCGGACAAAGTTGTAGATATCATTGATAGCCTGATTCTGCCAAGATACGGATTAGGACAGGAATGCTATGAAAATAAAAAAGCAGCTGTTCAAATAACCGCAGAAGAAAAGATCATCAAAGAAAACCTGGGCAGAGCGGGTACTCGTCTGATTGGTTTTGCCCGAACAAATCTTTTCAAACGTTTGGAAAGCAGTGGATACTCTTTTTTATTGTCGATTAGTCGTCATATTTTAAGAAATTACCTTTTTATTTATGCAATGGAAAACAATCTGCCATTCCCGATTGGAAAACAGGAATCCGGTTTGATTGATGATTTTATGTATTCCGATAAGGATGTCGATGGTGACAATGATATTGGTATTCTGATTAAACCCGAAGACTATTTTGAACGGGCTGAAAAATATTACGCGTCTCTTTACAATAAAAAGGATAAATATCAATGGATTAAAAGCCAGTTGTTCAACGCAAAATTAAAAAAAGACCTGGAATTCGACAGCCAGGAATTGATGAAAATTCTGGACCTTGGTAAAAACTGGAAGCAAGAAAACGACCGGCAATTAAACGCATTATATGACCTGATCACTAAAACGCATAAAGGGGAAAAGATTCTGATATTCACTCAATTTTCGGATACCGCTTATTATCTGTTCGATTCGCTCAAAAGCAGAGATGTTGATAAAATTGAATGCGCAACCGGTGATTCGGAAGACCCTACAACGTTGGCATACAGGTTTAGTCCCAGAAGCAATGGAAAGAATATTCCCAAAGAACAAGAAATTAATGTGCTTATTACAACTGATGTGTTGAGTGAAGGACAAAATTTACAGGATGCCCACATTGTATTGAATTACGATTTACCATGGGCAATCATACGATTAATTCAACGAGCGGGTCGTGTTGACAGGATTGGGCAAAAACACCACGAGATTTTGTGTTACTCGTTCTTACCGGAAGACGGGATTGAAAACATCATCAAACTACGCGGCAGACTAGGGCAAAGAATAAAAGAAAATGCCGAAACAGTCGGCTCGGATGAGGTTTTCTTCGAGGGTGACCCGATAAATATTGCCGACCTTTACAACGAAAAATCAGGTTTATTGGACGAGGAAGACGATATTGAGGTCGATCTGGCTTCATATGCTTTCCAGATTTGGAAAAACGCCATTGATGCCGACCCTAAATTGGCGAAAATAATTCCCGATTTACCAAATGTAATTTACGCCACCAAAAAAGGCGATGATACCCAGGAACTAAATGGCGTGATCGTTTACACCAAAACGGCAAACGAAAATGATGTGTTGGCCTGGGTGGATGAAAAACAGCGCATTGTAACACAATCACAATTTGAAATATTGAAAGCCGTCAAGTGTAACCGTGATGAACCCGCGCTTGAGCGTTTTGAAAAACATCATGCCCTTGTAAAATTCGGCCTGGATTACATTAAAGAAACCGAATCAAAAATTGGTGGTCAATTGGGTAGAAAAACCGGGGCCCGGTACCGTGCGTATATGCGCTTGAATAATTACGCTGAGCGAAATGCCGGAACCCTTTGGGTAACCGAAGAGTTGAAACGCGCCATCCAGGATATTTACGACCATCCGTTAAGAGAATATGCCCGGGAAACAATTAACCGCCAATTAAAAGCCGGCATCAGCGATGGAGATTTGGCAAATATTGTGATATCACTTCGGGAAGACGGGAAACTGAGCCTGATTAGCGAGGACGAATCAACAGGCAAAGAACCTCAAATTATTTGTTCAATGGGATTAAGAATTAAGTAGTATGGAAAAAAACAGGTTTTCGAAATATATTAAAAACTTCGATTTTGTTACCCTCTTCAATGAATTGGGTTGGGATTATTTCAAAAATACTTTGTCCGTTGCGGTTAACCAGGATACATTCATACTGCAAGGCATTGTCGAGAAAAAAGGGTTTGTTATCCTGCACTGTTCGGCATTACCAAATGGCAAAATACCGTTAAGCAATATTCGAAAACAGATTGAAGCAAAGGTTGCAAAGCATTATTTTGAGCATCTTATTATTTATTCGGACCGGAATCAATCTCAACAGATCTGGCAGATGGCCATAAAAGAAGAAAACAAACCCAAGCAGGTACGCGAAATTCCGTGGTACAGCCATCAGGATACGGAGATTCTTTTTCAGCGTTTAAGGAATTTACTGTTTACACTTGATGAGGAAGAAAAGATCACCATTGTTGATGTAAAGCGGCGTGTTTCCGAAAATTTCGCCCAAAACACGGAAAAAGTAACCAAAAGGTTTTATACGGAGTTCAAAAAGCAACATACCGCCTTTCTCGATTTTATTCAAGGAATTGACGATCACATTGGCAACAGGGAAAACACCAACAAACAATGGTATGCATCGCTAATGCTTAATCGTTTGATGTTTTGCTATTTTATTCAGAAAAAGGGATTTTTGAACCAGGATATCAACTATTTGCGCAATAAATTGGACGAATCCAAGCGTTATGCGGGAAAAGACAAGTTTTACGGCTTTTACCGGAGTTTTTTATTGGAATTGTTCCACGATGGATTGGGCAAGCCCAAAGAGCGCCGGCATGAACATCCCATTGCCCTGGGCAAAATTCCATATCTCAATGGCGGCTTATTTGATGTGCACATGCTGGAAAAACAATTCGACAGCATTGATATCAAAGATGAAGCCTTTGAAAGGCTGTTTGCATTTTTCGATAAATGGAACTGGCATCTTGACAACAGCATTGAAGCAACCGGCAGGGATATCAACCCCGATGTGATAGGTTATATCTTCGAAAAATACATTAACGACCGGGCTGCCATGGGCGCCTATTACACCAAAGAAGACATTACCGATTACATTGGCAAAAACACGATTATACCGTTTTTGTTTGACGAAACCGAGCGGCACTACAAAAAGGCCTTTAAACCCGATAGCGAACTGTGGAAAATGCTTCAACAAAGTGGCGACACCTATATTTACGATGCGGTGAAAAAAGGGGTGCCGAAAAACGGTGATTTGTTTGGTGATTTGCCCGCGGAAATAAAAGAAGGTTTTAAGCCCGAACTTGAAAAAGAAATAGTCAAGGCAGAAACGTCACCTCATTTATGGGAAATTCGTAAAGTATGGAACAAAAAAGCCCCTGGGGACATCGCGCTCCCCACTGAAATTTACCGTGAACTGATCGAACGCAGAAAACGATATGCAGAAATAAAGTCGAAAATCGAGAACGGCGAAATAACACATATCAACGATTTTATTACTTACAATTTAAACATCCGCCAGTTTGCCCAGGATTTTATTGAAAACACCGGGGATGCCGATTTTATACGCCATTTTTTCAAAGCCATAAAAAAGATAACCATACTTGACCCCACCGCGGGTTCCGGCGCCTTTCTGTTTGCCGCAATGAATATTCTGGAACCGCTCTATGAGGCCTGCATAATGCGTATGGAACAATTTGTGGCCGAAGAACCCGGTAAACATAAATTTTTCGAGGAAGTGTTGCGGGAAGTAAATGCCCCTCAGCACCCAAACCTGAAATACTATATTTTCAAAAACATCATTTTGAATAACCTGTACGGTGTGGATATTATGAAGGAGGCCGTTGAGATCGCCAAACTCCGGCTGTTTCTGAAACTGGTTGCCACTGTTGATGTCAATCCCCGCAAAGAAAATTATGGCCTGGAGCCTTTGCCTGACATCGATTTTAATGTACGGGCCGGTAATACCCTTGTAGGCTTTGCCACTGAAAAGGAGCTGCTGGATACCATTGAAAAGCAAGAACCACTTTTTGCAAAAGACAAACTTGAAGCATTTAAAGAAGAATTCGAACTGGTCAGCAAAGCATACAGACACTTCCAGAATGCACAACTAATAAACGACCAGGGAAGCGAAAATTTCAAAGCAGCCAAGGCGGAGCTGAACAGGCGATTAAACGATCTCAACCACAAACTGAATATTTATTTGGCGACCAATTATGGCATTACCGATGCCGAAGGCAAACAAAAAGATAAATACAAACAATGGTTAAGCACGCACCAACCCTTTCATTGGTTTGCCGAGTTTTACCGGATTGTTGCCGTCAACAGCGGTTTTGACGTGATTATTGGGAATCCGCCGTATATTGAGTATTCTAAAGTCAGAGAATTATATAGGATATTAAGTGGGGTTTATAAAACAATAGAATGCGGTAACATTTATGCAATGGTATTTGAAAGAAGTCTTCAACTGTCATCATTCAAAGGAAAAAATGGATTAATAGTTCCAATAAGTTTAGGTAGCACGAAACGAATTGAACCTCTATTAAGAATATTGAGAGCAAAGTCTGGTTCTTTTTGGTCAAGTTTTTATGCTGAACGTCCATCAAAATTATTTTCTGGAGCAGAAGTATTATTAAATATATCAATAGTTGATGTCTCAAAGGTTAAAGATGAACACATATATTATTCAACAGGACTAAGGAAATGGAGTGCTGAATACAGGGAACACCTTTTTCCAAGTCTAACATACACTCATTATTCAAATACTATTAGAGATTATCTAATTCCAAAATTCTTATCCAATTTAGAAATACACATTAGCAATAAAGTTTTCTCAAAATCAAAAAAATTAGGACAGTCATTTATTTCAGGAAGCACATGGAAAATATACTACCGTATAGGCGGAGGGAGGTATTGGAAAATATTTACAACCTTTCAACCTAAATTTGTTGTTGAAGGTAAACAAATAGCCTCAAGTAGGGAGCGTTGTCTATATTTTAGTTCAAAAGAAAATTTACATGTTAGCCTTATTACCCTAAATTCCTCAACTTTTTTTTGGTATTTCCAAATTACTACTAATGGTCGTGATTTAAATCCATTTGATTTAAAGAGTTTCCCTATTGACGTTAATTCACCAATAATCTCAAAGGATGTAGGAATTATTGCAAATGATTTAATGGATGACTATAAATTGAATAAATTACAGAAGGAAAAAGTGTCAAAGAAGACAGGGCACATTCTTTATGAGGAGTTTTACCCAAGAAAATCCAAGCCCATCATCGACCAAATCGACACTGTATTGGCCCAATACTATGGGTTCACGGAGGAGGAATTGGATTTTATTATCAATTACGACATAAAATACAGGATGGGTAAAGAATTGGATGCTTATGTAAACGGTACTCTTGGTAAAACAGATGAAAAATAAATGGAATATTTGGGTGATAAGAATATATTGAAATTAGAAAAAACCGCTTTTCTGTGTTCTCAAAAATGCCCGGCGGAAATTGTACTTAAAAGCTTTGATTGGGCAAAGAAACAAAGAGAACAGGGAAACTGTATTGTTTGCGGCAACCATTCGCAAATCGAAAAAGATGTTTTTGAAATACTGCTAAAAGGGAAACAGCCATTAATACTCGTACTGGCCAGAGGAATGAAAACCAGGTGGGGCCCGGCAATCGAAAAAGCGGTGAAAGAAAACAGGTTGTTGGTGATAAGTTGTTTTAAAAAAGAAACCACAAGGGTAACCAGAAAAACAGCAGAAAAGCGGAATAAAAAGATTATAGAGATCAGTGAGCATGTAGTCATTGGCTACAAATCGAAAAACGGACAATTGGAAAAGATATTGAAACAAACAGAATATGAACAATTGTAGCCCATGCCAAAGAAGACGGACTCGTAATAAATCAAAACCGGCAAACCCATATCTAATAAAATCAAATGGTTAGAGGGAAAAAAATGGTTAAAATCGGACTTTTTACGAGCCCATCATGCTTTGATAAACAACGTACTCTAAAAATAACCTGTATCGAAGATGCCTCTACCCCCAACGGGTGTTGACACTTTCTGCCTGGTATGCCAAAATCGCCTTGAACCTTGATAACCGACAGGAGGACGGATGAATACGTTATGGAATGAAGTGCTTATGAAGACATTGATGGAGCGTTTTTCACCATTGGTGTTAAAACTTTTGACAGACCCCAGAATACAGTCATTGCTGGCCGAGGTCCTGAATCTCCAGTCAGGCCTGCGGGAAAACATCGAAAGCCAGGTCAAGACCGTTGCCAGGACGTTGGACCTGGCAACCCGTGACGAGGTTACTGGTGTGCGCGACGTGGTCAAGGCCCTGGAGGCCCAGGTTGCGGAACTCAAAAAGGCGCTGGCGGAAAAGGACCAGAAAATCGAGGCACAGGACAAGGCCATTGACGAGTTGAAAGACGAGGTAAAAAAGGCCAAAACCACCGCAAAGAAGGCCAAGACGACGACAAAGACCAGCTCCACGTCCGGAGCCAAAAAGACTACTACTAAAAAAGCGAGCAAATCCACAAAAAAGGATTCAGCGGCTAAGACAGAAAAATAGTGCAAGTCCCATATCTTGGTAATTTGGGACGGCAATCTGGGTTTGATAAAAATCATGGCCTGTAGTTTTTGTGGTTGATTGTCATAAAAAATACTTGACAGCAGTAAGTTACAGGTATAAACCCAAGACGTTTTTGGAACCGTAACAGGGGGACAAATTATGGTAGTATTGAAGAACGAACGAATTGCCGGTTTCAACTGGTACATGCAGCGGATAACCGGCGTGTTACTGGCCCTGTGGCTGCTGGTTCACTTTCTGGTGATCCACTTCAGTCACCTGCGGGCCACGGGGGGACAAATCAACTTCAACTGGGTGCACCAGCGGCTTCAATCCGGCTGGTGGCAGGCCTTCTATGGCATTTTCGGCGTGCTGGTCATCTATCATGGTCTGTACGGCATCTACAACATCTTTGCGGACTATGATATGAAACCCGGCACCCGCAAGGCCCTGGTATGGACCCTGTGGATTATCGGAGTGGCGGCTGTAGTATTTGCTTGGATGGCACTTTCGCCCTTTATTCACGGTACACACGGAGGCATGTGATGGCGGATCTCGGTTATAAAAAGGAAAGGGCTGCACGGCCCGAGTGGGCGCACCTGCATTACATCAAGGAATGGTTTTTGAACGCAAACGTGGGCAATTTTGCCTTCCTGATGCAGAGGCTTACCGGAATTTTGATTGTTTTGTACCTGTTTGCGCACCTGTACAGCATCGGCGAGGCCTTTTTGTATGGAAAGGCTGCAAACGGGCATTCCCTGGATGTAATGGGCGCCCAGGCATTCAACCACGGAATGGCGGTGTACAATACGCCGTTTTTCCACGCCATGGAGTACCTGCTGATGCTGGGCGTGTTGTATCACATGCTCAACGGGCTGCGTGTAATCATGGTGGACTGGTTCGGCTTCAGCAGACAGCACAAATCCCTGTTCTGGCTGAGCATGGCGATCATCGTGCTCGTTGCGGTGATTGGCGTCTTTTACTTTTTCCCTGAATTACACCTGATTGGATAAGGCGGTGAGGATATGAAATACTTCAAGGCATTAGTTGTCGGAGGCGGCCTGGCTGGCATGAGGGCCGCGGTTGCCTTCAACATGAAAAACGTTTCCGTGGCCCTGCTTTCAAAGGTCCACCCATTGAGGTCACACTCGATCGAGGCCCAGGGCGGAATTAACGCGGCCCTGGGTAACCACCCGAGGGGCAAGTTCGATTCACCCAAACTGCATGGCTACGACACGGTAAAAGGTAGTGACTACCTGGCTGACCAGCCTGCCGTGCTGAAGTTCACGGGACTGGCTCCTTTTATCGTACGTGAAATGGAATCATGGGGCGTGCCGTTCTCGCGTACACCCGAGGGCAAGATCGCCCAGCGTCCGTTTGGCGGCGCCGGATTTCCGCGCACCTGCTATGCGGCTGACAAAACCGGTCACGTGCTGCTGCACACGATGTGGGAGCAGGTGGTCAAGTACAAAACGTACGCGGAACGCAAGAACATCCAGATCTTTGATGAATGGATGGTGACTCGCCTGATCATTGATGCGGGTAAGGCCGTTGGTGTGGTTGCCATGAACATCCAGACCGGTGAAATCGACGCGTTCATGGCCGAGGCAATCGTGTGGGCCACCGGTGGCATGGGCAGGATCTTCAAGAACACGACGAACGCCCTGATCAACACGGGCCTGGGCATGGCGATTCCGTACTGGGCCGGTGTACCGCTGAAGGACATGGAATTCGTCCAGTTCCACCCCACAACGCTGCTGGGGCCGAACATCCTGATGACCGAGGGATGCCGTGGCGAGGGTGGTTACCTGATCAACAAGGACGGCGAGCGCTTTTTGGCCAACTATCCGGACAGTTCCAAGTCCATGGAGATCTCGCCTCGTGACATCGTTTCACGTAACATCCAACGCGAGATCGATAAGGGCAAGGGCGGATATCCGTTTGCCGGCGGTGTCAAGGAAGGACCGTTCGTGGGGCTGGACCTGCGCCACCTGGGCGAGGCAAGGATCCAGGAACGGCTGCCTGCGATTCGTGAAATTGCAATCAATTTTGCCGGTGTTGACCCGGTTTATGAGCCGATCCCGATCCAGCCGGGCACCCACTACGCCATGGGCGGCCTGGATACCAATGAAAACGGCCAGGCACCCGAGGTCGAGGGCTTCTATGCCGCGGGCGAGGCGGGTTGCGCATCCGTACACGGCGCCAACCGCCTGGGCGGCAACAGCCTGCTGGAGACGCTGGTGTTCGGTAAGATTGCGGGTGAACACGCCGCCGATTACATCAACGCCAAGGAGACTTCGGTAATGACCAGCAAGGGCTTTGTCGCCGAGGTCCTGGAGGACGAAAAGAACCGGCTTAAGGAACTGAAAAACAAGAACGGCAAGGAAAAACACGCAAAGATCAACGACGAATTGCAGCAGACCATGCGCGACAACGTATGGATTTTCCGTAACGAGGAAAATCTTACCAAGGCATATAACAAGATCCAGGAACTCAAAGAACGCTATAAAAACATTGGTATCCAGTACAAGGGCGACGTGATGAATTACGACCTGATCTGGGCACTGGAGGTCCAGGGCAACCTGTCCGTTGCAGAGGCCGTGGTTGCAGGTGCTTTGAACAGGAAGGAAAGCCGCGGGGCCCACTTCCGCCTGGAATATCCCAAGCGTGACGATGAAAATTACCTGAAGCATACAATCATACGCTGGGACGGTGAAAAGGCCCAACTGGGCTGGAAGGACGTGGAACTGGGTATCTGGGAGCCCAAGGAACGCAAATATTGATGACCGGGAGGGTGAACGATGAGTGAAAAATATACATTCAAGATTCTTCGGTTTGATCCGCAGACAGGCCAGGCCCCGTACTGGCAAAGTTACGAGGTACCGCAACTGAAAGAGGGAATGAGTGTCCTGGACGGCTTGCTGTACATCCAGCAGTATTTGGACGGTTCCCTGGGTTTCAGGACCTCCTGTCGCGCCGGCGTGTGTGGTTCCTGTGCCATGCATATTGCGGGTACGTACCGGCTGGCATGTGAGACCCAGGTGAAATTCCTGTCCACCACGACAATCACGGTACGACCCCTGTCCCACATCCCGATCATCAAGGACCTGGTCGTGGACATGACCCCGTTCTATGAAAAATACGAAAAGATCAAGCCGTACCTGATGCCCGGCACCAACGATGTTGACGAGCACCACGAGCGCCTGCAGTCCCGCAGCGACCGCGAAAAACTGGACAACATCATTGACTGCATCCTGTGCGGTGCGTGCTATGCCTCGTGTCCCATGACCGCGGCGGACCCGGAATACCTGGGGCCTGCGGCCTTGATGAAGGCCAACCGTTTCGTGGTGGACAGCCGCGATGACAACGTGGGCGAGCGTTTGCAGATCGTGGGTGACGAGCACGGGATCTTCCGTTGCCACACCGCATTCAACTGCACCGAGGTCTGTCCCAAGCACCTCGACCCTGCCGGTTCCATTGCAAACCTGAAACGCAAGCACCTCAGCGTAAAGATCATGAAGGTCAGGCCGCAATAAAAAGTGGTGTACTTGTCCAATAACCATCTGCGATAGTTCCATATGTTTCGGCCCAACCGTTTATTACTTCAGAATTAATCCGGTAATTCGGGGATAGTGTCATAAGTTTGCCATATCGTTTGACTCGTGGTAAAATTTCGACCATGAAACGGCTTGCGGCAATCGTTTACGTTTCCCTGTTCATCGTTGCAATTCCTGCCTTCCATGGACAGGCCGATAACCTGTCCCAATGCAAGACAAGGCGTATTACAGTTGTACCCTACCCCTTTCCTGACGGCATTGCCCAGCGTACGGCCAAGGCATTTACAACCGCGGCTGCCATGGACCCGTGTGTGACACCGGTAGATGTGTACGGGTTACTGGAGGGCGCGGATTCCAAGGGCCTCGTTGCAGTGGACAAGGCCAAGGACGCGCTGCACCAGGGTATCAGGGCGTTTGACAGCGGCTCGTACAAACATGCCGCTGACCTGTTACAACAGGCTGTAGACGGCTTTTTACCCAATTATGCGGCTGCTGGCATGTCCAGGGACGTGGTGGATGCACTTTTGTACCTGGGCAGCGCAAGGCTTGCCCTGGGTCAAAGGAAAATGGCCCGAAAAGCCTTTTTGATGGCCCTTACCCTGGACCCGACGTCCGATGTATCTTCCGTGACCAGTATGCCGGAGGCAATGGACCTGATGCAGCAGGTCCAGGCCAGAATGCAGAGCCTTGGCACTGGTGCCGTTAGTATCTCATCCGTGCCGTCAGGCGCCCTGGTATATGTGGACGGGTCATTTCGGGGTAGTGCACCCATTACCATTCAGGAACTGCATGCGGGCAAACACGTAATCACCCTGATGATGGTGGGATTCAGGCGTGAAACCAGGATTGTGAATATACTGCCAAACGGCCTTGTAAACGCAGGCACGGTCAACATGGTTGCAGTGCCTCGTGCCACGCTATTGTCGGAAATCATCAGGCGCCTGTTGTTTGGTGACGACAAGGCCTATATGGATGCAAAGTCCCTGGTGGCATCGGATTTCATGCTGGTATGTCGGCATGACGGTGCAAGGATCAGCGCATCCTTGTTCGATTTGAATCGCGGTATGGTATTTACGCGAAAGTCCCTGGATTTGGGCATGGGCAGGCCGAGTGGACAGGCGGCCAGGCATGTGCTGACCGGCCTGTTACAGGATGCGAATCGTCGGCTCCAGGCGCACAATATACCTTTACCTAACGGTTCTGCCGGTTCTTCATCGATTGTAAGGAAATGGTGGTTTTGGACCGCTATTGGCGCCGTTGTGGTTGGGGGTACCACTGCGGCGGTATTGTTAACCCTGCCCGGCGGCGGTGGATCAGGCATGAAAAAGGATGGAACAGGTTCCATCATCCTGCAATTTTAGGAGGTTGTATGAAACGTCTTGTATTGGTGTCGATTGTACTGTGTATCCCATTGGTACTGGTGGCCCAGCAAAAACCCAAGGACTATTTCCGGAATGCGGCCACAGAACTCGCCGCAGGCAAGGTGGACCAGGCCATTGCGGATTTCCAAAAGGGGTTGACACTGCGGCCCAAGGTCAAGGAAGGGTGGTACAACCTGGGTATTGCATACAGCCGCAAGGGAAACCATGCAAAGGAAGTGGAGTCCTACAAGAAATCCCTGGAAATCGATCCCGGGTACGAAAACGCATTGTACAACCTGGCTGTGAGCCTGATGGAACAGGGAAAATATGCGGATGCACAAAAATACCTGGAAAAACTGGTAAAAAAGGACCCCAAGTCCCCTGACGCCTTGAACAACCTGGGTGTCGTGCTGTTGAAACAGGGGCAGTTTGATGAGGCTGTCAAGTATTTTGACCAGGTATTGCAGGTATCACCATCCATGATCGAGGCCTTGTTCAACAAGGGACTGGCATTGCTGGAAAAATTCCGCAAGTCCAAGGATAAAACCGCATTGGACGGGGCGATCAAGGCATTTCAGGATGTGCTGGCAAAACGTTCCAATTTCTACAGGGCAGCCTACAACCTGGGCGTGGCCTTTCATCTGAAGGGCCAGTTGGACCAGGAATTGAACGCCTACAAGCAGGCATTGAAGGCCAAGGACGACTATTTCCCTGCACTATACAACCTGGCCGTGGTTTACACCAACCAGGGCAAGCGCCAGCAGGCAATGCAGGCATGGCAAAATTACATAAGCAAGGCAAAACAGGATGCCGCGGAAACCACTTTTGTCCAAAAGGCCCGGGAACAACTTCGGGTCCTGAAGGGTGTGAAAGCCAAGTCCAAGTCCTGAATCCGGGCCATGGGTGAAACCTATCGGATTTAACTTACTCGGATTATCAATTTTCCAAAATATTTAATGTGATTCTTATAGCGGGCTGAAGGTGCGGCATTTTTTGCCCAGCAGGGCCGTCAGGTACGGCTCGAAGGCATCGGATTTTTGTTTACCCAGCAAACGCCCAATCTCTTTACCGGTATGGTCCAGGAACACGAATACCGGCACCCCCACGATACCGAATTGCTTGATATATTTCTTGTTTTTGGCCTGGGACACGTCGATCTGGCGTATTTTCAACCCCTGGCCGTAACACCGGTTGCGCAGGGCGCCAATAACAGGCATCATGGACCTGCAAATCGGACAGTTGTGCGAATAAAATTCGATCAGCGTGGGTGTACCCGAATCAACCAGGGTTTCAGGTGTCTGGAACACCTCCTGTCCTGGTGACACCTTGCACAGACCGTGCTCGCCTTTGCACTCCTTGGCCTTCTTCTTTTGCGTCGCTGCAAGGATGTGTTTCGATGCCTTGGCAGGGTTATGAGCGGGCTTTGATTCGGCAATCGCCGGTTGAGAACCGGGTAGCATGTTTTCGAACATACCGAGGTTGCCTGTCAGTAATAACAGCCCGACCAGCACGGCAAGCCCGCCGGTCACCCACTCGATGATTCCGCCATAACGCTTGATGCCTGCGACCAGTTTCGCGGTCTGGTCGATAAACAGGGACAACAGCAGCAGCGGCGTGGCAAAGCCCAGGGAATACACCAGCAGCATCAAGCCGCCTTTCAGAGGGTTAGCGGTAACCATGGCCGTGTAGGTCAGCACAGCGCCCAGTATAGGCCCCACGCAGGGTGACCAGCCAAAGGCGAAAGCAAAGCCCAGGATAAAGGCATTCAAGTACTTGAACCTGGTGTTGAGCCGGTCCGCATTCGGTCGCACATCCCGGTCAAGGAACGGGATGTTCAAATAACCCATGAATTTGAGTCCCAGCAGGATCACCAGCAGCCCGCCCAGGCGCTCGAACAGGTCGCGGTGTGTTACCAGTGCCCGGCCGATATACGTGGCGGACAGCCCCATGAGCACGAAGACCACCGTGAAGCCGGCGGTAAAAAACAGGGTCGTAAAGAAGGCTGCCAGACGGTCCCTGGTGCCCGCCTTTTGCGGGATTGACCCCAGCAACATTACCAGGTACACGGGGATCAACGGCAACACGCAAGGCGAGGCGAATGTCAGCAAACCGCCCAGAAACAAACCACCAAAAGAGGCATCCATTTTATAACCTCATCAGCAATCGCCTGCAGTAATCGGCATAAAAACAAAGTCTATCATCAATGACGGGCCTCCTTTTACGGAACACGCGATGGAGACCCGTTGTATCAGAGCCGCTAATCATGGTTTTGGTTTCCAAATCCAAGGTTCAAAACATAACATTCCATAGATAAAAATTCCATAAACGCCCTTTTATTCCTTTGATTCCTCCGAATTCAGCAACCTCTGGAGCCGTTCCTCGCGCAGGTCCACCGTAATGGTCTGCGACAGCCTGACATGCACTGCGCCTGCCTTGCCCTGCCTGGTCCTGTGTACGTGCCTGCGCTGCGTGTACATGACCTCTGCCCTGCCCTCGTCCCTGGCCTTTGAAAAATAGGCGGCCAGGATCGCGGCATCCCGTATGCTTTCGAAATCCACGTCCTTCTTGTTTGCCCTTGCCAGCACCACGTGCGAACCGGGCATACCCACCACGTGAAACCAGTAATCGTTGTCCCGGGCGATCTTGAAGGTCAGGGTCTCGTTGTCCTGGCCCGTCTTGCCCACCAGTATGCGCTCGTTATGTATGGAGCGAAATACCCTAAACGGCTTGTGTGTCGCGGCTTCTGACCTTTTCGGCGCCTCGGGTTCGGCCTCACCCCGACTTATGCGTATGCCCAGGCCAATGGCCTGTTCGGCCAGCTCGTCCACCCTGGTCCATGCCCCTTCGGACTTCACCTCCGCATATAACTGCCTGAGTTTTTGCAGTAATTCCTCGCTGTCAGCCATACGCTGCCTGAGTATGCCCTGTCCCTTTTTCAACGCCTTGGCCCGCTTGAACATCCACTGCATGTTCTGGGCCGGGGTCATCCTGGGGTCCAGGTTCAGGCGTATGGTTTTGCCATTCTCGTCCTGCAATTCCACGAAATGCGGCCTGGGCGGTCCATGCAATGTCGCCAGGTTGGCCTTCAGCAACTCCGCATTCCTGAACATCTCGTCGGCCCTTTGAGCCTTTTTCATATCCTGCTGGATCCTGAGTTGCTTGCGGGATTCGTGTCGGATCAGGCTGCGCAGCCGCCAGCGCAACTGGTGCAGCATCTCTTCCTTTTGATGCCTGGTCCACAGGTCCGCATAGAATGCGTCCACCTGCTCGCACACGGTCCTGGACTTGTCCAGGAAACGAAAGCCCTGGGCGCTCTGGCCGGATGAGGGCATGGGCCACTGGTAACGCAGCCCCTGCACGAGTTCGCGCTTCCTGGACAGGTTCGGCCCCAGGGAGCCCAAAATCACGTCGTTTTCATCCAACAGGAACACGTTCGGGTGGTGCCCAGTGGCCTCGAACAGCAAGGACATCCGGCCTTCCCCGGTTTCGAACAAAAATCGTACCACCCGGTCCCTGCGCTCCACCCGCATATCGTCAAGCCGCGCCATGGTCAATTCCTTGCGCAGTTTCATCATAAAGCCGCCAGGACCGCTGACCTTTGACCTGCGGACCCGGGCCTTGTCCACCGTGTGCAGCCGTACAAACCCGACCCGGGTGCATATCAGTACGCTGTGCGCACCGGTACGGCCGAAAAACTCCAGCAGCAGGGCGTGCTGGGAGGGTTGCTTGACCTTTTGTAGTACCGCGCCGACCAGCAATGGCCGTAGTTCTGTCACCACGGCGCGGAGTTCTTCGAGGCTGAGACTCATAATCGTCCTTAAAAACTGGCCGTGATCCTCATGCGCATGCCGGATGCAACCGATGCCGTACCACGGCCCGGCTCGTTCAATGCGGCCCCGGGAATCAAAACCGAGCCCGTCAATGCGGCCTGCAGGTGTTTGCCCATGTTGTATCTCAGGCCGATACCCGGTTCCGTACCCAGGTACCACGCATGCCCCGGCGTGCCTGCATTGTTGAATGCCGTGGCAATCAGCACCCACGCCCCGAGGCTAAGGTGGTGTCGCCTGTGGTCCACCAGGGTGTAAAAATACGCGGGTTTGAAGTACACGGCATTGGTAACGGTCCCGATCACCTCGCGGAACAGGATCGAGTCCACGTGGTAGTCCCGGCTGAACAAAAACGAGGTTACGGTGTCATTTTTCGCATATTCCGGGTTCAATTTATAGGTCCGGTCGTCCGGGCCCACAAAGGTAAAATTATCCGTCACGCCAAAGTACGGCACATTGTCGCCGCTGGCAGCCCCCAGGTACAGCAGCCCCTGGTGGCGCGCCTTTTTCAGTTCCAGTTCCACGGCGAGCCCGAACGACAAAAAGGTCTTGGACGTGGAATCCTTGGTAAAACTCTGCACGTGGTCGATCTTGCCGAACTGGCCTGTCAACTCGGATTCGAACCTGAAATACGTGCCCTTGCGCCTTTGCCAATAACGCAGCCACAGCGACCCGTTGTACATGAATGCACCCCTGGGCGACAGGGTGTAGCAGTTGTACGGGATACCAAAAGGCCTGGCACCCGCGTATTTTGCGCATCCGTATGGGATCACCTTGTTCAGCCGCTCCGAACTGAGG
This sequence comes from Deltaproteobacteria bacterium, assembly GCA_015493765.1. GTDB lineage: Bacteria > Myxococcota_A > UBA9042 > DTJE01 > S145-11 > S145-11. The sequence goes on from WGCQ01000014.1 coordinate 17,984, forward strand.
TTTTGCTTGGTCAAGGCGTTGTAAAAACCGAAATCAAAACGTTTTGTCTGCGATGCCAGTTCCTCGAAGTCATCGGGGAAGGTGGGCTTGGAATCCAAAAGCAGCACCCAGCGATTTATGTCGTCGGATTGTTCCAGGTCAAACACGGGACCCATGTATCGCGCGGGTGAACCGCTGACAGCACCCTCGTAGGGCATTTCCCAGCCAAACTGGAAATACACGTTGTGCGAGACCCTGATGCGCGCCCGGATACCGTCCACGGAGTCCCCGACGTCGGAATCGGGTGCAGATCCGGAATTGCGCAGGATGCCCAACCCGAAGTCATCCGGCATACGACCGCCGTACAGCATGAGGCGCTGGAACAGGGGCACCTCGATCCACACCATCTTCACCCGTACCGAGTGTTTCCAGGAGTTCCAAACGGTCCTCATGGAGGCCCTGGTATTTTCAAAAAACGGGTTTGATGGCGCGCTGCCGAATATGAAATTATCCAGGAAATCCAGGCGCATCCGGACCTTTGCGTACCCGGCCGCATCGATCCAGGGCTCCACCCGCAGGCGCATGTCCGCCCAGGTGGAGGTGCTTTCCGGTTGTATCGCGTGCCAGCCCGAGTGCCCGCCACGGCCCAGGTCCGCATTGTAATAGGAATTTACGCGCAAACGGAACGAGCCGCTCAGCCCCACCGTGGCCCAACTGGTGATCTTGTAGGTCAGTGCCGTGGCAGGAAGGCCCGTTAATATGACCAGCAGCAATGTGATTCGCCGAAACATCCCGGCTATGGTAATCAAGGTTGGTTATTATGTCAAACGAATGGGTCAACCACCAAGATTACCTGTCAAATTTGAGGATGAGACCGTGGCCGTGACCGTTGGCCGTGACCGTGGGCCGTGACCGAGGTTTCCGGTTACCACGGGAGCCTTTCCGAAAGGCCCGCAGCAACCGCAGGCTGCGTCCCGACGCCCGATACCAGAGGCCCGAATCCGTTGACCGTGGGCCGTTGGCCGTTGACCGTGGCCGTTGGCCGTGGCCGGGGTTTCCGGTTACTGCGGAAGCCTTCCCGCAAGGCCCGAAGGGCCGTCCCGCAGCAGCCGCAGGCTGCGTCCCGACGCCCGATACCAGAGGCCCGAATCCGTTGACCGTTGACCGTTGACCGTGACCGTGGGCCGTGGCCGTGTGATCCCGGTGAAAACGAAAGCCGTGGAGCGCAGGCGGCCTCGCCTGCCTGTAACCCAGTGGGTCACACCACGATGTTGACAATCTTGTTCGGCACAACGATTACCTTGCGAATGTCTTTGCCCTCGACCCATGGCTGGATTTTTTCGTCTTTCAGTGCCAGTTCCCGGAGGACATCCCCGGGCAGGTCCTTCTGGACCACGAATTTGGACCGCAGTTTACCGTTTACCTGGATCACCACGGTGACCTCCTCGTCCACCACCAGTGCAGGGTCGTATTCGGGCCACGGGTGCTCGGTGATAGAGGGCGCATTGCCCAGTTTTTCCCACAATTCCTCGGCCAGGTGCGGTGCAAACGGTGAAATCAACAACGTGATCGTTTGCGCAATCACCCTGTAGCCCCGGGGTGCCTTCACTGCCTCGTTGAGCAGGGTCATTAGTTGGGCGATACCCGTATTGTACCGGATGCGCTCGATGTCCTCGGTCATCTTTTTGATCGTCTTGTGCATGGTACGTTTCAAAGGCAAGGGTGGCTCGGCGTCCGACAGCGGCCCTGTTACATAACGATAGATCCTGTTCAAAAAACGTTGGGCCCCCCCCATGCCGTCCGTACTCCAGGGTTTAACCACCTCCAACGGCCCCAGGAACATCTCGAACACCCTCAAACTGTCAGCCCCGTAAGTGGCCACCATGTCGTCAGGATTTACCACGTTACCCAGGGATTTGCTCATTTTGCGACCGTCCTCACCCAGGATCAAGCCCTGATTTACCAGTTTCATAAATGGCTCCGGTGTGCTTACGACCCCTATGTCATACAAAAACTTGTGCCAGAACCGCGCGTACAGCAAATGCAACACCGCGTGTTCCGCCCCGCCTACGTACAGGTCAACCGGCGCCCAGTATTTTTCCTTTTGAGGTGCCACCATCCTTTCATCGTTATGCGGGTCCAGGTACCTGAGGTAATACCAGCAAGACCCGGCCCACTGTGGCATGGTATGGGTCTCACGCCTTGCCCTCCTGCCAGTTTCCGGGTCCGTGGTCCATACCCAGTCCTCTATCAAGGCCAGGGGTGACTCCCCCGTACCTGCGGGCTTGTAACTCTTTACGTCCGGCAGGGTCAAGGGCAACTGGTCCTCGGGAATCGGCTTGATTTCCAGTACGTTATCATCGTCGTCCAGCACGTAAATCAAGGGGATGGGCTCGCCCCAATAGCGCTGCCTGGAAAATACCCAGTCCCTCAGTTTGTAGTTTACTGCACGCTTGCCAATGCCCTTTTCCTCCAGCCAGGCCGTGATTCGCTGTTTGAATTCCTGCGTGCCGAGCCCGTTGAACCTGCCGCTGTTAATTGCAATACCCTGCCGGGTAAATGCCTCGTTGAGCGGGGCATGGGATTTGCCGTCAGGACTCACCACCTCAACGATGGGCAAACCAAACCGCCTGGCAAACTCGAAATCCCGCTCGTCATGTGCAGGAACCGCCATGATCGCACCGGTCCCGTAGGACATCAACACGTAATCGGCCACCCAAATCGGGATTCGCTGGCCGTTGACCGGATTGATGGCATAACCACCTGTGAATACGCCGGTTTTTTCCTTGCCAGCCTCGATCCGCTGACGTTCCGAACGGTTGACAGCGGCCTGGACATAGGCCTCCACCTGGGGCTTTTGTTCGGGCGTGGTCACTTTTGCCACCAGGGGATGCTCCGGCGCTATCACCATGTACGTGGCCCCGAACAGCGTGTCCGGACGGGTGGTATAAACCGTCAGGTGCTCATCCATACCTGGAATTTCGAAATCCACCTGGGCGCCTTCGGACCTGCCGATCCAGTTTCGTTGCTGTTCTATGATCCCCTGGGGCCAGTCCAGCAGGTCCAGGTCCTTCAACAGGCGGTCCGCATAGGCCGTGATCCTCAACATCCACTGCTTCATGGGCCTGCGGAACACGGGGAATCCGCCTCTCACGGACAGCCCGTCCTCGACCTCTTCGTCCGCCAGCACGGTGCCCAGGTCAGGACACCAGTTCACCGCCACCTCCTTTTGGTAGGCCAGACCCGCCTTGAACATCTGGATGAACACCCATTGCGTCCACTTGTAGTAATCCGGGTTGCTGGTCGCGATCTCGCGGTCCCAGTCGTACGCCAGGCCCAGCATCTGGATCTGCCGTTTGAAGGTCGATATATTCTTCCTGGTGGTCACTGCCGGGTGCACCCCTGTCTGGATCGCATACTGTTCGGCCGGTAGCCCGAAGGAGTCCCAGCCCATGGGATGCAACACATTGAAACCACGCATCTTTTTGTAACGAGTCATTACGTCTGTCGCGGTATAGCCCTCGGGGTGTCCCACGTGCAGCCCGGCACCTGACGGATAGGGAAACATGTCCAGGGCATAAAATTTTGGCCTTTTGTCGTTGTCCCTTGCCTTAAATGTCTTGTGTTCCAGCCAGTACCTTTGCCACTTCGGTTCGATTTCCCAAAACGGATAGCCTTTTTTTGCCATGTCAGCCTCCAAGTTGCCGGTTATTCTACAATATCAGCCACGGTTTGACCACTAAAAAGTGGCATTCCCCAAATTACCTGCCTGAATTTGGGGAGATTAACACTACCCCGAAAGGCAATCCCCAAAAACTTAAAATAGATCAATGTTTGTGGATATTTTCCTTGACCAGCAGTGTCGGGTCGGATAAAGTGCCTCAGGTATAAGGTTTCCACATGGAGGATATATGAGCAATACGGATTTGAAAGAAGGCAGAAAAATTACGGTCAATTCTGACCTTACGCTGAATGTACCCAACAATCCGATCATTCCGTTCATCCGGGGTGACGGGACAGGACCCGACATCTGGGCCGCGACCGTGCGGGTGCTGGATGCGGCGGTGCAAAAGGCGTACAAGGGCGAACGAAAGATCGTATGGAAAGAGGTCTATGCCGGGGAATTGGCATTCAATAAGGTAGGCGAATGGCTGCCCCAGGAAACACTGGACACGTTAAAGGAATACGTGGTAGGCATAAAAGGGCCTCTGACCACGCCGGTGGGCGGTGGGATCCGCAGCCTGAACGTGACGATCCGCAAAAAACTGGACCTGTATGCATGCGTCAGGCCGTCAAAATGGTACAAGGGCGTGCCCTCACCCATGAAACACCCGGAAAAACTGGATATTATCCTGTTCCGCGAGAACACGGAGGACGTGTATGCCGGCATCGAGTGGAAATCCGGGACCCCCGAGGCGGACAAGGTGCGTGATTTCCTGGTAAACGAGATGGGCGCCACTATCCGCGAGAAATCCGGTATTGGCATCAAGCCGATCAGCGAATTAGGGTCCAAACGCCTGATACGCATGGCAATCAAGTACGCCCTTAAGCATGGCCGCAAGAGCGTGACCATGGTGCACAAGGGCAACATCATGAAGTACACGGAAGGCGCATTCAAGGACTGGGGTTACGAACTGGCCAAGGAGGAATTCCGGGACCAGATCATCACGGAGGATGAACTGTGGGACATGGTAAAGGCCGAGGACGGTGTCACCCCCATCCAGAAACCGGGTGCATTTGCGGACCTGCGCGGCGGACGTCCGGCAGGTGACCCGGGTGATCGCCTGGTCATCAAGGACAGGATCGCGGACCAGATGTTCCAGCAGTTGCTGCTGAGGCCGGATGAATACGACGTGCTCACCACGCCGAATTTGAACGGTGACTACCTTAGTGATGCCGCTGCTGCCCAGGTCGGTGGGCTGGGCATGGCCGCAGGCTCCAACATCGGGGATTATGCCGCGGTATTCGAGGCCACCCACGGCACGGCACCGAAGTATGCGGGCCTTGACAAGGTCAACCCCTCGTCGCTGATCCTTTCGGGCGTGATGATGTTGCAGCACATGGGCTGGGACGAGGCCGCAGCACTGATCGAAAAGGGTGTTCAGGGCGCGATCAGCAACAAGACCGTGACCTACGACCTGCACCGCCAGATGGAGGGTGCGACCCTGTTGAAGTGCTCTGAATTTGGGACCAAGGTTATTGAGAATATGGATTAACCCATTTAGCGAGGTGTAAAAATGGCCAGAAAAAAAATCGCAGTTATCGGCGCGGGCAGGGTTGGTGAACACACTGTTCACAGCCTGGCTATGAAGCAACTGGGCGATATCGTCATGGTGGATATCGTGGAAGGCAAGCCCCAGGGCATCGCACTGGACATCATGGAAGAACGGCCTCTTTCGGGCTGGGATGTGAACATCCTGGGGACCAACGACTATGCGGACATAGCGGGTGCGGACGTGATCGTGATGACCGCCGGTTTCCCGCGTAAGCCTGGCATGAGCCGTGACGATTTGATCGAAGCAAACATGAAGATCATCAAGCCTGCGGCCGAAAACTTCAAAAAATATGCACCCAATGCAATCGTGGTGGTTGTAACGAACCCGTTGGACGTGATCTGCTGGGCCGCATTGGAAGTGACCGGATTCGCCAAAAACAAGGTCATGGGCATGGCCGGTGTGCTGGACACGAACCGCTTCAGGACCTTCGTGGCCATGGAAATGGGCGTATCCGTCAAGGACGTGCAGGCGTACGTGCTGGGTGGACACGGCGATGACATGGTGCCACTGGTGCGGTATTCCAACATCGGCGGGATCCCGCTGGAGGAGATCATGCCCAAGGACAAACTGGACTTCGTGGTACAGCGTACCCGCAAGGCCGGCGGCGAAATCGTGAAGCACCTGGGATACTCGGCGTACTTCTCACCGGGGCACAGCGCGGCGGAGATGGTCCAGGCGATTCTGCTGGATGAAAAGCGCGTACTGCCTGCAGCGGCGTACCTGCAGGGTGAATATGGCCTGGAAGGCATATTCCTGGGCGTCCCGATCCTGCTGGGCTCCAATGGTATCGAAAAGATCTTTGAATTGAACCTGACAGATGCGGAAAAGGCTGCACTGAATAAATCAGCGGCCGGCGTGAAAGAGGTCACAGGGATCGCCAAAAATATCCTTGCCAAGATGTAAGACCACTCTGGACCGGATGCGCAAAACCGGTTCGAAGAATATCAGTCCGTTCACGAGATTCACCTGAAAGATTATCAGTATTCTTATAAAAAATCTGACTTCTATGGTTCACTACAACTCAACCCGTGTCCTGCAAAAATTCATAAAAACTTACAAAAAAAGTTGACAAGACCTTTCTATTGACGTTACAATATAATGTAACTGGAGCCGTAATGGAGCACATAGGGGCATATCTTACTAACGGGAGGACAGCGAAGGGCTTGAGCCGGGAAGATATTTCCCGCATCACAAAGATTCCCCTCAAGTTTGTGGTCGCACTCGAGGAGGAGGACTTTGAAACGTTGCCCGAGGCTGTTTACATACGCGGATTCGTCAGGACGTACTGCGAGGAAGTGGGACTGAGTCCTGACCCGGTACTTGGGCGTCTAAGCCAGGCCCTGCCAAAGGAAGGTCCTGTACACCATACGGACAATCCAGGCATATCTTTGGGTGGTACTCCGATCAGGCTTAGCGGTGGGAAAGCAAGTCCCAGGTCCAGGATGGGCATTGCACTGGTATTGTTGTTCGTTGTGCTGGGCCTGCTGTTTGGAATTCTGACCCTCACCCAGGGTCCCAGTAAGACGGATATGTCCCAGGTTGGCCGGCCATCTTCTTCCGTGCACACCACGTATCCATCGGTGATCGACCAGAACGTAAGTGAGCCAGGTCGCTATTATTTTTAATGGAAATCAAAAACAAGGCCCTGCTGTTGGCAGTGATCCCGTTTCGTGAGAGGGATGCTGTCCTGCATTTCCTGTGCGAAGACCACGGACTTTGTACTGCCATGGCGCGGGGATTTTTTGCCGGCAAAAGGCGTTTCGGGTTTGCAGTGGATTATTTCAACCTGTTGAACCTGGGGATGAAGCAGGGCCGGGGTAACATGTACAACCTGTCATGGGCCGAGCCGTTGCGTATATTCGAAGGGATCCGTACGTCCCTGCCCGCTTCTGGCGCTGGAATGATGCTGCTTGCCGTGGTCAAATGGATTGCAAGCGATGCCCCACCAAACAAGGATGCGTTCAATACTGTTGTGACCGGCCTGACCGGGATCGAGCAGGCGGAAAACCCATGGCCTGTTGCAGTACGGGGTGTGCTCGCCCTCCTGGAATGTTACGGATTTTCATTGACAGGCCGAACCTGTGCACTCTGTAATCAACAAATGGATACGCCATACGGGATTTCCCGCCAGGGGTTGCCCGTGTGTCAGGAGTGCTGTCGCAAGGGGTGCAGGCGGTTATCACCGGCATTTCTGGCGGCTTTGCAGGGGCAAGCAACCCAGGGCCTGCTGCCAATGCTCCAGGACCTGGAGTTCATTTTGCAAGGAATACTCGAGCGCCCTGTCAACCTGCACGCCTTTTTGCAACTGCAAGCCACAGCAACATAAAAATAAACGGCACTATCCAGTCGGTCCGTACCGGTGCACGGTCCCGGGTATCGCACGCCCCCCCATTGGGTTGGACACATTGGGCCTCGTCCGTGAGCCCGTCGCAATCATTGTCCATGTGGTCACCGCAGATCTCGGTGTGGGCAGGCCCTGGTGTCGCAGAGCATACGACCCGGGTTTTATCCTTTGAACATATGTACACCCCTGCGCTTTTGCATATGCCCTTCCCCACGTAACAGACTGCTCCCACAGGGAAATCCTCGTCCGTAAGGCCGTCACAATCGTTGTCCTGGCCGTCGCATAGTTCCTTTTGAGCCTGTGAGTCGGACCCATCCGGATTGGTCGAACACACGGCCCGCGTGTGGTCCTTGGAACACACCACTTCACCGTGTCCGCACTGGCCCACGCCAGTGCACTCCGAGCCCACCGGCAGCCCGTGATACGTAAAGCCCTCGTCGGTAAGCCCGTCGCAGTCATTGTCCAGGCCGTCACAGGATGATTCCTGCGGTTCGTAGGTGTCAGGATAATTGCATTTCCACCCTGTAGGGCCTGTGCATATCGCAACAGAACCCTTGCATACCCCTTGTTGCAGACACGGATTTTTGTGTTCCCTTATATTATCCGTCAGCCCGTCGCAGTCGTTGTCCAGGCCGTCACATGTCGTTTCCTTTTTCTCGTAGGTGGAGGGATACAAACACACAAAACCGGCCGTACCCATACACGAGGGCGTTGTCCCCTTGCAAACGCCGAGTGCCTTGCACGTCATATCCGTGTGTACGTCTTCGTCAATTACCCCGTTACAATTGTCATCCAGCCCGTTGCAGATTTCGTGTGCATTTGGATTGATCTTGCTGTTGCTGTCATTACAATCCCCCTGGTCCTCGGCAAAACCATCACCGTCATTGTCACAGTACGTGTTTGCCCGCCCCGGTGTCCCCAGGTCCCCTGACTCGCCTTCCATGGGAATCCTTGCATAGCACCACGGGTCCTGTTCATCCTTCGGTTCCCTGTTGAACGCAATCCCTTTCCGGGGTGTCAGTACGCCCCCGTAGGTAAACGAATCCAGGATATCGCCTTCCCTGGACAACTGGATCGTATCCGATTCCTGGTCCAGGCTGAAATTTTGCCCCACGGAATACGTATGTACCCTGCCCTCTTGTGTCTTGGGATTGCCCTGGGCTGTCAGGACCACGTAATCCTTTGGCCGCAAGGTCAGGTCCTTGGACAGGCTGATCACGTAAAATCCACCGCTTTTTGTCTGCAAAACCAGGCCTTGCAGGTTTACAGGCTGCTCCCCCCGGTTGAACAACTCCACCCACTGGGGTCCGAATGGGTCATCATTACTACCAAGGACCATCACCTCACTGATCACGACGGATTTGTCCACACGGTCCTTGTGCCCGCGGGTCTTTCCGTAGGTCGAAAACGCGAACCATGGCAATGACAACACCATGAATACTGTAAAAAGTAGAGGTCTCACAGCCATATTCTACTATTTTTGTCCAATTTAGTCAGGTAATTTGGTGGTAAATCGCGGTGGTTTAATGCACTTGATGTTTTTTACAGCAAGCCGGAATCAAGCCACGATGTAATCGCATCCCTGGGGTCAGTACCAGTGCCGGATGACCATACATAGGACATGTTTTTGCCCAACAGAAGGAAACTGAAGGGATAACCAATCTGGCTGGATTCGGGGCTGAAGTGTTGGAATATCACGGACCAGTTGTGGTCACCCAAAAACATGTGGGCCGGGTCAATGCCCTCCTGCTTGGCGTAGGACTTGCAGTCCTCAGCCGTCGGGTCAGAGCCCTGTGAAGGTCCTTCGGCAACATAAACCCAGTAGTTGATGCTGTCCTTGTGCGCCATGTAGTAATCCCAGAACAACGGCAGGTTTGCCCTGCAATGGGGACACCACTCGGCAGCCGCGGTGATCCACATGATCTTGGGACCACCGCACAGGCTGTGCAGGTTTATCTTCTGGCCCAGGCAGTTTGTCAACGTGAAATCACCAATGTTATCAAAGTAATGCGTGCCAGTACCGTCAGCCACGCACTGGTCCTTGGGCAGGTACTCCACATTGTCCGCCTTGGCCTCGTAACCATCCAGGCACCAGGTCCTGCCGTCTTTTACGAACTGCATCCCGGACTGGGTGAATTTGATCTCTTTTAATTTGGCATTATGGAATACGGCATCGAACGGACCGGTTGCACCGCTGAGTTTTTTGATCTCGATGGTACCCTCACCTCCGTAATAGTAATGGGCGCACTCCTTGTCAGGCGCCGGGCAATCCTCGAGTCCGATTACCTGGATATCGTCCTTGTCAAAGTCCGAACCCGCGATATTGTACGTGCCCGGTCCCACAGGCCCATTGTGCGGTGCCATCTGGTGGATCCGTATCACCAACTGGCTGAACGGATAACTGGTTGCGGATAATGCGTAATACATGAATTCCCCTTTGGGTTCAGTGTTTTTAATTGGATTTTTCCACTCCGCACCCGTTTTTACCGGTTTGAACATGCTGACATCACAATGGGCCTGGCATTTACCGTTCACGCACTGCATGCCAGTGGCGCACTTGCCGCAGCTCCCACCACAGCCGTTGTCGCCGCATTCCTTGTTCCAGCAGTTCGGCGTACATACCTTATCGGTTTGCGTGTCCGTGTTACCGGCAGTATCCACGCCCTTGGATGTATCCACCCCTTTGGATATGTCCGTGCCCTTGGTCGTGTCCGTGCCCTTGGCCGTATCAACGCCTTGGGACGTATCCACCTGCACGTCCACGCCAGGCTGATTATTATCCGGCGAATTGTTGCTGTTTCCCGCGCATCCAATGGCAATAAACGCCAATGATGCTATTGCGATCATCCATGTTTTCATGACATCTCCTGAAATCTGGTAAAACACAAAACAGGGGGTATTGTATGGCATCTTGAATCTATGGTCAATACCAAATTAGCCCAAATTACCTGCCAAATTTGAGGATAAAGGGGGCTGAAACGGGTTCAGATAAGCGGAGTTAAGCCAATTTGAGCGCAGGCATACTATCAGCGAGCATACATGGGTTCACATGCAAGCCGATATGCATCGCATATCAACAAAAAATCTCGTAACCTAAAAAACGCTATGAATGCATGTAAATTCGCTGCTATGGCTACCAAATGTTTACCCTAATCCCCCTTGTACACGTGTTTTGTCAGAATTGATGATTTTGGTCCTTGGTTTTGTAACGGTTTGATGAATAACTTATTCTAAAAATAACCTGTATCGAAGATGCCTCTAACCTGATTTTGTGCTCAACAACAGCAAACAAATGTGCTATAAATCGAAATGTTGTACTGAGGAGCTTTATGTTCTTCGATTGGTTATACGGATTGTTTTCCAGGGACCTCGCGATCGACCTGGGCACGGCAACGACGTTGATTTATGTGCGTGGCCAGGGTGTCGTGGCATCTGAACCGTCAGTTGTGGCCGTATCCACGGGTAGCAATGGTATGCGAAAGGTCCTGGCAGTGGGCAAAGAGGCCAAGGAAATGCTTGGCAGGACGCCGGAATTCATAGACGCAATCAGGCCCATGAAGGACGGCGTGATCGCTGATTACGATGTAACGGAGGCCATGTTGAGGTATTTCATCAACAAGGTCCACCGTCACAAGGCCTGGGTCAGGCCGCGCATTGTGATCAGCGTGCCCCATGGAATAACGAATGTTGAGCGCAGGGCTGTCAGGGAATCCGCGGAGTCGGCCGGGGCCCGTGCCGTGTGGTTGATCGAGGAGCCCATGGCGGCTGCAATAGGCGTGGGTTTGCCTATTACCGAGCCCTGTGGCAGCATGATCGTGGATATCGGCGGTGGGACAACGGAGGTGGCTGTAATCAGCCTGTCCGGGATCGTAAAGAGCCGCTCCATCAAGGTGGCTGGCGACAAGATGGACGAGGCAATTATCTCGCACATGAAAAAACGTTACGGATTGGTCATCGGGGAGCGGACCGCCGAAGAGATAAAATTGAAGATAGGCAATGCCTATCCCATGGACAAGGTGCTGTCCATGGAGGTGAAGGGCAGGTCCCATTCCGAGGGCATACCCAAGAGGATCACGGTCAATTCCGATGAGATCAGGGAAGCCCTGTCCGAACCGGTTTCGCAGATTCTCAAGGCCATACGCATGACGCTGGAGGATGCACCTGCGGAACTGTCCGCTGACATCGTGGACAAGGGCATTGTGCTGGCTGGCGGCGGGTCGCTGTTGCAGAATATCGACGTGTTGATCAGGGAGGAAATCGGTCTGCCCGCGATCAGGGCCGATAATCCGAAGGCGGCAGTGGTCATGGGTGCGGGCAAGGTCCTGGAGGACGTGGACCTGCTCGACAAGAGCACTATCAGGCTCTAACTGGACGAACCTGCCTATGGATGCGTTGCAGAGACACAAAACAGCGTTGACGGCCGTTATCCTGGTTACCGTATCGCTGGTTTTGATGTTCCTGAGTGGTCGGGTTGTCCCGGGCCGGCGAGGTGGGGCCGTGGCCGATGCAATGAACCGGACGATCGGATTTGTGCAATCAGGGGTTTCCAGGGTTTTGGGTACGATTAGTAAGGGTTTTGACAGTTACACGGGGTTACTGAGTGTGCAGGAGGAAAACCAGAAACTGCGAAAACAGTTGAAAAACATGCGGCCTTTTTTAACATCGTATATGAGGCTCCAGCGTGAAAATGAACGTTTGAGACGGTTGATTGGGTATCGCAGCAAGCATCCCCGCCTGATAACCCTGGCCGCTCACGTGGTTGCCCGTTCGTTGAATGCCTATTTTCACGTGGTGCGTCTGCAAATAGCAGTGACACCGGACGCAAAAATCCCTCCAAGAGCGGCTGTGCTGTCGCCGGATGGGGTGGTGGGCAGGATACTGCACAGTTTCGGCCAGTATGCCGATTGCCTGTTGGTATCGGACAGGCGCAGCCGAATCCCTGCATATGCCCCGGGAAAGCAGGTCCAGGGCGTGGTCATAGGCAAGGGTGCCTACATCAAATACCAGGCGGTGTTCAGGACATTGACATCATCGAAACGACTGTCGGACGGTACACTGATCGTGACATCCGGCCGGGATGGGACATTCCCGGAGGGCATGGAAATCGGACGTATTACGGACAGTAAACACTGCCAGCAGTCAGGTTTGTACATGGATTATCCTGTTGCATTGAGTAACGATATCGATGCGTTACAGGATGTAATGATCGTGTTGGGAGTCCGGGGGCAGGCAAAGTGACGTATCCCGTAATATTCATCACTGCGTTTTTGTTGCAGGTGCTGGAAACGGCAGTGGCCAGGTATGCGGGTGTACAGTTTGTAACGCCGGACGTGGGCCTGGTTGCCGCGATTTATATGGGCGTAGGTGTTGGTCCTGTGGGTGGGCTCATAACGGCCTTTTTACTGGGGCTGAGTGCTGACCTCATGTCCATGGGTGGTTTGATTGGGGTAAATGCAGGGGCCTACGTGGTGGTATTCCTGCTGGCCATGCAGGCCAGGTCCAAGGTGGTGGTGTGGGCGATCCCGGGACAGATGTTTATGACGTTTGCCTTGAGCCTGGTTGTGCTGGTGGTGCAGGTGCTTGCACAGGCCCTGTTCGAGCACTGGTTCAATGCGTACGCCGGCCTGTGGCGGGTCGGGGTGGCAGGCGTGATCGTGACCACGGCCTCCGCCCCTGTTTTGTTTATCATGTTTGATATGTTGCAGGCCGCGGTTTCAGGCGCAACCCGACGCAGAGGCCATTTTATCCAATGAAGAACAGGGCGGGCGTAGAGTACACAAGGTCGTTCAAGGTTGCTGTGCTGGTGGTGATGCTGGGCTACCTGGCGATTGGTATAAAATTGGTGTACCTCCAGGTCATCAAGGGGGATTATTACCTGAAGCTGACATCCATCAACCACGTATCCAAAGAACGTATTCCACCGCTGAGGGGGACGATCCGTGACCGGTACGGGGAGGTGCTGGCACTGAACATACCGATTTTTGACCTGTACGCAGTGCCCAGGTATGTCAAAAAACCGGAAAAAGAGGTCTCCCTGTTGGAAAATACGGGAATTTTGTCGCATGAAGACGCCGAACGCCTGCTTGCGAGGTTGAAGAAGGCCAAGGGCCTTGCATCGTTCAGGCGGGTACTCGTAAAGAAGGGCCTGGTCGGCCGCAACTGCCCATTTGACGGCAGCCGGTTGATACCCACGGACTCGGGTCTGCTGAAGTGTCCAAAGTGTAAACGCACTTTCAAGGACCAGGTCTCCATGGTTACGGTAAATCGCAATGACCTCCCGGGGTTTTCCATTCGTACACGGATGCACCGTTTTTATCCCAAGGCCAATTTGACCGTCCACGTGGTCGGTTATGTAAACCAGGTGAACATGCGCGACCTGAAACGGCTGGGCAAGGCCTACGTCAGGGGTGACCTGATAGGCCGAACAGGCATAGAAAGGGCGTTCGAAAAGCAATTGAGAGGCAGCCCGGGGGTCCGGGTTTTTGTAAGGACAGCCGGTGGACGCAGGTTGAATCCGGCAACACTGCCACCGCCATTTAATAAACTCAAGGACAAACCGTCGGTCCCTGGTGACGACATCACATTGACCATTGACTGGGACCTGACGCGTGCCGCGGCCAGGGCCATGAGATACCATTATTCCGGGGCAGTTGTGGCGCTGGACGTGCATACGGGCGAGGTGCTCGTGTTGTATTCGAAACCTGGCTTCAATCCGAATATAGGTCACTTTGGCGCCAAAAAGACAAAAAATTTTGACCCGAACCTGTATTCCCCGATGCTGGACAAGGCCCTGATCGCATACCCACCGGGTTCCACATTCAAGATGATAACCGCGGTGGCAGGACTGACGGAGGGCGTGGTTGACCCTGATACGGAATTGTTTTGCGGCGGCTATTACATGTACAAGGGGCATCGCTTTGGGTGCCATAACCGGTTCGGACACGGCGACGTGGACATGATCAAGGGGATTGAAGTATCATGCGATGTATATTTCTACCAGGTCGGGGAGGCACTGGGAATGGATACGCTTGCCCATTATGCCAGGGATTATTTCGGCCTCGGGCAGCACACGGGCATAGAAATCCATGAAAGCACGGGTATCGTGCCCACGGTGCGCTGGCACAACAGGCACTCGCCCACTGGGTTTCTGCCGGGTTTCGTGTTGAATACTGCGGTGGGGCAAGGCGCGCTGAAGGTTACGCCCCTGCAAATTGCCCGCGCCTATGCGGCCCTGGCCAATGGAGGTCGCTTGATGCGTGTCACCCTGATCAAGCGCATTACTGACCATGAAGGCAAGGTGATTTTCCGGTCAAAACCCCACGTGGAGCGATACCTGGCCTTGTCGGACATGGTCCGGGCCACGGTCATGCAGGGGTTATACATGGTGGTCAACGGGCGTCACGGTACGGCGCGACACAGCGCGATCAAGGACCTCCCGTTTGCAGGCAAGACCGGCACAGCCCAGGCCCCTGAACGGCGCTCCGGCGGTGGCAAGCGATTCCAGGCATGGTTAAAGCAGGACCATGCCTGGTTCGTAGGCTATGCGCCAGCAGCCAATCCGCAGGTCGTGGTCGCCGCCTTTGTGGAACACGGCGGCGGTGGTGGAAAGGCGGCCGCACCCGTGGTAAAACAGGTAATTGAGGCCTACTACAGGTTGTATCCCGAGAAGGTGAGGCAGTGATTCAATACTATCAAGGCAGAAAATGGCATTTTGGCGTTCTGTCGTGGGGTATATTGATTGCCACATCCATTTTGATCCTGATGGGATATGCCAACCTGGTCAACGCGGATTTCTATTCCCAAAGCGCCCTGCATCATAAACAGGCCTTGTGGATCCTGATTGGCCTGCTCATTATGGTCGGTACAACCCTGATTGACCGCAATGTAATTGAATTATTTACGGATTTCTTTTACTGGCTGGTGGTGATCTTGCTGATCTTTTTACTGTTCTTTGGTCGCGAATTGAACTATTCCAAGCGATGGTTTTTTTTCCTTGGAATGGCCATTGAACCATCGGAGTTCGCCAAGCCTATTATAATTTTGCTGGTTGCAAAATATCTGCACTACTCCAGGCGCAGCGGCAGCCATACGCTGAAGTCCTTGATATGGCCGATTATACTTGTGTTGCTGCCCGTATTTCTGATTATGGCGGAGCCGGACCTGGGCACCTCCGTGATATTATTGCTCGTGGCGTTTTCCATATTCCTTTTTGACGGCATACACTGGCGTTCTCTGCTGATCCTGTTTGCCCTGCTTGTGGTATTTGTACCCATCGCATGGTACACCGGGATCATCAGGGACTACCAGAAAGTCCGCATCAAGATCTGGCTGCATTTGACCGACAAGCCAAAAGACAAGAGACGGACCGGCATGCAGCCCAGGCAGGCTTTGTGGGCCGTGGGCTCAGGGGGGTTAACAGGTAAGGGGGCCAGGTGTGCTTCCCAGTCCAGGTTGAAATACCTGGCCGAGATGCATACGGACTTCATTTTCGGAACCTTTGCCGAAGAAAGGGGTTTTCGTGGCTCCATGTTCCTGGTACTCGTTTATATGGCCCTGATCCTGATGTCACTTGGTGCCGCTGTCAGGGCCAGGGA
This sequence comes from Deltaproteobacteria bacterium, assembly GCA_015493765.1. Taxonomy (GTDB): domain Bacteria; phylum Myxococcota_A; class UBA9042; order DTJE01; family S145-11; genus S145-11. The sequence continues at coordinate 34,177 of WGCQ01000014.1, forward strand.
GCGATTTGGGGCACTGATCTGTGCAGGGGCTGCATTTTATTTATTCTGGCAAAGCGTGTTTAACCTGGCCATGGTTACGGGGCTGATCCCTGTTGTGGGCCTGACGCTGCCGTTGTTTTCCTATGGCGGGTCATCAATGATTACAACACTTTTTACCATCGGACTCGTCCTGAATGTATCCGTGTTCGATGGATAAGCCGTCGTCCTATTGCCGCGAAATAGGTAAGGTCAGGACCTTGGCATTGCCGCTGTACGGGGGGAAATGCAGGCTTGAGGCCCCCCATTTTGCACATTTTACAAAGGCCTTTGTAACACCCGAATGCGATTCCACTGATGTAAGCGAACCTGTACCTGAGCGTTTCAACAGGAAACTTACGCTTGCGTCGTGAAACCCCGGATTCCGCTTGATTTCGGACTGAGCGCATCGTGAAATGATACGACCGAAGCGGTTTTTCACGGAAATTATGGTGTCCACCGCCAATTCACCATGGGCATTTGAGCCGGAGGATGTAAAATCCACGCTGGTTACGGCAGCCCAGTGATGCAGGAGGCGAAAGTGTCGCCTGTGTCGCCTGGTCTTTGGGCCGGTTGAGGTGGCATGATTTTGTATGATTACACCGGAGGCTGCCAGGGGTGTCAACCTGGCCAGGTCTATGTCCTTGAACAACAGTTTGGGCAGGAATTTTTTGTCCCTGGGTTTCGGTTTCAGCAAGACCCACAATACGACCCCTGACACGACCAGCACGCCCACAATAATAAAAAGAGGTATCCATTTTCGTACACTGGTACCCTTTTCAATCCTGGTGACATCAGCCTCGATCTGGCGCTCTTCCCGTTCCCTGGCAACCCGTTCCTGGTACGCGTGTATCGCCTTTGACACCTCCTTGATGTCGCCTGCGCGTATGCGCTTTTTGTTGATGATGTCATTGAGCGATGTGTCGTAATCCACATCACCTTCCAGGGCCACCTCCACCAGTTCCTCAAGTGTAAACGGACCCCAGTCCTGACCATCCTTTTGAAATACAAAGGCATTTCTTTGTTTTCTTTTCCTGCCCATCAATGCAAGTATAACTGAGAATACAGGTACAGGGCAAGGGTATTGTTGCATTTCCGGTGTCTTTATCCCGGGTAAAGATGCAACAAGTTGTCAAAAATTTGCTAAGCCTCTATATAAAAAGTAGAATAAAAATGAAGTGTGACGTGCCAATGACAGGATATTTTGGCATGTCCGAACGGACGGCTGTTAGCTAAGGGGTATGATATGAGGTTTTACAGATTCATCGTCCTGCTTGGCGGGCTAATGCTGTTTACAGGCCCTGCAATGGCAAAAATCGACTTGTCGGCCTATAACAGCGCCTACCGCGGTATAGTATTCGGCATGAGCCTGGATTCATTCATGGATATTTGTCGTTCCAGGTTAAAGGCAAAGTACGGCGAAAAGATCGCGGCAACCACGGATGCCTCTGAAAAGGATCGGTTAACCCAACAGGAAGACGCCGCATTGAAGGCCTTGAACACGTGGATAGTCCGGTTTACAAAAACCAACAGGACCTGGAATGCCTCGGTCCTGGCAGGGGAATTCATCAATGGCAGGGGTGAGGAAATGGTGGTCTCTCACCTGAGTCCTGTGAAACGCTATTTCTTTTTTCACAATAACAAACTGGCCAAGGTCATAGAAATCGGTACCCAACCTTTTGCCACGTACATGTTTCGGTTTTCCAATGCCTATGGCAAACCCAAGGTGGTCCGTTACCAGGGCAATCAGGTACGTAAACCTTCCGAGATCCTGTGGGAAGACCAGAATACCAGGTTTTCCATCAAAAATATCGGACAGCCATTCAATTGTATCATCCTGCGCTGGGCACAAAAGGCGGAGGACGATAAGTGGCGGGCCTTGCGTGCCAAGCTGCAAAAGAAAAACAATGGAGTAAACCAGATCGTCAAAGAAGTTCAAGGCAAACAGAAGGACAGTTCGGTTGACAGGAAACTGGACGAACTCCTGGGACCTGGCAAGGCAGGCGGTGCCAAGCCAGCACCCATGCAACCCCTCGTTCCCTGACCCGAATTACCTGACTGAATTCGGCAGTCGGACACTATCACGGCCACGGACGCGGTCAACGGCCACGGCCACCGGTCAACGGCCACGGGTCACGGCGTTGAGTCACCCGTCCCTTGCAAAACCTTTATCCGGTCGGATCGGACAAAGCCATCGGAGCCGTCCACCAGGCGGATCCGCGTCAGGGTCCCGGCCTGCCTGAGTACCCGCACCTCGAGACCTTCAGGCAGGTAGGACTGGGGGTCCAGGTTGTCCACGGACTTGTATATGCCCGTATTTTGAACCAGCACGCCCAGCCTGTAGTCGTGGGTGACGTGGTACTTGCCCGCTGCAACGCCTGCGCCTGCAAACGCGAGTATCAACAGTACCACCGCAACCTTGCCCGCGTACCTCCTGGCCCGGCCCAGCCTGAAGATACCCAGAAACACCAGGCCGAAAAACCATGCCACCAGGCTGAACCAGATCGCGTAATTCAGGTTGGCCCAGCCGAAGGTGGTGATCATGTAATCGTGGTACGGCTGAAACAGGAACCTGCGCATCGCGGACTTCTGTTTGGCCTGTGCCCTGGTCAGGTACTGGCGCAACCGCCTGGCCCCGGCCTTTGCGGCCTGGCGCACCGCGGGATTGCCGGACCTTTGGGCCATCAGCAGGTAATACAGGGCCAGCCCCGGGTGATGCAGGCGAAATTCGTCAGCCGCCAGGTTGTACAGGAGCGCACCGTCCGTGCGATGGAATTTTTCCACCAGCGGTTTCAGCAAACCTTCGGATTCTTTGTACTTGCCGGCCTTGTACAGCACCACGGCCTTGTCAAACCGTTGTGTCACGGTCTGGGCCGCGACATTTACGGACACAAGCACCATAAATACCAGGAGCCAGTGTTTCATTTCGCCTCCCGGTCGATCTTGCGCAACAACTGTTCCACCTGTCCAATCACCTTGTCCACGGACATGTTTGCAGCAGCGGCCGGTGCAAACCGGACGAACGATATGGATTCGAGTTGTTCCGAAAGCCCGCGGATCGTTTCCCGGTCCAGTCCGGAATCCTCCAGGCCCTTTTGCATACCGCCGTTCGTGTCGTTCATGGCAATCCCCAGCCGTTCGTTCATGAATGTACGTATTACGCGTTCGATTTCGCCGTACACGTCAGCCGATCCCTGTTTTTTCAGTTCCTGGAGCCTGGTAATCGCCTTTTTCAATGCCTGGGCACGCCTGTATGCCGCAGGGTCCCGCAAACGACGCGAGAGAGCGACATTCCGGGCCTCCACGGACAAATAAAAGACCAATGGGAGGGCGAAAAGGACCCACATAGCCGTCCTGGGTAAAGGACGTGCCCGTTTGTGGTGCTCCGGCAGAAACCGGGATAGTATCGGAATCACCATGTGCTCGTTGCCCTGTGACCGGGCAACCACGCCGCCGCCTGCCTTTGTCACCAGCAACGTTACAGGTTTGCTGTGTTCCACCTCGAATTTCCTGGCCAGCGGGTTGTACATGCCCAGTTGCAGCGCCGGGATCGTGTATTTCCCTACGCTTGAGGGCGTGATCAGGTACTGGAACACCCTCTTGCCCGCCAGGCCGCCCAGACCGGGCCTGACATCGTCCATATCCCTGGATGGCAGGACCTCCACCCGTAAACCCGGGTCTGTTTTGACCATTGGGCGTTTCACGGAATTCAGGGAGCCGGAACCGGATATGGTTACGGTCAGCACCGTGGACTCGCCGACCTTAACCCTTGGCTTTGACAGCGACGCCTTGATGCGAAACTGGCCTACCAGCCCGTAATAGCCGTCAGGCCTGCCCGCCTGGGGCACCTGTTTGACGTTTATCGTCACAGCACGGCTGGTCACCATGTAGGGCCTGGCAGTCATGAAACGCTGGATGTACAGCCTGACCTTCATCTGGTCAACCTGCAACTGGCCGGCACGTATGGGTGTCAGTACGGCCCTGTACTCCGGGTACACCCTGTACTGAACGTCCTGTACCTGGCGCAGGGTGCCGCTGCCCTGGTTCGTGTTCAGGGTTTGCGCCACAACGCCCTGGAAATTCGGGCTGTGTACCATGTCGGCATCGGTGGCGTCCAGGTCGGCCCGTATGTAGAGGTCGTATTCCACGTAAAACGGCTCGCCCACGTACACCTCCCGTGTCGGTGCTGTCACGTGAATGAAAAACGGTTTGCCCTTGTGCGCCTGGATCGATGGCACCGGCATCTGGGGGATCTGGATATTGAAGCCCGGTATCTGGATCTGGGGCATTCCTGGGATTTGAATTTGTGGCACGGAGGGCTGGGGCACACTTGGCCCTGCGGGATTCGACGGCGCCTTTGGTCCCGGTTGGTAGCCGTGTGCACTGGGCAGCACGGTCACCTGGATGGGATTGCTCTGCGCAATGACCTTGCCGTCCTTCAGCAATTTTATTGGCCCGATGGTCAGTTTCCCGGTACGCCTGGCCGCCAACGTGATCTGAACCTGCTGCTGCCGGCTGACCTGGCCGTTGATGATCGATATGGAGGTGGATCGACTGGTCCCCAGGCGGTCGAAATCGTTCATGGCCGGCAGTTCGATCTGGTCAAAGCTACCGCTTGCAGTGATCAGCAGCGTGATGTACTGCTCCTGATAGACGCGCGAACGGTCCACCCTGGCCGTGATACTGCCCTTGCCATATACCTGCCCACAAGCCATGAGCGTAAACACGACCAGGCCCGACATCGCAAGCAGAAAATTTGTATGTCTGCATCCCTTCATAGGGCAAATATAACCTAAATCACCACCATTTGAAAATCACCCGAATCACCAGTCCTTCTGGGGCATGTAATTACGTACCTTGAACCGCTTCAACGCATCCTTTGCCTGGATGTTTTCCGGATTTTTGTCCAGTTGTTTCATCAACTGCTCCACGGCCTGGCGGTCCTGTTGCTTGTTTTGCTTTTTCTTCTGTTTCTTTTGTTTTTTGTTCCTGTTTTTATTGTTTTTGCGCTTATTTTTCTTGTTTTTGTTCTTATTTCTGTTGTTTTTATTCTGCTTTTGTTGGTTTTTGCCCTTGCCTTTGCCCACCTGGACCTGGTAAAAACCCTGGTCCCCGTCCTGTCCGTGTACATCCAGCAGGAACTTCTGAGCCGCTGCCTTCTGTTTTTTGATGTGGAAGATAAACGCCTCGCCCTGCTCGTTGCTGACGTGTTTCGGGGGCTGCACGTTGGCCTGCGCATCGTACAGCGTGACACTCAGCGGCCCCTGGCCCTTGGGCACCAGCACGCTCACATCCTGGCCCTGGCCCTTGGGCACGTTTATGGAAAAATAGTCCGGGTCATTCGGGCAAATGCGCAGCATGTGTTTACCCTGCTTCAGGGGTTTGGCCGTATCCAGGCTGTCGTTGTCCTCGAACTTGTCATCGCCCTGGGGACATGGCGGTACCACCTGGACACTCAGTTTATACGGCGCACCGTCCTCAGGCACACCCTTGGGCAACACGTGAATGAACACGGTGCCGTCCTTTTGCATGGTCAACATGGCCTGCTGTGACGGCCCTTCCTTCCTTGCGCCTTCTATACGGAAATCCGGCGTGAAGCCCTTTTTCTTTTTGGCCTGCGTATTGACCATCAACGTCTCGCCCGCGTTCATGGGCAGTTTGAAAAAGTCAGGGTCGTTCGGACACAGGTACAGCATCATCCGGGCCTGGCCCGTCTTGGGATTTAGTTTGATAAATCTTGCCTCATCCCGGCTGTTGTTCGGCTCCTGGCCGTCCTCCATGCTCTTGCACGGCGGATACCCGCCGATGGCCGCGACCTCCAGGTTGTAACGCGCCGCCTTGTTTCCCGGGTCGTATTGCAGCGCCCTGGTCAAGGCATCCACCGCTGCCCTGTAACGCTTGAGCACCTCCTCGCGGTCCTTTTTTTTCTTTTGCATGGCCTGGGCCTGCTTGATCAATGTCGTGCCCTTTGCGTAATAAAATTTGCTCAGGGCCTTGGGGTCCTGCTTTTGCAAGTGGCTGATGGCAAACTCAAAACTTTTGATCGCATCGTCGAATTTCCGGTTTTTTGCCTGGATCAGGCCCTTGTCGTAGGCCAGCCATGGGGACGGAGGCAGTTTTTTTTGTGCCTGTTCAATGGTTTTCAATGCATCCCCGTACTTGCCCTGGGCATACAACCGGGCTGCCCTGGCCACGTCAGGCTGCTGTTTCTGCAAAAAGCCCTGGGCCTCGGCCCTGCCTGCCACCAGGGAGATTAGCAGCATTGCCACTGCGACGCCGCGCTTGCGCAAAGGCATCACCAACAGCATCAACAGCAGCAGCACCGCCAGGCCCAGGGGGTACTGGAAGCGGTCCTCCAACAGGCTGCGCACCCGGTGTACGTATTCGATCTTTTCCAGTTCCTGCAACCGTTTGTAGATTTGTTTTGACACGTCCCCGCCGCCGGACAGGGAAAAATACTCGCCCCCCGTGATGTTTGCGATGTTTTTCAGCAGTTTCTCGTTCAGTTTCGAGATCACCGGTGTCTTGCCGTCCTTTTCCCGTTGCACGCCGACCACCTTGCCCGATTTGTCCAGTCGTGGCACAGGCTTGCCCGAGGGTGTGCCCACGCCCACCGTGAACACCTTCACGTGTTCCCTGGCCAGTTTTTTTGCCACGGCAACCGGGTCGCCCTCGAAGTTTTCCCCGTCCGTGAACATGACCACGGCCTTGTTCAGGCTGCCCTTGTATTTGCCTACCCTGTGTTTTCGGCCCAGCCCCAGTGCCCGCCTGGCCGTATTCAACGCCCTGCCTATCGCAGTTCCCGGAACCGGCATGTCCGTCACCTTCAGCGCGGCCAGGTACTGGCGTATCACCTCGTAATCCACGGTCAACGGGGTCTGGATGTATGCCAGGCCTGCAAAAGGCACCAAGGTCACGCGGTCGCCTTTCATCTGGTCCAGCAGCCGGTCCACCTGTACGATTGCACCCCGCAGCCTGTCCGGCACCACGTCCTTTGCCAGCATCGAGCGGCTCACGTCCACAACCACTGCCACGTCCACGCCAGCGCCGGGCACTGCCACGTCCTTCAGCCCGTACCTGGGCCGCATCAACGCCACGACAAACAGGGACATGACCACCACCATGCCCAGCCAGTACACGGCCAGCCTGAAGCCCGACACACCCGGTGCCATGCGCCGAAACAGGCCCTTTGCCGGGATTGCGGCCAGCATACGCCGCCTGAATCCCAGGTACAGGAAAAACAAGACCAGCACCAGGCCGGGCACCACGAACAGCCAGGCCGCACCCGGATTTTCCCACACCAATAATGCAAGGAAGTCCCTCATGGAAACCTCCTGTAGATCGTCAATTCCAGTAACCCGCCCAGTGCCAGCAAGGCAAATGCCAGGCCCACCAGCGGCACGAACGCCTCGTCATACGTCCTGACCCTGGGCATCTTGAATTCCGTCTTGGCCAGCTTGGCAAATGTCCTGCGGAAGTCCGATGCCTTTGCGGTCCTGAAAAACTTGCCGTGCGTCATCTTTGATATTTTGGCCAGCAGTTTGGGGTTGACATCCATGGGCTGTTTGGGCTCCTGGTACATCAGCAGCCCGTTATTGTCACGCATGAATCCCCCGGTAAACGGGTTGATAACAGGCATGTACGTGTATTTCGGCGAGCCCACCAAAAACGAAAACACCCGGGCCCGCTTGTTTTTCGGCTGGTCGGCAATGTATTTGGCCACGGTTTCGGGCTGGATCTTGCCCGCATTGTTTGCCCCGTCCGTGATCAGGATGATGTTCTTGCTCTTTGCCTTGGAGTCCCGCAGGCGGTTGTAGGCCTTTGCCAGGGCATCGCCGATCGCGGTGGCGCTGCCCGGGATCGTACAGTCGTTCAGGCATCCGCCCTGGCCGTTGCGCCTGCCGTCGTCCAGGACCAGGCCGTCCAGGATGTCGAAGATCGCATCGTAATCCAGTGTCGGCGGGAACATCAGGTATGCCTTTTTTGCGAATATCACCAGCCCGATCCGGTCCTCTGACCTGGACAGGATGAAGCGCTTGATCGTGCTGATCGCCAGTTTGAACCGGTTCGGCGGCTCCTTGCCCATGGCGTGGTACGCCTGGATCCGGGCCGGCGACATGTCCACCGCGTTCATGGATGCGCTCATGTCCAGCGCGATCATGAAATCCGCGCCCTTGCCGGTCAGCCTGCCGCCGCCGCGTACCTGCGGCCTGGCCAGCGCGATTACGGCCACTGCCAGGGCGGCCACGAACAAGGCCCTGGGCAGGCGGGGAAAACGATACAGCAGGGGCGTGTCCAGGTGCCTGCGCCACCCCAATGCCGGGAACCCAAGGAAGGGGTCCCGTTTGTTGCGACGCAACAGGTACCAGCCCAGGGCCGCAACAACGACCTCAAGCAGTAGTATCAGCGGGTCGTGAAATCTCATCATAGCGTTGTTGCACCTTCTGTATCATTTCCCTGACCGAACGGGGCATTTGTGCGATCTCCGCCGGTCCCGGGGTAAAATCCGCAAACTTTACCATGTCCGTGAAGCCCAGAAACTCCTCCACCTGCACAGGTGTCACCCGCCCCAGGTCCTTGCCCTGCAAATTCTGCATCACCTCCCAGGTGGTCATCTCGGCCCCTGCGAACCCCAGCATCCTGCCCAGGTACCAGCGCAATATCTCGCTGGTCTCGAATGCGATCACCTTGGCGTTTTCGGGCTGCGGCGGGTATTTTTCCTCCAGGCGTTTCAAGCGTTTCAGGGCCGTGATGTGTGCAGGCACCGGTGGCGGTGGCGGCCTGTGGGCCTCACGCCAGCGTCGGTAGTACGCAAAGGCCAGTGCGCCCAGTATTGCGGCCAGCAGGGCCGCTGCACCCACGATCAGGCCTGTCTTCAAGGGGCGGTTCTGCACCCACACGGGGTGCAGTTTGCCCAGGGGCTTCAGGTGTACCTCGGTTACGTTGCCCAGTTCGCCTCGCACGCTGAATTTGTAATCGAGCGTCTTGATCAAGGGCACGTCCTGGTCCGTGGTGTAGGGGACCTCGATGTTTTTCACCTCCATGTCGCCCAGCCTGGGCGCAAAACACACGTAGGAAAAGGTCTCGGTCACCGTGTTGCCTTGCACGGACTTTTTCCTGGGCTTTGCACGCAGCAATATCAGGGGCGACAGGTTCGGGTGCCGGTCCAGGAAGACCTTGTAGCCCTTTGGATGTGTGACCCGGATCGTGAGTGTGAATGGGGTACCCAGCATCACGCTGTCCGGGGCCTTCAGCACGGCCTTCAATTTCGATTTTTCGGGCCTTTTTCGTGTTTTTTCCTGTTTTTTCTGCGTTTTTTTTGCCTTGGCGGGTGCCTGGGCGTCCCTTGTCACGGGCCGTGCAGACACGGGTCCTGCCAGCATGGACAACAGGGCAATGACCGCCATATTGCGGATGCTCAGCGCCATTTTGCCCTCCTGCCGCGGAAGAATCCCATCAGGTCCTTGTCAAACGGCCTGTCCGTGGAAAAACGCTGGAACGGGACCCCGTATTTGCGCAGCATACCGGTGAAGGCCGCTGTCCTGTCCGCCATCCACTGCTCGAACTCGGCCTTGTAGGCGGGCGTGATGCCCACCCATTCGAGACGGCCTGTTTCCATGTCCCGCATGGGTACCACGCCACCGGGCAACAGGTGGTGTTCGAACGGGTCCTCGAACAGCAAAAAATTGACGTCGTGTTTCTTTGCCAGGATCTTCAGCGGGCGTTCAAAACCCTCGGCCCACAGGTCGGTCAGTACAAAAATGACGCTGCGCCGCTTCAACACCTTGCCCACGAATTCCAGGGCCTTGCCCATGTCCGTTGTGCTGGCCTCCATGCGCATGCCCAGCACCTCGCGCACGATCCTGAGGCTGTGGCGCCGGCCCTTCTTGGGCGGGATATAACGCGTCACCTGGTCCGCAAATCCCACCAGGCCCACGCGGTCGTTGTTGCGCTGGGCCGCCAGGGCGATGCTGGCTGCACTGAGGGCCGCCAGTTCCCGTTTGCTCATCTCGAGCACGTCCGTGCGTGCACCGGTCTTGTACTCGGCACTGGACAAGCCGAAGTCCATGCTGGCCGAGGCATCCGCCACCAGCACGATGTTCAACTCGCGCTCCTCGACGAATTCCTTGACATAGGGCTGGTTCGTGCGTGCGGTCACGTTCCAGTCGATGAAGCGGACCTCGTCCCCGGGCTCGTACTGCCGCACGCTGTCGAAACTCATGCCCCGGCCCTTGAAAACGGACAGGTACGTGCCTGCCAGTTGTTCGTTCACCAGTTTTTGCGCAGTGATCTCGATTCGCCGGATCCTGCGCAAGAGTTCTTTTGTGTCCAGACCTTCAGCCATCAAGGCACCTCAACGGATTCCAGCAGTTTCTGCACCACGTCGTCCGAACTGAGGTCCTCTGCCTCTGCCTCGTAGTTCAGGATCACGCGGTGACGCAGCACGTCGGGCGCCACGGCCTTCACGTCCTCGGGGATCACGTAGCCTCGGTGACGCAGGAATGCATGGGCCGTGGCCGCGCTGCGCAGGTAGATCGTGGCCCTGGGTGATGCGCCGTAACGTATGTACGAGGCCAGTTCCTTTGCGCCGTACTGGTCCGGGAAACGGGTGGCAAAGACCAGGTCCACGATGTAGCGCTTGAGTTTTTCGTCGAAATAAACCTGCTTTATCACCTCGCGTGCCTTCAGTATCTTTTCCGGTGTCAGTATCTTGCGTACCTCGGGCACAACGCCGGTCCACATGCGCTCCATCACGTCGTATTCCTCGTCCTTGGTTGGGTACGAGACCTTTACCATCAGCAAGAACCGGTCCAACTGGGCCTCGGGTAACTGGTACGTGCCCTCCTGCTCGATGGGGTTTTGCGTGGCCATGACCAGGAAGGGCTCGGGCAGGGGGTACGTGGCGTCGCCTATGGTGACCTGGTGTTCCTGCATGGCCTCCAGCAGGGCGCTCTGGACCTTGGCCGGTGCGCGGTTGACCTCGTCGGCCAGTACCAGGTTGGCAAAGACCGGTCCCTTTTTCACCGTGAATTTCCCCGTGACCTGGTTATAGATCATGGTGCCAACCACGTCCGCAGGCAGCAGGTCCGGCGTGAACTGGATCCTGGAGAACGAGGCGTCCATGACCTGGGCAAGGGTACGTATGGTCAGGGTCTTGGCCAGGCCGGGCACGCCCTGGATCAGCAGGTGTCCCTGCGCCAGCAGGCCGATGAATACCCGTTCGATCAGGTTGCGCTGGCCCACGATCACCCTGGACATCTCGGCATAGACCTCGTCCAAAAACGCACCTTCCTTTTTCACCATTTCCGTCAAAAACGTTACATCCTGGGACATGTGTACCTCCAAAGGTGTTCAAGGGAAAACTAAGCACCCGTCGCAAAATATCAACCCCATCCTCTCAAAACTATTCCCGACACGCTGACACTGAATACCACGCCAGCGGTCCGGGCAACAATCAGGCGAAGTCGAGGTTGTTGATTTGATGGCAAATTCAGGGCGGGTTTGGAACCAGCCCCTACGAATATTTATTGTGTAAATTCAGTTGGTTACATTACAAGATAAATCTTATGGTTTGTAATATAACGATGGACTCGTAATAAATCAAAATTGGCAAGATCACATCTAATAAAATCAAAGAGTTAGAAAGGTAGAACGGGCCAAAATCGGACTTTTTACGAGTCCGTCATATAACGACTTTGTAACACTCTCGAGACCGCCTGCGGTCCGACTACAGTACCATCCATGACATCCGTACTCCACCATGAGTCTTCTTCCTCCCACCACCCCACACAGCCGATATGCATCGCATATCAAACTCAAATCCCGGTCCATTACCCAGGCTAATTCCGGAAGAGCCAAAAAATCTTGCAATTCAAAAAACGTTACGAATGCATGTAAATTCGCTGCTATGAGCACCAAGTGCTTGTCCTAATTCCCCTTATGCGTTTTGCCAGAATGGACGATTTTGACCCAGGGTTTTGTAACGGCTTGATAAATAAGGTGTTCTAAAAATAACCTCACATCGAAGATCCCTCAGGTCAAAATTCAGAGGAGGTATCCGTGATATGGTGTTATAATAGTCTCCTGAAACTATACCAGTAGACTTTAAAGGGGGATTATGGCATCAGGAACACAGGCCAGGGCCATAGAGGTAATCAAGGCGAATAACGGAAAAATCACCCTGCCCGCATTGACCGCACAGATGGACACGGACCGCATGAGCGCACTTCAGGCGTTAAAGGCCCTGATGAGGCGCTACCGGTGCAACCTGCTGGTCACGGACGACGGGGATATCATCTATGATTTCGGCAGGAATTTCAGGGCTGCTGAACCTTTTGTCAGCCTGGTGAGAACCTATGTTGCCACGTCATTCATCACGCTGTGGAAGGTGGTGGAGACATGGATGTTGTACGTGGTGTGGACCATAGTGGGCAGCATACGCCGAATTACTCCTGTCATAGGCATGGTATTCATGGGTCCGGGGGGATATATACTGGGGAGACTGCTGGAAAACGACAATGTGGATGATCCCGGCGGTGATGATGATGTCACGGACGCGGATCGCAAGCTGGCTGACATGGCCACGCCGCAGCCCACCAGGCGGGTCTGGGAATTTCCCATGCCTGACCCCGACATCTCCGGTAAGTACCCGTTTAAATCACGGCTGTATGCCGAGTTTGACAACCTGAAGCACTGGCGTTTGCCCAAGCACCACCGGGACCGCCTGTTCATGGCCTACGTCAACCGGGTGGGCGGCCTGGTTACACCCATGGAGTGGGCAATGCTGTTCGATACGGACCTGCGAGAGGCGGAGGACCGGATTACAAAATTGTACGCGGAATACGACGCGGATGTAAAGGTCAGCGACACAGGGGAACTGGTATTCGATTTCACCAAGGCCCTGGGCAAGGACTACGGGCCGGAACCCGTGCCCCGTTTCTACGAGATGATATTCCGGCGCCAGGTGGTAAAGTCCTCGACCAGATTGCCCCTGTACTCTTATGTGCTGTTGACGCTATTCTCTTACCTGCTGTTTATGCTCGTATTTGTGTTGCTATACCTTTTCCCTCACAGTATCGACACAGGGATAGGGTCCTTGGTTCTTATTTTATTGGGTCCGGCCATTTTCAATCTAATAAGTCAATATGCCATAAACGAAAATTTTCGTGTACTGTTGTTGGGCTCCATGATGATTCTTCCCCTGTTGATGAGCGGAATACTGGCCATATTCCGCCAGGGTTTGGATTTCAGCCACATTGCTTCTCTTTCCATGGGTGGATTCCTGGCCCTGTGGTACGGAGGCGCATCCCTCGGTTTCTTTTACATGTTGCTTGAGGTCTCTTTGTTGATAAGACTATTGAGACGGCGGGACCTGTGGTTCAGGGTGGCCATGCACGGGTACCTGGTTACCCACGATTACCGTATTCCTGCAGATCCAAGCGAGGCGGCCGCGGAACTGAATAAACTCACGGCTTTCAAGGTACCTGTGCCAAAGGACAAGGAATTCACCCGGGCCATTGCCGCGCTGGGTGGGGAACTGGCCGCACCCGATGACCCGCAGGCGCCTGCATTCTTCGTGTTCGACCGCCTGAAGGCGCAGCAGGCCGCAGTCAACACAATCAAGCCTGCACATGCCCCGGGCGACCAAAAGGTGGTCTATGAAAGCGATGACACGGATGCAGCGGCACCCACAACTGGCTACGGCAAAAAGATAGCAGCCGGTATCGTGGCCGCTGTGGTGGCATCTGTGATAGCCACTGTGGTAACCGCTGTGGTAACCGCCCTGGTGTATGGTTTGGCCTTCATTGTTTTTCATATAGGCCGGAATCTTATTTATGAATACAAGGACTACAAGGACATCCAGAAACTTGACCAAGAAATCCAGGCCCAGGATGACAAGTACGAAAAATTATGCAAAAAAGGAAGTGGTAGTGCGTGTCTGGAGTTGGCCAGTTACCCGGACGGCCTTGACACCTATATTGACAGGGGAAAGTTATTCAAATACTCCTGTCAGACGTGTGTGCGCGGGGATGCTGATGGCTGTGACGCTTGCGACATTTTATTTCAAAAGTTACACCCGAATGACAGGGCCATTGCCAGGCGGCTGTGTAACCAGGGTTTCGCATTGATGTGTACCCGGCTGGGGCTTTTGATGGATGCTGGTAAGGGTGGACCGAAGGATACAAAAGGCGCCTTGAGCATCTACAAAAAGGCGTGCGATATGGGTGAAGCCGTGGGTTGTTTTGACCTTGCAATCGATTTGGCGAAAGGTGATGGGGTGCCTAAGGACCTGAAGAGGTCATGGTCCTGTCTTTCAAAGTCATGCTGGATGGGGTTTCAAAAGTCCTGTAACGTAATGAAAGTATTTGTAAAAGACGAGATAACGGATACCGCACTGGCTGAAACCCTGTGTTACGCGGGATATGCGGATGCTTGCAACAAACTGGGCGATATACTGAAACGGCGGGGCTCACAAAATCCTGCCATTCAGGCCTATGCACGGGGATGCGACCTGGGAAATGCCGAATCATGCCTGCATGCGGCCGAATTGCTGGGATCGGGCCGGGACATGAAGCACCTGACAACGGCGCTGCTTTACTATGGCAGGGGCTGCGATTCAAAGAAATCCAAATTGTGTGACAAGCACAAGGGCTTTATAGCCCGCCACAGGTCGGCAATCATGCGATTGTGCGATTCATTGGATGACGCCGGTTGCCTGAGTGTGGCCAGGGGATTAAAGGCGAATTTCCCGGGACTTGCAGTGAAGGCGTACCGCAGGTCCTGCAACCTGGGTGACCCAAAGGGCTGTTACGAACTGGGCAGTATGCTGGAGGGCAAAAGAGCACACAAAAAAGAGGCATGGGAGGCCTATTTAAGGGCATGCGAGAACAAATACAAGGATGCCTGCGACAAACTGGCTGATATGCTGGAAAAACCACCTGACAGGGCGTTTGCAAAGGGCCTGTGCAATCAGGGAAAGCCCGAATTTAGACCGGCAATTTGGGGGAAGGCATATGCCTGTACAATCATGGGCCAGATGTGGCAGTCGGGCAAGGGCGGGCCCAAAAACCAGGAAAAGGCCAGGGCCTTTTTCAAGCGGGCGTGCAACATGGACTTCGGTCAGGGTTGCATGTTACTGGGGGACAACCTTAAAGGCGACATGGCATGGACCTACCTGTCCAGGGCATGCGAACTGGGCGTTGATGAGGCGTGTGAAAGAATTTTGGATATGGGCAAAACGGTGGGTAAGGGCCGGAAAGTGGCGCAACTGTTGTGTGAGCAGGGTAAGGCGCGATACTGTTACGAACTGGGCAGGATGATGGAAAAGGGCAAAGGCGGCCCAAAGGATATGGCAGGTGCAATGGCCGGGTATGACCTGGGGTGCCGCCAGGGGCATTTGAATAGTTGTGTGCGACTTGCCAAGGGCCTGGTGGGGATGGGTAAGGCATCGGGCCGGATGAAATACCTGGTAAAGGCCGCAAAATTGTATGAAAAGGCGTGTAAGCACGAACAGGGACCGGGCTGTGACCTGTTGCCATCACTGATGGAAGACAAGAAATACGGACGTACACTGGACAGCAATCTATGCAAACAGGGGGACCCATTCGCATGTAATGAGATGGGGGTGTTGATGGGACTCGGTAAATACGGCCCCAGGGATCTCAAGGGTGCCTTTGCCATGGTCAAGGAGGCTTGCAGGTTGGGCCTGGGATTGGGTTGTTCCAATGCGGCCGTCCTGCTGGACACCGATAACCATACCTCAAACAATGGCAAGGTTTTGGCTTTTTACATGAAGGCATGCGAAAGGGAGCACAAACAGGCGTGTAAAAAACTCAAGCGTGCGATCGATGACACAGACACGAACCATGTGTTCAGCAGGATATGTACCGAGGGAGGGTATGGGCCCGGCTGCAGGCGACTGGTATTATCCTTGAGCGCGGCAATAGGCGATGAACCCTATGCAAAAAAACTTGTTACCTGGTTTCAAAGGGCATGCGACCTGAAAGACCCGGACGGGTGTTATTACCTGGCAAAGTATATACAGAGTAACGCAAGCAACGGGCCAGGCCTTGCAAGGGCCAGGCGGGTTTACAAAAAGGCATGCAATATGGACAGTGCCAAGGCCTGTTTTCGCCTGGGTTGGATGATGGAGTACGGGGTCGGAGGTGGCAGGGACACGCAAAAAGCGATCCGGATGTATCACAAGGCATGCCGGAAGGGGCAGGGGGATGCGTGTAAGGCCATGTACTTCCTGATGAGGACCCAGAAACAAGGCCGCAAGTGGGTACGGGCATTGTGTAAGGCAGGCGTCCCGGGGCTGTGTTACAAGGCAGGCTGGTGGATGTCCACGGGCCAATACGGCCCCAGGGACATAAACGGGGCGCTGACGATGTACAAAAACGCGTGCGCCGGGAAAGACGGTAAGTCGTGTTTCCAGGCGGCCCGTATCGTGCAGGCCACAGGCGGTCCGGATGCGATGAAAGCCGCATGGCAATTATATACCAGGGCATGGAAATACAAGTACAAGCCTGCCCTGGCCGCGGCCTTCAAACTGCTGGAATCCGGCAAAGACGGTGCAATCCTGGCAACAGAACTGTGCAAACAAGGGGATGGCCTGGCATGCAGCGAACTGGCCTGGTGGCTGCAGAACAAGGTCTCCCTTGTGGACGCATCCATGGCCACATACAGACAGCATTGCCTGCTGGGCCTTGCCATAGGTCATAAAAACGTCTTGTGCCGGTAAATGCGTATCCTTACGATGTCATACATGAAAGTAATCGTCTTTATCCCCTAAAACCTGTTTTCCACTGTGTAAAATTTCTGTATTTAGACCGTTAATTTGGGAAATCAGGTCTTACAAGGCCCTGGTGTGGCAAATGCGGCACATCTTGCTGTTGATCTTTGCAGAGGACTTGTTGCGCCACTTCCATGACGGCGGGTGCGGGTCGATCCCGCCTGTTGCATGGCACCTGACGCAATTCGATTTTGCCCCACGGTCGTGGCATGCGGCGCAGCGCAGGATATTCGCCCTGGCAGCGGGACCGTGCGACTGGACCCAGCCGGCAGGATGCGGGTCCTGCAACAGCCCCTGCGCGGTACGGACCCCCCGTTTTTCATGGCAATCCACGCAGTAAGTGCGGCTGTGGCACTTCATGCAGGACTGGGGGTTGCGCCGTGCATCGAAGCGGTGCCTGGTCTCGTAGTTGCCCCGGTGGACCAGGTTCATGCCCACCCGCTGCGGAAACTTCAATTCCGGCTTCAGGCGCGTGCTCTTGGCGTGGCAGTCCGTGCAAAAATGACGGTCATGGCACTGGACGCATGTCTTTTCACCACCAGGCGCCACCGTATGCTTTCCGGTGATCAGAATATCCCTGTGTGCGTATTCCGCCACCCGCCTGGGCGGCAGTTTCGCCATGTCCTTGTGGCACCTGGTGCACCTGGAGCGGGCCAGGTCCTGCCTGTGCACGTGGCATTTCATGCACACCACGGCCTGGTGGCCTGTAAACGGGCGGTGCTTCAGGTCCTTGCTGATGTTTGCATGGCAGGTCAGACAGCCGTTTTTGACGCGTTTCATGTGCTTTGCGTGCGAAAAATGAAACCTGCTGGCCTCCTGTTTCACCGGGACCGCCGCATCCGGGTTGGAATGGCACATCTTGCAGTTGTCCTGCTGGTCTTCGTGGCAGGTCAGGCACTGCGACATCCGGGGCAACGCCGCCTTTGCCGCACTCTTGGCAGCGCCCTTGTGGCAGTCCGTGCACTCGGCCGCATCCATGTGCCGCTTGTGCGAAAAACGCAGCACGTCCCTTTTCACGTGGGTGGTGCTGCACGTCCAGTATATCACGGGCAGGCTTGCAATAAGGCAGATGCCGATGATACGCCCTTTCATTTCTTACCTCCCGTTCCAAAGAAATAACTCAGCCGCAGTTCGCCCGAGGTGTCGTAGGCCCGGTAGGGGTCCCTGCGAAACATGCACACAGCGGCCACGTCGATGCCCACGGGGGACTGGTAACCCAGCGAAACCGAGGAATAGACGTCGTAATCGACCCCTTTAACCGGGTCGTCGAAGTAGTCGAACTGCACGTCACCGGTCACACGCACCCGCCTGCGAAACCACCCGGGCCACCTGTACGACACGTAGGCCCTGGTACGGGTGTATCCATTGCGATAATCCCGGTACCTGCCAGCGTCCAGTCCCACGAAGTCGCCCGGCCCCCCGAACCCGTACCGAAAGCCCGCGTTGGCCGTGTATCCGTTCGATTCGCCCTTGAAGACGATGTAATCGAACGTACCCTTTATGGACCACCTCCCGACCCTGCCGCCCAGCATCAACCCCGCCCTGTGCTGGCCGTCGTCCGCGAACACGGAAAAGATGCTGGCCTTGGACAGAAACAATGACGGCACCAGGTACTGGTAATTTAGGCCTATGTCAAATTGCGGATGCGGCCTGATCCCGATGTCGGCCGACACCTCCTGGACCTGTTGCGTGATGTCGTCGTACATGAATTCACCGCTGATGTCCACGTATTTCGGTGCGTACCACGCCAGATCCGCGCCCAGCAGTTCCCGGGCGGCATCCCCGTCCTCCACCCGCCTGACGAACGACACGCCCACGTCGGTCAGGCCCCCGGCCCACAGCAGCCGGTCACCCAGCCTGCCGCCGAACATGTACGTATCCGCGCTGTCATCAAAGCCTTCTGTTACCGCGGCCCCGCCGAAGCCCTTGAACGTGAAACCACCGGGCCCGTCGTATTCGAACCTGCCGCCGTCCACCACGTCCCCAAAGGTCCCCGGGTCAAACAGCATCAGCCGGCCTCCCCGGATGTTGAACCTGCCTGCAGGGTCCTGGTATTCCAGGTACGCGATGTCCAAATCCCCCCAGCCACGGTGGTCGCCGCCCAGTTCGTACAGGTTGACCATGCCGTAGCCGCTGGCATACAGGTTCAAGCCCGGCACACCCAGGTCACGGGCCGTGATGTCCACGAATTCGTACATGGGCAGCCTGCCCGCAATGCCCCCGTAGGCCTGCTCCGCATAACCCAGCCAGTAGGTGCGGCTGCTGATGTCCACGCCCTGGGCAAAGGCACTAACACCGCCCAGGCACAATACGCACAACATGGCTGCACAACAAATATATCGTTTCATTTCGACCCCCCGTTACCGTCGAACCTGCCGTTTATATGCAATGCAGGGTCGATTATGTGCAGGTTGTCATCGACCACTGCCTTATGACAGGATGCGCATTGCCTGTCCTGGGCATGGGGCTTGCCGTCCGGCGTCTTTTTGGGCGGCAAGCCGTGGCAATCCCCGCATTTTACATGCATGGGCGTTGGCGAATTCCATTTTGCCTGCATCAGCCTGGACTCGGCAGGGTCCCAGCCATGACACATCACGTTTGCACACGTACCCTTTTTGCGGTCCCATTTGGGCTTGAACAGGCCGTAGCCCGTGGCGGCCGGCCCGAAGGACACCTCGGCGGGCAGGGGCGTGTCGTAGTGGCCCGCTGCCGGTTCGGCGTGGCATTGCGTGCACAGAAATCCGCGGTTGAACGGGTTTGCCTGGGTGTGCGACTGGTGGGCGCCCACGCCGATATAGGTTCGGCTGGTCTTGCCCAGGACCGACCGCGGTGGTGCCGGATTCCTTTTATTACCGTGACAGGTGTTGCAGGCCTTGGGGCTCTCCTTGTGGCAATTCATGCAGGACACCGGCCTTTGGTGAGGCATATCGTCCACATCCAGTTTTTTACCCGCGTGGCATTGGCTGCAACTGCTGTTGTCCTTGTCGCCGTCCAGGTCCTTGCCGTGGCACGTGGCGCAGACCCGCATGTCCCAGTGTGCATCCATGACCGCAAAGCCGTGGAATCCCTTTTCAAACGGCTGCATCCATTGCGGGTACGTGTGGGCAACCCGTAACGTGGGGTTTGCATTGTTTCGAAACCTGCCGCACGCCCATTGGCCTGCCAGCAATAAAAACAGCAACAGGGGCAAATACTGTCTCGTCATAGTCCTGCACCCAAAGAGTCTATTATTTTGTAATAGATTCATGTGTAACTTGTCAATGATTAATCAGTCATAAACCCTGAAACCATACCAATCCCTGGCTTTTGTCATAAAATTGGGGGTGAGTAGTAGCAGTGGCCGTGGCCGAGTCCGTGGCCGTGGCCGTGGCCGTTGACCGTGTCCGAGACCGTTGACCGTGTCCGAGACCGTTGACCGTGTCCGTGGCCGTTGACCGTGGCCGGGGTTTCCGGTTACGACGGAAGCCTTCCCGCAAGGCCCGCAGGGCCGTCCCGCGCAGCCGCAGGCTGCGTCCCGATGCCAGAGGCCCGAAGCCAGAATTCAGTGGCCGTGGCCGTTGACCGTGGCCGGGGTTTCCGGTTACGACGGGAGCCTTCCCGCAAGGCCCGCAGGGCCGTCCCGCCACCAGATGCCAGGAACCCGAGGCCGTTGGCCGAGTCCGAGTCCGAGTCCGAGTCCGAGTCCGTGACCGCGACCGTGACCGTGACGGGGGGCTTCGAGATTATGTATAATGAGTCATTGGTGAATAATCCATGATTCGTGTGACATTTGTCAATGAAAAATGATACATGAACCCGTATTCTTAATTACGGGCATGTGTTGGAGGCACAGATGACGAACAGATTTTATTTGCTGTTGGGACTGGCAGGCGCAATGGCATTCGCCATATTCGCATGCGGCACCCAGGAAAACGAACAAAACGCGGAAGGCGTGGCTGAAGGGGGCTATACATGCCAGCAATGCCACACGAACAAGGCGCTGCTGAAGGCCAGCCTGGAGGCTGAGCCAACGCACCACAAGCCCAAGGGCGGGGGCGGCTGCGGGGGGTCCGTGTCCAGGTTTTCGGGTACGGACCCGATCTATGTGGACCCCGCGTTTTTGGATACCGTGCACGGTCGCATGGGCTGCCAGGCCTGCCACGGCGGTGTGATGCCGGCAAAGGACCGCGATGAGGCGCACTCCGGGGATTTCCACAAGGACGTGGACCCAAACAAGGTGTGCTCGCAGTGCCACGAGGACATCACCAAAAATTTCCTGCACAACTTGCACACGAAATTCAACGGGCTTAAACCCAAGGACAAGGAATTCATCAAACGTGCCACGGTACACGAGATGCGTGTGTCCGATGACGAGCAGTCAAAGGAATTCCTTGCAAAGGGGCTGGAACAGGGCGGCTGTGCGGAATGTCACCGTGCAACGTGCGGGTCGTGTCACATCACGCTGCCCGAGCCGTCGGGCGGCGGGTTTCCTGCAACGGGTCACATGTTTTCAAAACAGCCCAGCGATGTGTACAACTGCACGGCATGTCACGGCGGCCGCAAGGGCAAGGAATACATGTTGTCCGGCTACAGCGCCACCGAGGTCAAGGACTCGGACGTGGTCAAGGGACTGGGTTTGAAAAACTACAAATTGAAACGGGACGTGCATTATCAGAAAGGCATGCATTGCTCCGATTGCCACAATGAGAACTGGATGCATGGTGCAGGCCCGGACATGGCCGGTTCCCTGCGGTACAACGATCCGAAACTGCCCAAGTGCCAGGACTGCCACGTGACCGGTCAGGAGGACAAGTTCTACGAACAGCGGATGCACGCCATGCATGCCAACCCGGATGGCCCTGCGCCGTACCTGCAATGCGAGGTGTGCCACGCCCAGATGTATCCGAATTGCCTGTCCTGTCACGTGTCGCCCAAGGGCGATGGCAGCGAGCCGCCACCGGACTACAAGTTTTATACCTTTAAAATTGCGAAGAACCCGTTGAAACTGGACTTCTACAAGACGCATTTCCCCGAGATGGGCAAGGAAAGGCCCTATGACTACAGCCTGGTGAGGCGGCCCAGCGTGGTGCCGGATACCTTTGACGCGTACAGGCCCGGGGGACCGACCGTGCTGGGACACTACACGGATTACCCCACCTGGAAGTATGCAACGCCGCACACGATCGCACTGGACACGCCCCAGACCAAGGACGGGTGCAAGGGATGTCACGCAAGTTCGGGCGGCGGCAAACTGGCCAAGGATAAAAAGGTATTGTTCCTGACCAGCGATTACCTGGATGACCTGTTTACAAACGGCCTGGGCAAGGTAAAGGGTGGCCCGGGGGCTGCAAAGGCCGCAAAGTACTTGAAAAAGGAACTGGAGGCAAACAAACCGATCCTGATGGATGATTTCTTCAAGGAGGACAGTGGCAAATAGGAGACCACGGGCGGTGGGCCCGATTTGTTTAACCCCTTTGTTTGGGAGGTATCCATGAAACGTAAATCTTTTCTTATGATGCTGGTACTGGGCGTGTTTGCGTTTGCCTGTTCCAGCGGCAGCAACAGCACAAGCAAGGCTGCCAACCGGTTCGAGGAGGTGAGGGCCCATGCGGCCCAGTGGCTGGCCGGGCTGGAGCACCCGGTGATCACCGCGGACCAGGTCAAGGCGATCACCGACGACCCGAACAAGGCGAAAAACTACCAGATTATCAGCGTGCGTGCGCCGGATGACTACGCCAAGGGGCATGTCAAGGGTGCGATCAACATCCCGTACAAGACCATTGCGTCCGATGCGGCCCTGGCCAAGGTGGACAAGTCAAAGAAGATCATCACGTACTGCTATACCGGGCATACCGGGCAGATAGCCATGGTGACCCTGGGGCTGCTGGGCTACGATTCGATCAACATGAAATACGGGATGATGGGCTGGACGGATGACCAGAGTGTGCTAAACCAGAACGTGTTCGCGTGTAACCCGCCGAATTACCCCACGGAAACCAAGCAAAACAAGCCGAGCGGCAAGTTTGATCCCCCGCCGATCCTGGCGAATGCGGACGAGCCCTTGGAAAAGGTGATCCAGACCCGGTTGAACGAGTACCTGTCCCACCTGGAGCACCCGGTGATCACCGCGGACCAGGTCAAGGCGATCATCGACGACCCGAACAAGGCGAAAAACTACCAGATCGTCAGTGTGCGTGCGCCGGATGACTATGCAAAGGGGCATGTCAAGGGCGCAATCAACATTCCCTGGAACAAGATTGCCGACCCTGAAAACCTGGCCAAACTGGACCCGGGCAAAAAGATCATAACGTACTGCTATACCGGTCATACAGGCATGATAGCCGCCATGATTCTGAACCTCCTGGGTTACGATGCCGTGGACATGAAATACGGGATGATGGGCTGGACGGATGACCAGGGCGTGCTGAACCAGAACGTGTTCGCGTGCAACCCACCGGATTATTCCACGGAAAAATAGTAAGTTATGATTTTCCCACAAACCTCCTTTCCCTGGTTAATCGGTTAGTTAATCGATATTTCCGACTAAATATCAGAAAAAGTGAAAAAAAATCCGATTTCTTTCGATTGTTATATCAGGAACCTGTGGAGGTGAACATGGAAAAGTTCGTGGCAGTCAATCAGGTGGGGGATATGCTGGTGATACACATGGACGATCCTGCCCAACCCGTGATCCGGGAGCGCTTGCAAATGCTGCTGATGTCCGATGTGGACCCTCAATCCCTGGTGGTATTCGATGGGGAGCGCTACACCGTGTATCCCGGGCCGAAGGATGAAACTACGCATGTCCCCGGTGCCGCCTGGGCCGTGCCCATGAGTTTCATGCTGTAGGCTGTGGCCGGTGGCCGTGGGCCGGTGACCGTGGGCCGGTGACCGTTGGCCGTGGCCGTGACCGTGGGTTTCCGGTTGCAACGGAAGCCTTCCTGAAGGCCCGCAGGGCCGTCCCGCGCAGCCGAAGGCTGCGTCCCGATGCCCGATGCCAGATACCCGAGACCGTGGCCGAGACCGTTGGCCGTGGCCGTTACCGTGTGATTCCGGTCAAAACGAAAGCCGTGGAGCGCAGGCGGCGCCTCGACCCGCAAATCAGGCTTTACAACTGCGGCCTCTTTTGTCAGAATGCGTGCGGAGGCTGGCAATGGCAAAGGAACGAACATCAATACGCCAGATGCGGCGGATTCGTAATATTGG
>WGCQ01000015.1 GCA_015493765.1 Deltaproteobacteria bacterium
ACAAAAAGGCGTCGGAAACCGCATCTTGCCACAGGTCTTTCACTGGATCCGGCAGGCTGCCAACGGGCTTGATTTCCACGTAGTAATTGAATTTCGTCCCGGGTGGCAGGGTCAGGAAGTACACAGGCACGGGTGATTCGAATGTCCCTGGCGGGGTTTTACCCTCCATGTAATACTTCCTGTGATGCGGATTCAGGATGTCCACGCGTAGCCCCTTTTGCGGAATTTGGGGGAAACAGTCGTAAAACACCAGGGAACCGCGCAAGTGGAAGGTCTTGATAATATCTAACAAATCCTTCCGGAATTCGGGTTTGTCGGCCGGGCTGCTGGATGCCGGTTGTGTCAGCAGGTCCACGAAATCGAGCCCTTGCTTATCCTTTGGTGCCTGGTCCCTCATCAATTCGGCAAACGCCACCAGCAATCCGTCGTTTTTTGTCCGCAATGCCTGCATGTGTTCAAAGTATTTTCGCCGGAATATCCAGTAACGCTCTTGCATTTCCTGGCTGGCTTTATCGAAGGTTTTGTTTGTGAAAAACCATGCCGAGTTCTGGTCAAAACCGAATAACCACCACACCAGCGGGAGCGTCCATGTGCGATCCCCCATGAACAGGGCCATGGTTTCAGCAGCCGCGCGCACAGCGCCCTTGATCCCACTGCCAGGATAATAGGGCACGCCATAGGGGTGCAAAAACGCGAACCCGTTTTCCAATGGGTGGTCCTCGCCCAGGCCCGTGGTAAACGGCGCGGTTGCAGTGGTACGTATGTGCAGGATCTTACTGGATGTTTTGAATAACTCGGCCTGCCTTTGAATCAGGTTGTCCAGTATCCTTTCTGCATTTCTGGCAAGACCCACAGTGTCTTTCCAGAAAACGGTGTTTTCGCCTGCAACCCGTTTCAATGCCTCCTGTTTTGCATCCAGATTCTTGTATGTTTTTTTACATTCCCTGTTTCTTTGATCTCTTATTTCAACATCATTTTCAAATTTCCACTTATCCCAGGTTTTTGTGGACCACATGGACCAGTACAGCAAAAACCTGTGCCCGGGTGGCAATTCATCCCAGGCCTTGTCAATTGCATTGCGAATCACCCTGGGTACAGCAGGCACCGGTTTGGGCGGATCGCAAGGCGGGTCCCGCCTGGGTTGGGCGTTTCCGCGGTTGTCTTTATATCCATAATTCGCCATCACTCCCCTCCCTTATCCAACGCAGGTGCAAAGTGGCGGATCCACTTCAGTACCTCCAGTGCCTCCTGTGTTGCCATCATGTACCTGGGCATGGATGATTCATTGGCCAATTTGTCGATTAAATCATTGAAATTCCCATTTTCATCACCATAAACCTGTTTACTCACCCATCCGATCACGTGTTTGTTCAATGCCTTGTAATGTTCATCTTTTTTCTTGCTTTCAAAAAATGCCAGGGTCTGCATCAGTCCGTTGGACACGATCAGGGCAGGTGCCGATTTCGCCAGGTTTTTGTAATCACTGAACTTGTTATTGACTGTCCTCACGCAATTCCACGCATAGGCTGCGCGTTCTTGATCCTTATTTACTGCCATTTTTTACCTCCTGATTTTGACCATTGTCCACAAACTTCACAATCACCATGCCCCGGCCAGTGGTGGTGTCTCCACCGATCTGCAGGACCTGGTCATTGAATTTCTCCGTCACTATTCGGGCGATTTCCTCTGCCTCCATATTGCTGCCTTTTTGCCTGGATTTACTGGCCATCATCAACCCGATCATCAGGGTTTCAGGGGGCAGGCTTTCCGTGTAAAACAGGCCGCCTCCCTCAGCCGTGCCCGTGTTATCGTCGATCCTCACGTGGGGTTCCACCACCACGGAGTTTTTTACGAAGTGGTAAAACATATCATCCGAGACCAGTACCGTGTCCGTTTTGACCTTTTCATTGAAAAAGGCGTTTTTTGCGGGCAGCAACCCACTCAGGTATTCAACGGCCTCTTTGAACGGTGTCCAATTGCCTTTGAACTGCTCGAACCAGAATGCCTCCAGCACCAGTTTGTTGTCCTGTTTATCCGCTTTCAGGGAATCATCGAACATTGCCGCCTTGTCCGAAACATCGCCCAATCCATTGATAATATTCGATAATTTGTCATCACCGGCAATTTCCAACAGCCTTGCTGCACGGTTCAGGGCCAGGGGCGAGGTCACGTAAACAAAGCCCTTTTTCAGGCTGCGCACAGGGAACAGCACGACCTGGGCGTCGGAAAAAGAAACCGCACCCGCGTACAGGTCGCTGCTCCCGGAATCAGGTCCAAATATCTCCGTTATTGGGAAATCTTTGTCTGCCTTGGCCTCGTGTCGAAACGCCCCCTTTAAACCGGAACCCGCAAATACCGGGTGACCCGTGTGGACCTCGCGCTGTACCGGGTTGTCCACCAGTCCCAATGCCGTGCCCGCGCCCATGTGCACCGGGCTGATCGTGTAGTAAAATAACGCTGTTTTTTTCTCAAACATTTCAAACCTCCAACAAATTATTTCCAAACACCAAAATACACATTGTTGAATCCTTCGGCCCGCCTAGCCTGCTGCAAATCCGTCAGGTCATCGGGCCACAAACCGTTTTCCAACAGTCCGGTCAGCATGGCTTTGACCTGCTCAGGATGACCGCCTTTCACCTGGAACCAGTACACGCTGCCCGCAGGCACTGCGCGCTGGGCCGGCTTTGGTTCATGGCGCAACAGGTCCCAACCGCTGACCACCTGGAACCGGCCAACCTTTGCCGTAACCAGGCGTGCCGTAACACCCATGTACTTAAAGACGTATTCTTCCCCCTGTTTTGTGACAAAATCCGGCAACCAGCCGTTTTGGAATATGCCGGGCGTTGTCAGGATCATCTTGAATCTGCCGGCCTCTGCAATCCGGTCCAACAGATCCGAATCCTGCCACGGCGGGGTCTGGTCCCACGGCCTGACCTGTGCGGCCCTGCCGTCGCCACCCAGGCGTATGGTCCCGTGCAGGTCAGGATTACCAGTCGCATCCACACCGACCAGAAACCCGATGTCCTTTGTCAGGACAACCGCGTCGCTGGTGTAGATCGCGTGTTCCCTGGCGCTCCATTTCGCGGCATCCAATGCAATACCCAAACGGTAGTCTGTTTTCCACAGTTTCGATGTCTCCACCAGGTCGTTTGCGCCAGGCAATTCCCCGTTCAGCCATCTTTTCATGCCCGAGGCCTTCAACCAGTAACCCGATTCCGGTTTGCCTTTTTCCTCAGGTTCCGGTTTCAGCACCATGGGCAGGGCCTCATCATAGGATGATCTCATGGCCCCGATTTCGTGCGGTTTTAACGCAACAATTTTTATTGCATCCGAGTCCTGGACCTTGATGAACATCAGGTCCGCAGGGGGCTGGAAAAACATTTCAGCACCCTTTACCAGGGTCACGAAACCCACTCGCAACATTTGCGCCAGCCTGCCGGCCAGCCCACCATCCCCCGAATGCACACCGGACCACAGCCCGGGGTCCCGGCTGATGAGCATGGACCTCAGTGCACCGGAAAACACGCTGGGCCACGGTGGCATCAGCGAATCACCGTGCTGACCGGCACCACCAAACAAATGGTTGCCACGGAAGAATACGATGTCCACAGGTTCTATTTTTACGCTTTTCATGACCGGCCCTCCCTTGACAGAAATTCCGCAACCATGACCAGGTCCAGGACCCGTTCAGGTAATTTGTCAACCTTGGCCATGGCACTGGTTTTCACACCGTGAACCAGTGTATCGGACAGTGTTTTTGGATCGAATTTCAATTGCATCTTGCCCGATTTCTGACGTTCGATTTGATATGCCAGGGCCGGGGCTATGGCATCCTCCACCCCGCCCAGGTCATGCAAAATACCACGCAAATGGAACGCAAAACGCCTGGACAAGGCACCATCATGCACTGCGTGCTGCAGGGCTTTCATGGCGCTGATCAGCGGCGAATCAAGGCCTTTATCTATCTCTTCCAGATTCCATTTTGCTGTAAAGGTTTCAGCCCCACCGGAGCGTTTCAACACGGTGATGCAAAAACCATCCCGGTCCTTGCCCTTTACTTTCAATGTCTTGGCCCGGTGTTCCGCCTGGCGTGCTGTTTTCAACACCACGGACAGGGGCGTGGAATAATGTGCGATCACCACACCCATGGACGCGGTGGCGTCCTGTCCCATCATGCGGTAAAGTTTGCCGTTGATTTTGGCAAAACCGCCGCCCAGTTCCAGGCCGGTTTCTTCCAGTTTTTTATCCAGCTCCTCCGGCGGTTTCTGTCCTGCAAATGCCAAACGCAAGGCCAGCATGGTATCCAGCACGTCATCCACGCTGACAAAGGCCATCAAATCGTCACCGCCCGCATAGATCACCTTGCCCTTGAACGCCCTTTCCACGACCCTGGGTGCAACCATGGATGAAAAATCGTTCAGAATGCCTGAGATCGCCGCATGGTACGCGGGACTGGGGTCGCGCTTGTCCTCGTCTTTGGGGTGTTTGTCCAGAAATATTTGATTTTCCCGTAGTTTCGGATGCGCGGCAGCATAAAAATTCTTGCGGTTTTGGCCATCCATCCATTTGCCCATGCCATCCCCATCCATCAGGATCAGGGCGTAGTATTTTTCGGGCTTCACACCCGAAATTTCTTTTACAGATCGCCTAAGGGCTCTGAATTTGGACTGATCATCCAGATCCTCCAGGCCATCCAGGGCATCGGGTAATTTACTCAGGATGTCGTAAAAAGCCATGTCAACGAGTTTTGCGGGCATGGCAGTCCTGTCAAACGCTTTTACGAGCTCGAGTTCCTGCTCCAGATCCGGCTGTTCAACCAGTTTTTTATCCATTTTTTCCAGGGTCGGTGCCATGGCCATGGTGTGCGTGGACAC
>WGCQ01000016.1 GCA_015493765.1 Deltaproteobacteria bacterium
GCATTTACACCGGGTTTCGTTGGCTGTACCCCCTGTGTCTTGTAACTTGCGGCAGTCGGGCTGAAGTCGTCCACCAACGTTGTATATACGAAAATTTGCAGGCTGTCGTCACCGGGATGAACAGAGAAAGGAATGGAATATCCCTTTGCAATGATGTTGCCTGGAATCGAGGAGTCACAGTTAGTCTCGCACAACTCCACCTCGAGTTGCCGGTTGTCACCGAATGGTATGTCAGGGATTTTTATGTCGTCCATCCGGTCTGGCTGAAATACCTGTAGTTTTCTCTTGGTCTGTATATCAGGTCCCCTCAGGGTTACTGCCACCCGTCTTGCCTGAGAAATTTTATTTATAGAGTCAGGGGGGGCGTAAATCGTGACTACGACCAGATTTTGGGATGGCTGCACCACATCGCTTATATAGTCGTTTTCGTAAGTTTCGCTTGTGTCAGGAACGAATGATTCGCTTGCGTCACTATCGAATGATTCGCTTGCAAGGCAATCACTGTCCGTTTCACACGGAAACTGTTCATGGAGATTGGACAAGCAACCGATTAGGACCATGCATACAAGGCCTGAAAATAAAAATAGTCGTGTTCTTACCACATCACGCATTGAACATCTCCTTTTCCTGAAGGTATTGAAGCCATGATTGCACTACCAGGCATAGGAACCTACCTGCCCCTTGATGTTCCCACAATCGGGACAAAATGCCTCTTTTCCGATCATCATTCATCCTGCTACTGTTGTTATTATACATAAAAAGGATAAGGATAGAAAAATCAAGGAACAGGTTTGTTCCCAAATTACCGAACTAAATTCGGGAGTCGGGCACTGCAAGCGGCCCATCTACTTTGTCGTTTGCACCTGTTTGATGCTCAACGTAGCGCTGCTACGCCTGCGCTCAAACAGGCTTAACTCCTCGTATCTGAACCACTTGCCGCACCCTTTGTCCTCAAATTTGTCCGGTAATTTGGTTTGTTCAGAACCGTATGGTAGTGTTTTTAAAGTGTGGTGGCACACAGTGGATAGTTGACAGTGTGGCTCGTGATGGCAACGGAAGTCATGAAACTCAGGCGGCCTCGATGGTGTTGATTCGATGGGTTATGGGCAGGAAAGCTTGGGATCGGATGGAATGGTAATTCTGATAGCCCTCTGTAACCTTTTGACAAATAAGCATAACCTTTTCAGGCGAGCGGCCTGCGCTCCACACGGTCACGGCCAACGGTCACGGACTCGGGCCTCTGGAATCGGGATTCGGGACGCAGCCTGCAGCTGCGCGGGACGGCCCTGCGGGCCTTTCGGGCAGGCTTCCGTTGTAATCGGGAGCGCTCGGTCTCGGCCTCGGCCTCGGCCAACGGTCACGGACAACGGTCTCGGCCTCGGATTACACCTTTTTGTCGAGGCGTTTTTGCAGGTCCTGGACCTCCTGCTGGAGTTGCAGGATTTCCCTGGCGGTGTGGGCGGCCTTCATGCCGATCCGGATTACCAAAAACAGGGTCACCAGCCACACGCCCACGTACGCGGCAAACAGGATGTGCGTTTCCCTGGTCAGGTGTTGTGTTGTGTCGGCCCACAAAAGCGGCTCAAAACCAAGGAAAATCGCCAAAGCGGCCATGAATCTTAGTATTTTACTCATCCGTCACCTCCCGCCTGAGTGCATCCACGCGCATGATCAGGTTGGACATGCGTACCTGCTGGACCTCGACCCACGCCCTCAGCCAGCCCAGCAGCACGCCTGTCAGCAGCATGGTGCCCAGGGCCATGAAAAACGTCTCTTTCATGCCGCCGGACTTGAGCCCGCCGGTGAACACGACCCTGGGATGGGCACCGCCCCACTTGCTCACAGCCACGTGGATGAAGTACAGGGCCGGCAGTCCCAGCACGGCAAGGCCCGCGGACACCACGCGTGCATAATCGCCCTTGCCGGAAAACGAGCGCAGGGCCATGTACGCCAGGAACATGAAGAACGCAACCAGGGACAAGGTCAGCCGCGGCTCCCAGGTCCAGTACGTGCCCCAGGCCTCGTGCGCCCAAAGCGGGCCCATGATCATCACGCCTGCACCGCCGACCAGGCCCACCTCAGCGGCGCCCACCGCGATCGCATCCGCGTACATCCTGACGTCCGCCTTTGCACGGGGCAGTGACAAATACACCAGGCTGGCAATGCCGCAAATCCCGAAACCAAACATCATCATGGCTGCGTAACCCACGTGAAAATAAAAGATCTTCTGGATTACGCCCATGGTACGCTCCAGCGGGGCATAAAAGAATATCATGCCCAGGGCCGCAGGCATCAACAGTAACACCAGCACGCCCAATGTCAAAAAAGTCCAGCGTTTCACAGGTCCACCGCCTTTTCAAATATGAACACCGTCAAGATCAGCAGGATTATGTCATATCCTGCGCTGAAATGCAGCCACTTCATGGGGTCCTCGGCCAGGGGGGCGCCAAAGGCCAGCGTGGACACCTTGATTCCTGCCAGCAGGATCGGGATGGACAAGGGGAAGATGATGATCGGCAGCAGCACGTCCCTGACCCTGGCATTCATCAGCAGCGCCGCAAACAACGTGCCCACCAGCACTATCGCAACCGTGCCCAGGATAAGTTCGGCCAGGAATATCCCGGGCAGGGCCAGGCCCACGTTGAAAAACATCAGGATCAGCGGCACGAACACCACCTCGGTCATCAGGATGAAGAGCAGTTGGGCCGTGACCTTGGCCAGGAACAACCCCGCCCTGGACACAGGCGTCAGCAATATGCCCTGGAACACGGCGTTTTCCTTTTCCCGGTCAAAAAAGCGGTTGAAACCCGTGGTCGCGGAAAACAGGACCGTCAGCCACAACGCACCGGGCGCGTACGTGGCATTGCGGTTTTTCGAGACCCAGGTAAAGCCGAACGCCAGGATCACCACGGCCAGCACTGAAAACAGCAGGATCGAGTAAATCACCTCGCGGCTGCGCAACTCCAGGCGCAGGTCCTTTTGCAGCACGGCCATGTAGTCGCCGAGGGCCTTCATGCACCGCCCTCCCCTGCCATTTCGAAGGCCTGGTCAACGAAGCCGTCCCCACGCGGCAGCACCCCGCGCACCCTGCCCCGGGCCAGGACCACCACGCGGTCAGCCACGGCCTGGACGAACGCGGGTATATGGCTGGCAGCGACCACGGTCACGCCGCTCGAAACCGCGTCCCGGATTACGTTGTACAGCCACTTTCGCCCGCGGCTGTCCAACCCGGTGGTGGGCTCGTCCATCAGCCACACGCGGCTGTTGCTGACCATGAGTTTCGACACGGCCAGGCGCTGTTTCATGCCGCGGGAATAGGCGCGCACCACCTTGTCATGCGAACCGGACAGGCCCACGGCATCGAGCACTTCGGCCAGTTCGCTGCGTTCGGGGGCACGACCCCACAGGCGGGCGAAAAATGCAAGGTTTTCCATGCCCGTGAGGTCCTCGTAAAGCATGAGTTCATGGCCCAGGTAGCCGACCAGGGCCTCGTTTTTTTGCATGGTCCCGGCATGGTGATGCAGGCGGCCAGCCAGCAGGGACAACAGGGTGCTTTTGCCCGCGCCGTTTTCGCCCACCACGACCGTAGCCGCCCCCGGCGGGAATGCCAGGCTGATGCGGTACAGGGCATAACGGTGGTCGAATACGACCCCGACCTCGTCCAGATTAAAGACCTCAGGCACTACGTCGCCTCCAGCCCACCAGCACCACCAGGCCGGCCAGGGCCATCGCGCCCCACAGCCACGACCACCCGCCTATGAAGCCGGGGTCAGGCTGGCGTGCGGCCACGATCACCACCTGGTCACCCGGGGCCACCGGTTGCAGCAGGGACATGTACTGCCATGCGCCGCCCGTGTCCTCCTCCTCGGAAAAATCGTAAGGCTGCAAGGGCCTTACCTGGGGGAAATACTGCAAGGTGCGACGGGTCACGACCTGAAGGCTCACGGGCTCGTTGAGGGTGTTTTTGAACAGCACGAAATAATCGCGGTGCAGGTGCGCAAAAGAATAGGATGCCTGGACCTGGCACTGCGATGAGGTCGCGTTCACGGATATGATGGGTGTGCCGTCCGGGCCTGCCTGGGTTTGCGCCTGGCAGCCCTGCTGCTTCAGTTTGACCTTTGTGGGGTCGATGTGCAGCCTTGCCTGGCCCTTGGGACCGTAGGCCGAGTAAAGTATTGGCGTGGCCACGGGGATTTTCAGATTGCCCGTATTGCTGGTCACGCACAACTGCACGATGTTCATGTTTTCCTGGCCCGAGGTCACCTGGATGATGCAGCGGGTTTCACCAAGGGCCGGTGTGCCCGCCAGCAGGATAATGAGTACGAACAATGACTTACGCATCATCCTCCCCGAAAAGCGCGGCAACGGCGCCCAGCAGTTCATAGAACCCGAACACGGCCAGGGTAAGGATGCCGGCGGAATACAGAAAGGTCAGGATCATGTTGCCTCCGCAGTGTCAGGATGTTGCACAACCGTTGCTGGCGCGGCCTCCTGCCGTGCTTCCCTGTGCGGCCAGTACAGCAGGATCAAAAACAGCAGCAGGAAATTGACCAGGAATATCAGGTTGGCCATGGGCGTAACCAGGATCGTGAGCCCGGCCAGGTCCGCCCCCTTGGCGCCGGATGCAGCCACGTACACGTTGTAAAGCACGCCCGGGGCGATGCTGACCTCGCTGGTGGGCTGGTCAAAAAACGTGTAATAGCGCATCTCGGGCTCCATGACGCGGCCCGGTCCCTTGAGCATCACGATCAGGTCCCTGGACTGCCAGGGGCCGACCCACAAGGCCCGGTGCTGACCGCCAAGGCCCTTGACAAACGCATCCATCACGTTGGCATGCAGGAATTTCAAGGTGATCACAGGCTTGGCACTGCCGGGGATTACCCGGACCTCGCCATTGCCCATGGCGCTGGCCCAGGATTGCAGGTTGGAGACCCAGCGGCTGTAGATGTCGGGCAGCACGTTCAGGGCCTTGAGGTCACGCGGCAGCAAGGTGATGCTGTGCGTTGCCCTGTCCACGTCGCCCTTGCGCAGGTCCAGCGCGGCAACGCTGCCCGCAAAGAGCCTGGCCCACAACGCCTTGTTCGCCTGGCCGCCTGGTAGCAACAAATACGGGCCCTCGTCCACCTGCTCGGCATGGACGCCCGCAATGCCCAGCGCATCCGTCGGCACGGACTGGTCCTTGCGCATCACCACGATGTGACTGGTCAGGGTGGCATAACTCTCGGACGCACTGAAATGGGACGACAGGCCGGCGAACGCGAATATGTGGTCCGCCACATCCACGAAACGCCCGGGTTCCAGGACCAGCTTGTCGCGGTTTACGCCCAACGTGGTGGCAAAAAAGCCGATGGCCAGCAGGGCCACGAGGCTGTGTGCGAAGTGTGCGGCAAAACGACGGGTATTGCCGCGGGCCAGGTGGATGGCGGCACGGCCAAAGGACATGGACAGGCCCTTTTTGAGCCGCCATACACGGGAAAACAGGTCGGTAACTGCGAAATTCAGGATCCACAGGCCCACGACCAGGATACCGAAGCCCCAGATTTGCTTGGAACCGGCCATTTTGAGCACGTCCGTCAAGGACTGGCCCCCGATGCGTGCAATGAACCAGGCTGTAATCGCAGCAACCACCAGGGCCAGGGCCAGTGCGATGCCCGCGCACCACAGCGCCATGCGCACAGTGGACTTGTAGGGACGGTTGCCCATGCGCAAGGCAGGGCCGATCGCGGCCAGGAGCAGCACGAAAAAGGCAAAGGGTGCGGCCACCTTGTTGAACCACTTGGCCCCCACGTGCATGGCGGAGGTCAAGGGCAGGTAGGGACGGCCCAGCAGGTGCGCCCAGCCGGCGGAGAGGCTGTTTATTGCGTGCCTGATCGCGGGGCTCTGGGTGAGTTTAGGCAGCATCGTGCCCCACAGGACCACGAATCCCAGCAGCAGGAATATCAACACGCCTGACAGCACGAAAACCTCGAGGGAAAGATAGTGTTTTACGTGGTGTTGGGGCTTTAAGTGGCGCCAGCCGTAGGCCAGCAGGAACAGGCTGAACAATGCCACAACCAGCATGAAGTACAGGAAATAAGGCGTCATTTTGGACTGGGTAAACGAGTGCAGGGAATCGATCAACTGGCTGCGGGTCAAAAACGTGGCAAAGACCGTCATACCGTAGGTCAAAAATACCAGGAAATAGGAAAGGCGGCGGAACATGCCGCGGCCGCGGTCAACAAAAACCAGGTGCAGCAAGGCCGTGCCAATCAGCCAGGGCAGCAAGGCCGCGTTTTCCACCGGGTCCCAGCCCCAGAAACCGCCCCATCCCAGTTCCATGTACGACCACAGGCAGCCCAGCAGCAGCCCCATGGACAACGACCACCACGCAAACATCATCCACCGCCGGCCATAGCGCTCCCAGTGACCGAAGCGCTCGCGGGTCAGCAGGGCCGCGCCGGCCATGGAAAAGGGGATCACGTATGCAACGAAACCGGCCAGTTGAAACGGCGGATGTATCACCATGAAGAAATTCAACAGCAAGGGGTTGATGCCTGCGCCATTGGCAGGCCCCGGGAAGGTAACAAAGACCTCGAACGGGTTGGATGCGGTCAGCATGATCGTAAAGAAAAAGGCGCCCGTGAAATTGGCAATGGCCAGTGTATAGCCCCAAAACGGGTTTGCACGCACGTATTTGCGGCCGGTCAGGAAATAGAGCAGCGTGTACAGGACCGTGACCCAGGTGATCAGCGCGCCCTTTTCACCGCCCCAGTAC
>WGCQ01000017.1 GCA_015493765.1 Deltaproteobacteria bacterium
ATTTTGGCCTGGCATTCCTGTTTTATCGCGTCATTGCATTGATTAACCAAAGTGCGGCCTCACTTTTGAACTCAGTCCCTCAATTCGTGTATCCTCATGCCCCTGTCTTCTCGGGCACGAGGCGGTGGAACGTGTGGGTGACGAACACGCGTGCATCCTCGAACAGGGAATACAGGATGGGGACATAGACCATGGTCAAAAACGTGGAGACCATGAGGCCGCCGATTGCAACGATAGCCATGGGTGAGAGGCGCTTTAGGCCTATGGCCCATTTCAGGGCAATGGGGAGCATGCCCACACAGGTGCCCACGGCTGTCATCAGGATCGGCCTGGTCCTGATGCGCACTGAACCGATCAGGGCGTCGTGCACGCTGCATGGCGATTCTTTTCATTTTCGCCATCACCTTTTAAAAATCCATCTTCTATTTCTGTTGAAGTTCCTGGTGAAGTTCGTCAGGTACGTGAACCCGAATCCCGGTCCCGGTCTTTTTGTAATACACGATCCGCGCGGAAATACCTTCCCGCAGCATGTTTTTCGCTGTGTAGGTATCCGGTTTGATGCTGATTGGTATATCCCCTATGTATCCGTCTATGCCCCGGCTTTCATCCCGGGGGGTCGAGGCACGGTAATCCAGCCCGTAAAATTCCGATAGTTTTTTGAGTATGGCTTCCTGGAACCTGAGCCCTGTAAACGTCTTTGCCAGAATCAGGTCTTCCACCCACCGCTTTACCATGGCTTCGTCAACCTGTCCGATGGCCTGCCGTAACTTCAACACCATTTCATAGACCTCTTTCGACGCGGTATCAATGGCATCAGGTCTTTGCCGTTTGTACCACTGCTCCCATTCGTCAATGGTTTTACCGGTAAACTCTTTGATCATCTCGCTCACCTGGCCGACATTCCTGGCCCGGGTGGCCTGGGCATTATGGTTTGCGAGGTTCATCAACTGGGTGGTATATTTGGGGAATTCAACGGGTTTTACCCCTAACAACATGCCAATTTCCGCATTAGTCAGCCTTAAGTCCATATAGTCCCTCGTTGTTTGTCCTTTTGTTTTTTGTCGGCGCCGTGGGCTTTAGTTGTAAAAACCGGTGCTTCATCTGGAAATCAGCCGTATCATCCACAATCGCAAGGCCTGCTTTTATCATGTAGGTATTAACGAAGATCTTGTTTTTCATGTACACATAGGCAGCCACCTGGTTATCCTGGACGGGGAATGCCGGGTCCACTTTGAAAAACACCTGTTTTTTCAGCAACCTGTCATTCAGGTAATCCATGGCCCCTGCCTTATCAACCACCCTGATCCCCAAAAGCCCCAGTTTCAAACCGTTTTCCAGCATGACCGTTTTTTCATCAATGACCCTGATTACTCTGTGGAGTTCCCGGGTACTTTTGGGTGTTATGCCGTCGGTGACAGGTTTTGCGTCTTTAATGCCCGGCTTATAGTCGATCTTTTCAAGCACAACTGATACATCCCGCCTGTAAAACCTGACATCATGTTCCAATCCATCCAACATGTCCCCTGGCGCCAGTTTCTTTTGCATAATCGGCATAAAATCCTCGTTGATTTCATATCCTATGCAATTACGACCCAGGGCAAGAGCGGCCTGTGCCGTGGTTCCGCTGCCCATAAAAGGGTCCAGCACGATTTCCCCGACAAAACTGAACATCTTGATGATTCTTTTGGGCAGTTCCAGGGGAAACATCGCCTCGTGGCCCACCTGCCTGGCCCCGCCGAACTGCCAGTGCCCTTGGAAATAGGTTTTCCATTCTTCTTTTGTCAATCTGGACTGTTCCTTCACCTGTTTCGGGACCTTTTCGCTTTTGCCGGGTTTTTTGAACAGGGCGATGAATTCGTAGTCCAGTTCTACCATGCCGTTTGGGGGATACGGATATGACCCCATGATGGTTGCCCCGCCCGTGGTGTTCATGGTGGTCTTTTTTTGCCAGATGATCGAGCCCATGTAATCAAACCCGATGTCCTCGCATTGCGATATGAATTCCGCATGCAGGGGGATGATTTTATACCTGCCGTACACCACGGCCCTTGCAAACTGGTTTCCTATATTCACCACCATCCGTCTGCCCGGCTTCAAAACGCGGTACGCTTCCTTCCATACCCTGTATATGTCTGTCAGGTATTCGTGCAGGCTTTGTCCGTAGCCGATCTGGTTGCTTTTCCCGTAATCCTTCAAGTGCCAATAGGGCGGGGAGGTAACTATCAAGGAAACGGATTCATCCTTGACCTCCAGCATCTTGCGGCTGTCTGCAATGTAAATATCTGCCCTGTTTTCCATGGTATTTCACCCCTGTTAATAGTATAAAGGATGGGATGGGAAAAGGACAGGAAATTTGCCCGAAATACCAGTCAAATTTGATCGTGTCCTCATGCCCCTGTCTTCCCGGGCGCGAGGCGGTGGAACGTGCGGGTGACAAACACGCGTGCATCCTCGAACAGGGAATACAGGATGGGGACATAGACCATGGTCAGGAAGGTGGAGACCATGAGGCCGCCGATTGCAACGATGGCCATGGGTGAGAGGCGCTCCAGGCCTATGGCCCATTCGAGGGCAATGGGGAGCATGCCCACGGAGGTGCCTACGGCTGTCATCAGGATCGGCCTGGTCCTGATGCGCACGGAACCGATCAGGGCGTCGTGCACGCTGCTGCCTTGCTCGCGGGCCGTGGCAATGAAATCGATCAGCAGGATCGAGTTTTTCACCACGATGCCGGCCAGCAGGATCATGCCCATCATGGAGGGCATGCACCCGTGCTTGCCCATGATCAGCATGCCCCAGGATGCGCCGATCAGGGCCAGGGGGATCGCGGACATGATGGTCAGGGGATGGATGAACGACTTGAACGCGGGCACCAGGGAAAAATACAGCAGGATCAGGCCCAGTATCATTGCCGCGCCCAGCCTGCCAAAGGATTCCTTCATCTGCCGGATCTCGCCCTGGTCCGAAATCGTGTACCCGGGCGGCAGTTTCAAGCCGGCCAGCGCGGCCCGGACGTCCTCTTGCAGGTGGGTGATCGGCCGCCTGGACCGGTAGGCCTGGATGTCCAGGGTGCGCTGCAGGCCCTGGCGGGTGATCACCGAGGCTGTGGGCTGCATGGTGATTGTGCCCAACTGGGCCAGGGGCACGCTGCCGCGCGGGGTCTGGATCGGGTAGGTGTACAGTTGGGCCGCGTGCCTGCGCTGGAGACCGGGCAGTTGCACCCACACGCTCAGCCCGTCCTGGTTGGGCACGCGGAATATCGAACTGGGCATGCCGCGCACCGCGCCCGACAACTGGGCCGCCACCGCTGAGGGGGACACCTGGTACAGGGCCAGTTTTTCCGGGTCCGCCTTAAAACGCACCTCCTGGGAATCCAAGGTCCAGGAACGCGTGATCGACGTGGCCCCGCGCAGGTGCCTGCGCAGCCTGCGTACCACCCGGGCACCGATCCGGTCCAGCGTGGCGATGTCCGGCCCTGAGATCATCACGTCCACGGGCGCGCGTATGGACGACATGGGCGTGGCCCCGAAATCGAATACGTCCACGCTTTTCATGCCGGGGATGCGCCTGAATTTCGCGCGCAGTGCGTTTTCCACGTCCCAGATCGTGGCCTTTCGATGGAATCGGTCCTTCATGTGTATGGTCATCAGGCCCTGCTGCGCCAGGCGGCCGGAACCAAACGAAACCACCGCGGGTTCCGACCCGATCACCGAGGACACGGATGTGACCTCGGGCCGCTGCATGGCGATTTTCTCCATTTTCGCCAGCACCTTTTCCGTGGCCGCAAGGGAGGTGTTTGCATCCGTTTCGAAATTTACCTTGATGATGCCCGTGTCCATGGGCGGCATCAGGTCGCGGCCCACCAGGGGCATGATTTTAGCGGACGGGATGAACAAGGCTATGGCGACCAGCAAAAACAACAGGCGGTGGCGCAGGGCCGTGTCCGTCAGGCGGACGTAAAAATCACGCAAGGGCTCCACGACCCACGCATCCACCTTGTAAACCATGCGCTCGAAGCGGTTGCGGCCACCGCCGCCCCTGCGTTTCAACAGCAGCGGCGCCAGCAGGGGTATCACCGTGACCGACACGATGTAGGACGACACCAGGGCTATGACCAGGCTGACCGACAGGGGCCGCAGCACGGTCTGCACGAACCCGCCGATGAATATGATCGGCAGCAGCACCATCACGGTGGCGTAAGTGCCTGAAAATATGGCCAGCATCACCTCCTGGGTGCCGCCCACAACGGCCTGGTGCACGTCCCGCCCCACGTCGTGGTAGTGTCGCTCTATGTTTTCCAGCACCACGATCGCGTCGTCCAGCAGCATGCCCACCGCGATGATCACCGCGGTCAGCGTGACCATGTCGAATTCGTAGCCGATCAGCCACATCACGGCAAAGGTCAGCAGGTAGGTGAACGGGATCGATATGGCTGCCAGCAGCATGCCGCGCAAGTCCGCCAGGAACAGGAAGATCACCAGCACGGTCATCAACACCGCGTCGCGCAGCGCGTGCAGCATATTACCCACGGACAGGTTGATCAGGTCGCCCTGGGTGTCGGGAATAAAGAATTCTATTGCCGGGTAGTCGGCCTCCAGCCTGGGCAGTTGCGCGGACACGGCTGCAATGGTTTTCAGGGCATTGCCCGTGCTGGCCCTTTGGATGTTCACCGCGATTGCAGGTTTGCCGTTGCCGTGATAGGCGCTTTGGGGCTCGGCATCGGCCCTGCGTATCCGGGCCACGTCCCGCAAGTGTATGTCCCCGGTACCTCGGTGTGCCACCACGATGCGTCCCACGTCGGAAATGCGCTGGAATTCGCCGATCCGTTTCAACAGGAATTGCGAATCCGACGTGATCAGCAGGCCCACGGGCTGGTTTGCGTTGTAGGCCATCAGGGCACGGCGCACCATGGGCGCACTCAGGTGGTATTGCTGCAACTTGTCCCTGTCCAGTTCCACCTTGATTTGGGGCTGGTGCGCGCCGAATACCTCGACATTGGCAACCTCCGGCAACTGCAACAGGCGTTCCTTTATCTGGTTTTCCGCGATCTGGCGTACCATGGACAGGTCCAGGGGCGTCCCCTTTTTGGGCCTCAGCGCCAGGGTCAGCACCGCGGGCGTGGCCGATGATATCTTGAATATCATGGGCGGCCGGATCCCCGCGGGCAGCAGGGCCTTGATCTTTTGCAATTCGTTGGACACGTCAGTGGCCGCGGAATCCAGGCCCTTCGTGTACCTGAATTCCACCATCACGGCCGACACCTCGTCCTTGCTGACGGATGTGACCCGCCTGACCTGCTCGATGGTGTTCAGTTCCTTTTCAATGGGCCGGCTGACCTCGGACTCGACATCAGCGGCAGAGGCCCCGGGGTACACGGTGACCACCGCCACCTGCGGCCTTTCGGAGTCCGGGAACAAATTGACCGGTATCCGGTGATACCCCACGTAACCGATTACCGCGGCCAGCAGCACCAGGGATGTCACCAGGTGGGGCCGTTTCAGGTAGCTTTCAACGATGTTCACTGCCCTGCCCTCCCCTGCTGTGCAGATGCGGATACCGTGCCCACGACCTCTGCCCGTTCGCCTTCGAACAGGGTCATCAACCGCGACGGGCGTCCTGTTACGACCAGGTCATTGGCCTGTATGCCGCGGCCCTGTATCACTGCGGCATCCAGCGACCTCCCCAGCACCTTCACCCGTGTCGGGTGCACCCTGCCGGCCCTTACCACGAACACGAAGCTGCCCTTTGCGCCCTCCAGCAATGCGTCCGCCGGGACTTTCAGGCCTTTCGCCCCCGCAATGTGCAGGTCCACGCCCACTGGCGCGCCTGAAACGAATCCGGGCGGCGGCCGGTCCAGGTCCGCCTCGAAGGTTGTCAGGTGACTGCGGCCCATTGCCGGGAATACGCGGGACACGCGGGCGTTCACACTGCGTTGCTTGTCGTAAACCGTGACCTTCATCCCGACCCTCAGCGCAGTGAAATCATTGGCAGGCAGCGAGGCCCTGACCCTGATAGCCCCGGACCTGACGACCTTTAACACCGGCCTGCCCGGGGTTGCCAGGTCACCGGGGTCCTTCAGCCTGGCCGACACCACGCCGTCGAACGGGGCCTTCAGCCTGGTGTATCCCAGCCGGGTCACGGCCTGGTCCACGCGCAATTTTGCGACCTTCACCGCTGCCATGGCCGCCTGGTACCTGGCCGATGCCGCTGCCTCGGCCGCATTTGACCGGTCCCATTGTTCCTTGGAAATGGCCCGGGCCTTGTACAGTTTTTTGTCCCTGGCCGTGGCGTCACGCTGGGCCAGGAACGCGGTGTGGGCAGCCGCGGCATTCACCCGGGCCGCTGCCAGGCCTGACTTGGCCTGGTCAACCGCATCCCGGATCTCCCTGGGGTCCAGCAGGACCAGGACCTGCCCCTTTTTGACCCGGTCGCCTTCGCGGACCTTGACGGCCAGCACCTGGGCCATGATCCTGGGTGTCACCATGGATTCATCCGCCCCGATGACCGTGCCCAGGACATGCCGGGTTTCGTAAACGCGACCGCTTGTCACCCGGGCCGCACGCACCGCGATTGGCAAGGTTTTCAGGGTGGGGGCGCTGTTTTTTTCACGCCTCCGTTTCACCACCACCAGCGCAAGCCCCGCAACGATCAGGACCGCCACCAGGCCCCATGCAATCTTTTTCACCGGACCACCTCCTTTTCCACTGTCATGTTTATCCTTTCCGCTGCCGTGATGATGCTGGCCAGTGTCCTGGCCATTTCCGCATGTGCGCCCTCTTCGCGGGCCCGTGCACGCAGCAGGTCCTCGATGGTATCCGCGCCCGTGTCATAGCGGATCTGTTCGATGCGAGCGGCCTCGGTTGCAGCGGCCAGCCTGGCGCGCGCCGATTCGAGTCGGGATTTGGCAGCCTTGAACGCGGCAACGGCATCCTTCAACCTGGCCCGGGCCTGTAAGTGGGCCCGTTTCAGGGCCGACATCGCGGCATACCGCTTCTGGCGCGCCGCTGCCAAGTCCGCAAAACGACTGCCTCCTGACAGGATCGGCAGGTCCATGCGTATGCCGATGCCCCACGTGTTCATGGGGTCGTTGGTGTCAGGGCCGTAATGCTGCATCCAGTCCGCAAAGGCTGAAAAGTGCGGGATAAACTCGCTGAGCACCAGGGCTGTTGCGCGATTGGCCTGCCGGAATGCCAGGCGCGCCCGGCGTACCTGGGAAATATCCTCCAACAGGGCATGCAAGGTCTTTTTATCGGCCTTTATGGCAGGCACGTGTTCCCTTTGCGGCGCAACCTGTATATCCCTGTCCGGGTCACGGCCCATCAATGCCATCAGCATGGCACCCACCCGGGTCCTCCTGGCCCGGACCTCGGCCAATTCGGCCTTTACCTGCTCCAGGGACTCCACCACCTTCAACCGGTCTATGTCCGGCCTCTTCCCGTCCTTGACCATCATGTCCAGGCGCTGCCTCGTCGTGTCAAGGGCCCGGATTTGCTGTTTGAGGGCCGTTATCACGGAATCCAGTGCCTGTGCCGCGGTGAACAGGGAAGTTACGTTGAACCGGATCGTCCAGCGCGTGCCCTCCACCAGGGCCCTTGCCTTTTGGGCCTCCAGCCTGGCTATGCGTACGCCCGAGTAGAGTTTTCCGCCCAGGTAGAGCGGTAATTTATAGACCACGCCGTAGTGGAACTGGTTTCGCTCGAACGGCATGCCGCCGATCCCGCCGCTCATTAACTGTTTCGAGATGGGCCTCAACACCTGGGCATCGTTCAAAAACGAATACGTGGCAACCCCGCTGAGTTCGCCGAAATGGTGCCTGAACGCGGATTTTGCCTGCTGGGATGCGGATGCGGCCTTGTGTTCAAGGGCCTGTACGCCCG
Source organism: Deltaproteobacteria bacterium (assembly GCA_015493765.1). Classification (GTDB taxonomy): domain Bacteria; phylum Myxococcota_A; class UBA9042; order DTJE01; family S145-11; genus S145-11. The sequence goes on from WGCQ01000017.1 coordinate 7,878, forward strand.
GGTTGTGCTGCATGGCCTCGTTGATTGCGGTTTGAAGGTCAAGGGGCCTGGCCATGCCAGGGGTCGCCAGGCAAAACAGGCTGGCCGCGATGGCAGTAAAGGAAAATCGTTTCATTGATGTCTCCCTGAGTTTGTCGTCAATCCGGTGTCAATCCTTCAACCATGAAAGGAAGCAACTGTTCCTGCACGCGTTTTTCAAACGCGGGTTCCGGGACCAGCCGGTGCCTGATCGCAAGGGCCGATGATGCCCCCATGATCATCAGGGCCATGCAGTCCGCCCGGATGTCCGTGGTTACCTGGCCCGCTTTTTGGCCCTGGCGTATCAAGGCCTCTATGACCCCGAGGTATCGTTTCAGGCAGCGCTGCATCCGGTTGATCATCACGGGGTCCCTGGGCGCGGACGACTGGACCAGCAACAACAGGGGCAGGCTGTTGTGCTCTAAAATCAGCCTGGCGTGAAGCCGGGCGATTGCCAGCAGGCGGTCACGAACGGGAACCGATGCGTCCCGTGCCAGTTCTTCCAGTGGAAGGACCAGCATTTCTTCCAGCATGTCCATCAATCCCAGCAGCAATGCCTGCTTGTTTTCGAAGTGTCGATAGATCGCGGCTTCGGAAAAACCCACGCGCTGGGCGATCTTTTTTATGGTCACCGATGCCAGGCCTTCCTGTTCGACCAGGTTCAATGTCTTTTCCAGGATCTCTTGCCTGCGCTGTCTTGTAATCCGTGTCACAGGGACCTCCGTGTGCCCGATTGCCGGGCCAAGTTCGGCAATCGGGTGCTGCAAGCGGCCGGTTCGCCGGCCCGTAAAATGTTAGTGAACGTTCACCAACATCGAAAGCGACTATAAGAACGCATCGGTGCCCTGTCAACCCGAAAAAATTGCGATGTTGGGGTTTATTGATCTTAGTCATACCGTATAACCGTTTAAACGGTTATATATGAATTGCTTGTGACCGCCATTGTCGAGGTATCGATTTGATGGATTCAGGAAAGAAAAAACGGGTGGAAACGTCATTTGCCGCCCTGCAAAAGGCCGTAAAAGCACACCCGGGCATCACCATCCAAACCCAAATTACCGGACTAAATGCGGGAGTCGGGCACTGCAGGCGGCCCATCTACTTTGTCGTCTGCACCTGTTTGATGCTCGACGTACGGCTAGTACGCCTGCGCTCAAACAGGCTTAACTCCGCGTATCTGAACCACTTTCAGTGCCCTTTGTCCTCAGGTAATTTGGGCCAACGAATACGGATTGACGTCAACAGGCTGGCCGCTGTCAAGTACCAGGAAATGCATCCGATCATGGTGCTGCCCGCCATCTACCTGTTCGACGGGGCCAGTAACCTGGTCAAGATGTTGCAGGGCGAGGTTACCACGAAACAGGTCACTGACATCATCATGCCGGAAAGGCCGGGCCATGATAAACCGTAAAAAGGAGGTGTGTCATGTGCGAAAAGAAAATCGGACCACAGGCAAGGGTGCTAAAAAACATCCTGAACCTGGACAGTGAGCCGGTGGCCGTGTACCTGGTGCAAAGGGATTCACCGACACGGGATTTTGCTGATTTCCGGGCGGTGGAACGGCATCGTTACTGCCAGGCGATCATGCGCGCCAGGCGGGGCGAAAAGGTCCTGTTGGAGCAGGACCAGGTTGCCTGTCCGGCTGCACGCAGGGCTTTCGGCTTCGCTGAACTGCCGCCTGCCCTGGCCAGCGGCGAGGGCCTGGTCGGGTTTGGCATTGCACGAACCCCGGATGTCGGCCGACGCATGTTCGAAAACATGCCGGTGTTGCCCCGGGGCGCGGTGTCCGCAATTGCCGCATGCCCGCTGGAGCAGGCCCCGCGCCTGCCCGACGTGGTGATAATCGAGGACCGGCCGGAACGCCTGATGTGGCTGTTGCTGGCCGACCTGAACCTGTCCGAAGGACGGCGGCGGACCAGTGATACCGCGGTGCTGCAGGCCACCTGCGTGGACGCCACCATAGTACCTTACACTCAGGATCGCCTGAATTACACCATGGGTTGTTATGGGTGCCGCGAGGCCACGGACCTGGAACCAAACGAAACCGTGCTGGGTTTCCCGGGCCGGATGCTGGCCCCCCTGGTGGACATGCTGGAATACCTGAGGGAACGGGCCATCCCGCGTTCCCAGGCCAAGGCCCCCTGGCAGCAATTGCATAACCGACTGGCCGGCGGCAAGGCGTAAGATTGTTTACCCTGGGCCGGGCCGGTAATTTGGGTTTTAGCTCTTGACTATATCTGCATATGCGGTTATAAGTATAAGGCTTTGGCTTATTCCCTGTCTATTGGGACAAAGAACGTTTGTTTTTCAACTCATGGAGGTACTCATGAACACATTTCAAAAGAATCACTATCCGCCCAGATCCGCAAAACAGCGCAAAGGACTCCCGGTGATCGGTATGCCAGGAGGTGTATTCAACCGGCTGGGGCTCCTGGCCGTAGGGATAATCATGCTGTTCGGCATGAATGCCAGCGCACAAACGAGCGTCTATAAAAAGGCCGGCGTAATCCGCATCAGGGACCACAAGGCCACCATGGCCGGGACCGTCAGAAAGGATGGCGACCTTTTCAAGATCACCCTGATGGATATCGGGAAATTCGACGGTCATATCTGCGGCTGCAACACCGCTGGGTTTTTAATCACGAAAAAGGTCCTTGGCATGCTGTTCCCCAATGAAATACCGGTAAGGAATACGATTCGGGTGAAAATATCCGGATACAACCGCGATTTGATCGACGCTATTTCCTATATCACGGGCATACGCCTGAATACAGGCGCTTACACGCATGCCCCTAATGAGTTGAGCGTGGACAAATCCTTGGCCGGCCGTGCAGGGACCACGGTATTGATTTTCGAGCGCAAAGACAATGGCAAAAAGGTAAAAGTAGTGCTGGACAAGGGACGCTTGCTGAGCAAACACGAAATGTCCGTGATCAAGGCCGTCAAGCCAAAACTAATCCGGCACAAGGCAACCGCCGCAGAAAAAAAACAGTATGCGGAAGTTACCCGTGCAATCGTTGAAAAAGAAATTACGAATATGCCTAAGGGCGCGATTACTTTTCAGGAGATAAAATAATCCCTTTGGGATGCTCCAAGAGCAGTTCATTTTCACAGTAATATTCCCTCCGCACCTGTCCTTATGATGACGTAAGCGACGTAATCCCCGATTCGTAATGGAATTTGCGATTCCTTTCCAAATACAGGTATTTATTGATTTTAATCATTATGCATAACCGTTTAAACGGTTATAGTGTCTTGTGTGACACGCTTTTTTATTAGGAGGTGTGCATGCCATGGTTTGCCGGAACCAACAGTAAAGAAATCGATTGGAGTTCGTCAATTAGGTCTCTCCGGCTTGCGCAGGACCTACGCGGACAAAAACGTACGGGCCGGGGTAAAGGCGGGCCTGGTACGAAATGCCCGGGACGAACAGGCAGGCGAAAAAAGGGTGTTGATTTGATGGATTTGCCATTAAATCGTAGGGGCGAGTTCCAAACCAGCCCTTTTTGGCGATGTAATGTAAGTTCTTGGAAAAAATGGAATAATATCGTTGCCTGCGAGCCTCCGGCGGTACACGCAGGCGCGGCCACCTGCGCTCCAATAAGAGACTATTTCAAGGGCCTCAAGGACGCCGGCGATCCCTGGAGGGGCTTTTTCAACAGCCAAAAATTTGTGTATTAATTTTTTATGGAGGTATTCATGAACACTTTTGAGAAAAACCTAACACGTTACATGCCGCCGGACTGGGGATTCCAGTTTCACGGACATCGGTGTCCTTTCATGCCCCTGGGCTATCGCATGGGCATCATGGCCCTGGAGCGCATGGGCCTGGAAAGGGAAAAGAACCACGGACTGCACGTATTCCCTGAACTGGGCGAAGGCCATCCCCAGGCATGCCTGGTGGACGGCATCCAGATCGCAACGGGAGCGACCCTGGGCAAGACCCTGGTGGAAAAGACGTTCTGGGGCAAAATGGCGGCCACATTCTGGTACAAGGACAAGACCCCGATCCGTTTCCTGATGAAACCGGATTTCCTGGACGGATTTGCGCCATTCGAGTTCTTTAAGTACCGCAAGCGGGGCGTGGAACCATCGGATATTCCGCCGAAGGTCACGCAGGAGGTGCTGGACTGGACACTTTCCGTGCCCGACGAGGATGTTTACGAGATCACGGAACGCCCGGACTTCGTTTACACGCCGCCGCGCGGCTCATTCAACAAGACAAAGTGCAGCATCTGCGGTGAATACGTATTCGAGCGTTACGTCAGGATCCTGGACGGTAAGCCCGTGTGCATCCCGTGTTCGGGTTATCGGAAATAACGCTGGAAGGGATTATACCACGGGTATGACGAGGGCAAAGGGTCCGGGATCCCGGACCATCAGTCCGAAACAGTCCAGAAACCTGGACCGCAGCATTATGAGCCGACATGCATTAATAACGCATTTTCAATGAGTTACACGCTTGAATCCCATGGCACGATCTTTGCATTCAGATTGTTGTCCCTTTCGGGACATTTGTCAGGCCCACCGCGGAGGGCGATAGAGCGCTCGGGACTTGTTCCCCGGACTTTGATTGGTGGTGGCGTGGTCTGTCCGCAGGCCACAGGACCCGGTCGGCGTGTCGGCGGGGGAGGGCCCTGGCGTCGGCCACCGGTCCACCGGCCCGGGTGGACTATAAAAAATCGCGCTCCCGTGGCATATTAGGATTATCCCCGTCTTGCGAAAGGCGGGCAAGGAGGTGAACATGGAAGGCATGGCAAGGTTGTTTAAGGCCCTGGCCGACGAAACCCGGGTCCGAATCATGGCCCTGATCCTGGAACATGGTGAACTGTGCGTCTGCGACTGCATGTACATCCTGCAAATCAGCCAGTCCAAGGCATCCAGGCACCTGCGTTACCTGGCAAATGCCGGCCTGCTGAGGCCGCGCAGGGATGCGGTGTGGATGTACTATGACGTGCCAAAGGAACCCGACCCGGACCGCGACAAACTGCTGGACAGCCTGCGAGGCTGGATTACGCCCGAAAGGGACCCGGAAATTGCTGTCCGGGTCAAAAAATGGCTGGAATTGAAAGCAAATGGCCAGTTGTCATGCAGCGTAGACGCTTAGGCCCATGAATACGGCACACCAAAACAAGCAGACCGTTGTAAAAAGGCTTTCCCTGTTGGACCGCTACCTGACCCTGTGGATTTTCCTGGCCATGGCCGTGGGTATCCTGGCAGGCTGGAAGGTCCCGGGGGCGGTCGAATTCATCAACCGCTTCAATGCGGGTACCACGTCGATCCCCATTGCCATCGGCCTGGTCTTCATGATGTATCCGCCCTTGGCAAAGGTGCGTTACGAGGAACTGGGCAGGGTGTTTCGCCATCGCCGCGTACTGGTGCTGTCCCTGCTCCAGAACTGGATAATAGGTCCAATCCTGATGTTCGCCTTGGCCGTGCTCTTCCTGCATGACAAGCCGCAGTACATGGTTGGTCTGATCATGATCGGCCTGGCCCGCTGCATCGCCATGGTAATAGTGTGGAACGACCTGGCCGAGGGGGACACGGAATACGCCGCTGGCCTGGTTGCTTTCAATTCGATATTCCAGGTGTTGTTTTATTCCGTGTACGCCTATGTTTTTATAACTGTCCTGCCTTCACTGATGGGCATGAAGGGCGCGGTTGTCCACATCAGCATGGCCGAGATCGCCAAAAGCGTGTTCATCTACCTGGGGATCCCGTTTATCGCGGGTTTTCTGACCCGGTTCATACTGGTACGAATAAAAGACAAGGAATGGTATCACGCACGGTTCGTCCCCAAAATCAACCCGATTACACTAATCGCCTTGTTGTTTACCATTGTGGTGATGTTTTCCTTGAAAGGAAAAGCCATCGTACAGTTGCCAATGGACGTGGTCCGCATTGCGATCCCGTTACTGGCTTACTTTATCATCATGTTTCTTGTATCTTTCTGGATGGGCAAGCGGGCCGGCGCAACCTATCCTCAAACCACAACACTCGCATTTACCGCGGCATCCAATAATTTCGAACTGGCAATAGCCGTGGCAGTGGCCACATTCACGATCAGCAGTGGTGCGGCCTTTGCTGCTGTCATAGGACCATTGATCGAGGTGCCTGTGATGATCGGGTTGGTCAATGTATCGCTGTTTTTCAAACAGCGTTATTTCCACGGGGCAACAAAATGACACACGTACTGGAATTCCTGCATTACCCGGACGACCCTGATTCGGAGGTGGCCATGGAAATGCTCACCGAGGCCGTCATGACCATCACATCGGGGATTGAGATCCGGAAAAGAATCGTCAGGCCTGGGTCTTTATGCTGCGGCCATACCATGGAAATCCGCATCAACGGCAAAAGGGTCCGTGACGTGGCAACAGGGCCACCGGTCCCGGGAAATTTCGTAAACTGCGAGGTGGGCGACCTGCCTCCATGCTGGGCCGTGGAAGCCGCGATACTGAACGCAATCAAGCCGAGCGGCATCCTGTTTTTGTGCGTGGCAAATTCTGCCCGCAGCCAACTGGCCGAAGGCATTGCGCGTTCCATGGCACCTGGTGACGTAAAGGTCTTTTCCGCTGGCTCCGCACCGACCGTCCTGCGTGAAGAGGTCGTCCGGGTCCTGGCGGAAATCGGTATAGATGCATCATCCCAATACGCAAAACCGATCGACGCAATCCCAACGGACCAGGTGGACGCGGTTATAACGGTATGCGGCGAGGAGGTCTGTCCGGTGTGGCTGCATCCCGCTGCAAGGGTGCACTGGGCCATGCCCGACCCGGCCGCGGTCCAGGGGCCGGACCGCATCCGCGCATTTCGTGAAGTACGCAATGAACTCCTGATGCGAATCCGCAGGGTATTTCAGGACTGGCATGCCTAACGAACACCACCAACAACCATCGGCAAACGGCTGACAGCGGCCGTAATCCTGAACCTGTTTGTCACTGCCGCCGGGATGAGGCTGTTGATTTGATGGCAAATTCAGGGCGGGTTTAGAACCAGTACCCACAAATATCGTGTAAATTCAGTGAGTTACATTGCGAGGCAAATTATCTGTCAAAATTAAGGACAAAAGGCGCTGTAACAGGTTCGGATACGTGGAATTAAGCCCGTGAGCGCATGTCTTCCGATGGTGTTGATTTAAGAGATTTCGGGTCTTTCGACCAATCAATAGCCTTCTTCGTCGAACTGCACCTTGCCACTGAATTGCTTGTATGCCCAGCCCTGGTAAAACAGCACCAGTGGCGTACCAAGGAGGGCCATACCCAGCATCCAACCCAGGGTGCGCTGGCTGGACGATGCGTTGCTGATCGTGAGGCTCAGCTCGGGATGCCCGATTGCGGGCAGGATGGTCGGGTACAGCGACACGCCAACGATGCCCATGAGCCCTGCAATGGTCAGTGCGGACCACAGGAATGTCCGAAACTCGTGGCCCTTGCCCATGCACACCCTGGTCATGACCATGAATACAACCGCCAGTACCGGGACAATCCACAACACCGGGTGGGCCATGAAGTTCGCAGTCAGGTGTTTTTCCATGGCAAAGGTCATGGCAGTGGCAACCACGAACAACACGATCAGGGCGACCCACGAGGCCTTTGCCCAGCCCAGGCCCCGCCTGGACAGGTCGCCTTCCGTCTTCATCCATATCCACAGGCCACCGTGCATCAGGAGCATGGCAAAACCGGTCAGCCCGATGACCAGGGCGTAGGGATTGAGCAGGGTGAAAAACGTGCCCGTGAACGTGTGGTGGGCGTCCATCGGCACACCACGCATCACGTTGCCCAGGGCGACGCCAAACAACAACGCAGGCAGCGGGCTGCCCAGGCTGAACGCCAGGTCCCAACCGCCGCGCCAGGTTGTGGACTCGTCCTTGGAGCGATATTCCATGGACACGGCGCGGAAGATCAGGGAAAACAGCACCAGCATCAGGGCCAGGTAAAACCCGCTGAACACGGTTGCATACACCTGCGGAAATGCGGCGAACAATGCGCCTCCGCCCGTTAGCAGCCACACCTCGTTGCCATCCCACGTGGGACCCACGGAATTCAACAGGATGCGTTTTTCCCTGTCCTCTTTGACAAAAAACGACCAGAAACCCGTGCCCAGGTCAAAACCATCCAGGATCGCATAGATGATCAGCAGCAACCCGATCAATAAAAACCATATCGTCTGGAGTGTCATTGTGCCACCTCCTTTGCCACTGGGGCTTCGTCAGGCGCATTGTTCATCTCGCGCTTGATTAATTTGTACCACGCATAGAACAGCAGGGCATAGATCACCACGAACAAAAGCAGGCTTACCAGGATCTGCCAGCCGGGCACGGAAATGGAGACCGCCTTGGATGTCCGCAGTACACCGTACACGGCCCACGGCTGGCGTCCCACCTCAGCGGTCATCCAGCCCAGTTCGTTGGCCAGGATCGGCAGGGGCAGCGACCACATGGCCAGTTTCAAAAACCATCGCGTCTCGAACAGGCGTTTTTTCCACAACAGAAACAGGCCCAAAAATGCCAGGCCAATGAAGTACGTACCCAGCAGCACCATCAGGTGAAACGGGTAAAACGTGAGGCCCAGTGGCGGCCAGTCCTTTTTGGGAAAGGCCTTGAGGCCCTTGATCTCGGCATTCGGGTTACCTGTGCCCAACAGGGACAGCAGTTTGGGCAGTTTTACGGCCGCGTGCACGGTTTCCTCTTTTGCATCCGGGATGCCGAACAACAGGGCCGGCGCGCCCTTCATGGTGTTGAAATGGCCTTCCACCGCGGCCAGTTTCAGGGGTTGGGTTTCGAGTACCTGGACCGCGTGCCAGTGACCCAGGCCCGCCTGGAGTACGCCAAAAATGGCAATGGTAACCAAGGCGATTACGAAGGATTTCCTGGCTATGGCCAGGGCCTTCTTGCGCAGGACCAGCCATGCGGCAATACCCAGCACAAAGAATGCCCCGGTGACCACTGCCGCACTGAGCGTGTGGAAATAACGTGGCAGGGTTGATGGGTTAAACACCGCGGCAAAGAAATTGGTCAGTACCGCGCGGCCGTTTTCAATTTTATAGCCCCTGGGCGTCTGCATCCAGGAGTTGGCCACGATGATCCAGAACGCGGACAGGGACGACCCGAGCGCCACCATCAGGGAGGAGATCCACAGGGTCTTGCGGGAAAAACGCTTCCATCCGAAGATCAGCACGCCCATGAAGGTGGATTCCAGGAAAAAGGCGAATATTCCCTCCGCTGCCAGGGGCGCGCCGAAGATGTCACCCACGTAGCGGGAGTATTCGGACCAGTTCGTACCAAACTGGAACTCCATGGTGATGCCCGTTGCCACGCCCACTGCAAAATTTATGGCAAAGAGTTTCAACCAGAAGTGCGCAGCATTGAAAAGGTCCTCGTCACCTGTTTTCAGGTGCCGATACAGCATCCACGCGATCAGCCATGCGATGCCGATGGTGATCGGCGGAAAGATAAAGTGGAATCCAATCGTGAACGCAAACTGTATGCGCGCCAGTAATACAGGGTCCATCATACCTCCTTTTCCGGTATTGGGTTAAAAGACCCAAAACGGATTTTCATTATCCCGACAAAAGCGGGACCTCGCATGTAATGCCTTGTCCATCTTGGTGAATTATACACCCATTCTCCAAGACAAACAACCATTAAATTGAGAATATTTCGCATTTTAGATTTTGTCAAGTTTTTTTGGTGAAAAAATTATTCTACAAGCGTAGGGATTTTAAAGGTATTTAAGAATGCCGGCTGACGTCAGCGGTCAACGGGTACGAAAAGGCGGGCGAGTCGCCCACGATACAAACAGGCGAGGTATAGGGTGTTGAATTGATGGATTTAGTGACGAATTCGGAAATTTGTGTGTTTTGTAATAGTTTGAAATACAAAGATAATTCAAGATGCCGGCTGACGCCGGCGATCCCAGGGGGGACTTTACACACCCTCGAGGCCGCCTGCGCTCCACGGCCTTCGTCACCACCACGATCCCCACGGCACGGCCACGGACTCGGACTCGGTCACGGTCAACGGCCACGCCCGCGGCCGCGGAATAGCAACTAAATCCTACCTGACCACGTGAAACATACGCGATGGTGGCCAGAATACGATACGGGCTTTGCCCTCAATGTTATGCAAGGGTACTATCCCCCAATACCGGCTGTCCTTTGAATTGTCCCTGTTGTCACCCATGACAAATACACTGTTTGCGGGAACGATATAGTCGTTACCAGGCGGCCAGTCACCCCTGTTTTGGCATGGATTATAGGATACCTGGGAAAAATGCTGTGTGACATATTTGTCATCTTTCAAGTCCTCTTCCTGCAGGTCACAAAGGCATCCCTCCGCGTCGCTGTCCCTGCAGGATTGAGCGGTTTTGAGCAACCTGGTCTTTACCGGTTTGCCGTTGATGTACAACACGTTGTGCCGCAATCTCACCCGCTGGCCGGCAACAGCAACGACCCGCTTTATAAAGTCCTTGCCGCGGTCCTCGTCGTGACCCGGGTAATGGAATACAATTACATCACCCCTCTTGGGTTTGGCATAGGTGATCAAATAGAGGTTAGTAAACGGGACCCTGATTCCATAATCAAACTTGGACACAAACAGGTGGTCCCCTACCAGTAGACTGGGGATCATCGACCCGGTAGGAATCTCGTAGGCCTCTATGATAAATGCCCTGATCAATAATGCAATTACCACGGCCCACAGCATGCCCTCGATATTTTCACGTAATGAACTCTTGCGTCGATAGCCAAAAAGCCGTCCGAACTCCGCTTCCAGGTGGGTTACGAGCTTATCAACATCCTTTTGGCCCTCCCTGGTTTTGATCTTCTTTCGCAGCGTCTCGAGGTCATCGTATAACCTTTGCCGCAATTCAGGGTCGATGTTGTCGCCACGTTTTTTAAGAAACCGCGGACCCTTCTTTAACAGGTCACCTGCAGCCCGCAATATTTCCTTTTTGCCGTCCGCCATGTCGTGCGTGTTATACGCCCGGACAGTAATCTTGTCAACAACCATGGAGTAACCCAAATTACCTGACTAAATTCGGGGATCAAGGATTTTTTCTTTACTATTTCGTAAAAGGTATGTAATTTGGGTGCGTGATCAGGTTCGATAAAATTGATTTATTTTACCAGGGTAAAGCGGTTTTACAGGACTTTTCGCTGGTGGTGAACAAGGGTGAAAAATGGGTGCTCGCAGGGCCTTCCGGTTCGGGAAAGTCCTCGCTATTGGCCATGGTGATGGGTTTTTCCAAACCAAGCAAGGGCCGTGTACTGGTGGATGGGATGCCAGTAACTGAAAAAAATGCGTGGGAGGTCAGAAAAAAGGTGGCCTTCGTGGATCAGGATGTCAGTCTGGGCGATGAAAGCGTGGCTGGCTGGCTGGAATTCGTTGCCGGCCTGAAAGCCAACCAGGGATTGGATTTCGGTGAAGAACGTATCAAACCCCTGTTTAATTATTTTGAATTGGACGGGGATATCATGGATAAAAACGTATCCGGTCTGTCAGGCGGTGAACGGCAAAGGTTGGCCCTGGTCGTGGCCGTGTTGTTGCAAAGGGATGTGTTCCTGCTGGACGAAGTGACATCGGGCCTTGATGCACGGATGAAAGACAAGGTTGTGGAGTTTTTTGCCGAACACCCGTCGTGGACCGTGCTGGCCGTATCCCACGACCAGGCGTGGCAGAAAAACGATATATTCAAGGTGTACGACCTGGGGGGGTGAGCGGTGATCGACATCACCTATGTATCGCTGGGTATTGCATTTTTGTTACTGGTCATCCCGGTCTATTTACTGGTAATCTACAGGATTGGCCTGGTTAAGTCCTTGTTTTATTCCGTTGTACGCATGACCATCCAACTGGGCTTGATCGGTATATTTTTGAAGTACCTATTTAAGTGGAACAACCCTGGACTGAACACAGTGTGGCTGGTGATTATGATACTGGTGGCCGTAGTATCAGCGGTAAAAGGGTCGTCCTTGCGGGCTGGCAGGGTATTGATGCCTGCATTTGTGTCATTTTCCGTGGTAACCTTTGTGATAGTGTTTTATTTGAATATATTCGTAATCCGCGTTCAAAACGTATTCGATGCCAGGTACCTGATTATCCTGGGAGGAATGCTGCTGGGTAACTCGCTAAGGGGTAATATCATTGGCATATCCTCGTTTTACAAGAATATACGCAAGGACACGAAACGATTTCTTTACGTCCTGGGGCTGGGCGCATCACGAACAGAGGCCGTACTGCCGTATTTGAGGGACAGCATTGCCCTGGCGCTCCAACCGACACTTGCCGCCATGGCCACAATGGGTATTGTGTCATTACCAGGCATGATGACAGGGGTGATTCTGGGAGGCGCGAATCCGGAATCTGCCATAAAATACCAGGTTATGATCATGATCGCCATCGTGGTAAGCACAGTAGCAAGCGTGGTGTTTACCATACGCATGACGATCAGCGCTTGCTTCACCAAAGCCGGGGTACTGAGGGCGGACATATTCGTAGATCATGGAAAGGCGGGCAGGAAATAAGGGCATTTTTGAAATATAAAGACGATCCAAAATGCCGAAAAAACGCAGGCGCCCCAGGGTGGGTCTTGGGGTATTAGCGTGGAATGGAACAGATAAGTGATTGAATAATAAGACTTTTTGCAAGGAGATGGCAGAAGCCGGGCTAACGCATGGGCCCTCCCCCGCCGGCACGCCGAGCCAAATCCAGGTCTGGGGGCAGACCTGTTCCACCACCAAAGATCTGTGGGGATAAACCCCGGGCGCCCTGTTCGTCTCTGCAGCGACCTGTCAAAGCATCCCCGAAGGGACATGGTGAATTATGCAATCGTCATGCCACGATCTCCTGTCGCTGCTTTGGGCGGAAATATGCATAGTATTCAATAAGTTGGTTCTTTATGCATACCCAATCATAAGCATACGGAGTCCGGCGATCCGGACTGTTCCGGACCAGCAGTCCGGATTTCCGGACACTTTTTGACCAAAAATCGGATACACCGTTATTGACAGCACGCCACATTCTTGTTAATCCAATTACCAGGCTTTTTTCGGAGGTAGTCATGGCCTTTTTTCCGGACCGAAGGATGCGCCGCTTGCGCAAGAATGAAACGATCAGGCGTATGGTACGCGAAACCCACTTGAGGGTGGACGACATGATTCTGCCCTTGTTTGTTACCTATGGCAAGGATGTAAACAATCCCATACCCTCCATGCCCGGACACTCCCAGATGTCGGTGGACAAAGTGCTACTAAAAAACGTTGAAGAGGCTGTAAAACTGGGCATTCCGGCGGTGATCCTGTTTGGCATACCGGAAACGAAGGACCCGGGTGCCACGCAGGCCTATAATTCCAAGGCACCGGTGCAGAGGGCTGTAAAACTATTGAAAAAAGAATTTGGCGATGACCTGTGGGTGATTACGGACGTGTGCATGTGCGAATACACTGACCACGGACACTGCGGCCTGGTGCAGGATGGTCGGGTGCTTAACGACGAAACACTGGAAGTGCTGGCCAAAGAGGCAATATCACATGCAAAGGAAGGCGCGGACATGGTGGCGCCCTCGGACATGATGGACGGACGGGTTGGGTTCATCCGACAGGAACTGGATGATGCTGGCTTTGAGGATGTATCTATAATGGCCTATTCCGCAAAGTATTGCAGTGCCTTTTATGGGCCTTTTCGTGAGGCCGCCGAGTCGGCACCTGCATTCGGGGACCGCAGGTCCTACCAGATGGACCCTGCCAATGCCAGGGAGGCAATGAAGGAACTGACCCTGGACGAGGAAGAGGCAGCCGATATACTCATGGTCAAGCCTGCATTACCTTACCTGGACGTAATCCATGCGGCTGCCCAGGAATTCGACCTGCCAATTGCTGCGTATCAGGTCAGCGGTGAATTCGCCATGATCGAGGCGGCAGCCCAGAACGGTTGGATAGACCGTACCAAGGTGATGATGGAGACATTGATATCCATAAAACGGGCCGGTGCCGACCTGATTCTGACCTATTTTGCAAAAGATGCGGCCAGATTGCTGAAATAAAACGGCATCAATAATGGATTTTCGCGCATGAGAAAACAAAAAATAACGATTCTACCGATCGGAGGCCTTGGCCGTTTTGGCATGAACCTGATGCTGTTGGGATATGGCGATGATTGGGTGATTATCGACGCTGGGATGGGTTTTCCTGACGAAACGATCATAGGTGTGGACCTCGAGATTCCTGACCTGGATGTCATCGGCGAATACAGGGACCTGGTACGGGCTATCGTAATCACACACGCCCACGAGGACCATATCGGTTCATTACCATACGTGTATAACATCTGTCCGGCACCGGTTTATGCCCCTCCCCTGGTCGCCTCTTTGCTGGATCACAAGGCTATTTACTATGATTTGCCCATGCCAGGCATTGAAACCGTAGGCCCTGGTACGAAAAAAGTATTCGGGGCAATATCCGTTACCTGGGTGCCTGTTACGCATTCGATTCCGGATAGTTTCGGCCTGATCATCGATACACCTGCAGGCAGGATCGTGCATTCCGGTGATTTTAAGATCGACCCGGAGCCCTTGGACGGCAGGTTGCTGGATGTAAAGGCCTTTACAGATGCAGGTGATAAGGGTGTGCTGGCCTTGATGTCGGACAGCACCAATGCCGAGATCCCTGGTCACTCCGGGTCGGAAAAAAGCCTGGTACCAAAACTTACAGATATTGCCACCCAGGCTCCTGGACGGGTGCTGGTGACCATGTTTGCATCAAACGTGTTCAGGCTGGCGTTGCTGAACAAGGTGGCGGAGGCATCCGGCCGCAGGCTGGCGTTGGTAGGGGCCAGCCTGGAGACCTATATGAAGGCAGCGCAATCGGCAGGATTCAGGATTCCATTGATGGAAACTCTGGACGCAAGACGGCTGGAATCATTTCCGGATCGCAAGGTCCTGGCAGTGGTTACCGGCAGTCAGGGTGAGTACAATGCGGCCCTGCCACGTGCCAGCCGCAAAGAACACGACTATTTAAATATACACCCTGGTGACACCGTGGTCATGTCAAGCCGCATGATTCCGGGTAACGAGCAGGCTATCTACAGGATGATTAATAATCTCATAGCACAGGGGGCTGACGTTTTGTACCAGGGTAATGCGGACGTACACGTGTCCGGCCATGCAAAACAAGATGAACTGGTTGAAATGATCCGCATGACCAGGCCAAAGGTTTTGTTTCCATTGCACGGTGAACTGCCGTTCATGGCAGCGCACAAGAAACTGGCCGAGAGGGAAGGTGTGCCCCACACAGTGATTATACACAGCGGCGACGTAATCGAATTGGACAGTGATGGCAATGCCGAAGTTGTTGATACGGTTGAATTGACTCCGCATTACGTGGACGGACCGGTAATCGGTACGTTTGAGGAACTGGAATTGGGGGCAAGACGACGTGTGGGCTGGCGTGGTGTATTGGCAGTAAAGGCCGTGGTTAAACGAACCAGGGATGGGCTGGACAGCAATATTCAAATATTGTCCCACGCTGTTTACACGGACAATGGGAAATTGATAGAGCAAGCAGAAGAATACCTTAAGGATGAATTGGAAATGCTCCCCAGGGATACACATTATAACCTGATCCAGGATGCGGTCAGGTCCAGGTTGAGGGGTTTTTTCAAGCGTAATATTGGAAAGAAACCGGAAATCTTGCTGTTTCTTGAGGTTGCCTGATTGGCCAAGGCACGAGAAATCAACATAAGACGCATGGAAAGGGCTGACCTGGAGGATGTGTTGGCCATAGAAAGGACAAGTTTTGGCGATCCATGGCCTGTCATGGCATTTCTGGGAGAATTTGAGAATCAGGTATCATTCCAGTATGTTGCAGTATCAGGGACGAATCGTATTGCAGGATACTGTATATATTGGATTGTGTTGGATGAAGGACACATTCTGAATATCGCGGTAGCCCAGGATGAGCGTGGGCAGGGAATTGGGCGAAAACTAATGAATTTTTGCCTGGATCACATGTTTTCCATGGGTGTGCATTACGTGCTATTAGAGGTGAGATTAAATAATGCGGTTGCCCAGGGGCTGTACAAAAGTCTGGGATTCAGGGAATTAAACATAAGGCATGGATATTATGCTGATGGTTCAGATGCTGTAATCATGCTAAAGGAGATGCGATGAAAATTTTGATGTTCGCTACCATTGATTTCTGGTGCAAGTCAACGGTGAAAACCGTGGACAAAGAGAAAGATGATTTTCGGGAGGTCAGTGGAAAGGATACGATCACCGCATTTGTGCAGTTCGAGGAGGCGGACAAGGAGCACGAAGGACAGGTGGTCACAAAATTGATAAAAAATATCAAGTGGTTATCGGGAAAATTTGGATGGAAACGCATTGTTCTGCATTCGTTCAACCACCTGTCGGAAAGTTCACTGGACTATGACAGTGCAAAGGATTTGTTGTTCCGTGCAAAGGAACGGCTGGACAAGGTCGGTTATGAGGTAGGAATAACACCTTTTGGTCACGTATGCGAGTTGAAAATGCACGTCAGTGGTAAGACGCTGGGGCGCGTGTTTAAGTCCGTGTGACGGGGCTGTATAGGAATGGAGAATCTGTGGAATTGGCCTTAGACATGTTAGACACCGTTATACGTAAACGGCTTCATGTTCGAAAGGATACATCCGTAGTGTATCGGGCACACATGGCACGCATTGTTAATGAGTTAGCCTCCAACCAAATGACCGGACTAAATTCGGAAACCGGGCCATGCAAAGGGCTCGTCTGCTGCGTGATTCTAACCCGTTTGATGCTCGACTTGATACTCCTGCGCTCAAATGATTTCAATTACTTGAATTTAAAGCACTTTCAACGCCTTTCGTCCTCAAATTTGACCGGTAATCCGGATTTTGGGTGTCGGATAGACGAATGCGTCGTATTCGGGGGGCACGGCCCCTTGGGCGTTTCGCTGACTGTGCGTTCGAGTGTAGTGCCTACTTCACTTTTCCTGTTCCTTCTCGTTTTGGGTGGACTGCCCCGTATGTCCCGGCCTGACCAGCCGGTGACAGCAGTCCGTGGGACGGGTGCCAGTTTAACGAGCCATTACCCACCCTTTGTCCCAGGCGCCCCGCTCAATTTGATCCATGGCCCGCGGCCTTGCGACCACGAACCACCGGGTTCGCCCCCTGCCCTGTCAAAGAACCCGCACTGCCCTGAACCCGCACCAGGCGCCTGGCACGAATCCAGCGGAATGCTCATTTATAATTATCGAATCAAACGCGAATTTTTTTCACTTTCTTATGTCTTTATCCGCATCCATAAAAACCCCTGCGATTTTCACCTTTTTAATCAAAACGTTAGCGATTCCACCAGACAATCAACATGAAGATCATCCTTGATAACAAACTCCGATTGACATCACCCCCACCAGATCTTCGTACTGAACTCAAAAAGAAATTCACATGGCGTAATCCTGTTTACTGGACAGCACGCAAAAACCGACGTCCATGTGCCCACTTACCCAAAGAACTCGTCCTGTGGCAGGAAGACGGCGATGAATTCAGTTTGCCCAGGGGTACGCTGAATACCGTTATACAACTGTCTAATAAGCAAAAAATCCATCCTGATATCCTTGACGACCGAATACGGCCTTCAACAATCCACCCTTTCATGTTTAATGGAACCTTGCGTGATTACCAGCAACAGGCTGTTGATAGGGCCTTGGAGGCCACCCAGGGGGTTATCCAGGCCCCTACTGGCAGCGGAAAAACAGTTATCGCGATTGGCCTGGCCGCATTGGCCCAAACAACAGTATTGTTTATTGTTCACACATCGGTATTACTGAATCAGACAGCGGAACGCGTCAGGCACTACCTGGGCATAGAGCCATCAATAATAGCCCATGGCAAGGTCAACATCGGTCCATTTACCATTGCCCTTGTCCAGACCTTGATGCGTCGTGACCTTACCCTGTTCAATCAGGAATTCGGCATGGTAATCCTGGACGAGGCCCACCACTGCCCTGCAAGCAGTTTTCAACACGTGGTCCAGCAATTTCCTGCATTTTACCGTTTTGGCCTTACCGCCACACCTGAACGCAAGGACAAACTGCATCCGCTTTTATACGCGGTTATGGGTGACAGGATTTTTGACGTATCCAACGCCGTACTGCTTGCCCAGGGCTCCATCCTGCGTCCTGACCTGATAGAGGTTGAAACCGCGTTTCGATACCGTTACCGACGGGATAATTACCAGGATATGCTCCAGGCCATGGCAACGGATACGCAACGTAACACATTGATAATTAATGTGGTTCAAAAGGTACACAAACACAAATCCCTGATTTTGTCGGAACGTATCGCGCACTGCAAACTCCTGGCCAAGGAACTCCAGTCCCGCGGTCTTAAAGCGGAATCACTCACTGGCGATATGTCACAGGAGGAACGAACTCGCATCAACAATCGCTTTCGCCAGGGAGACACCACTATCCTCATTGCCACTACAAACCTGGTAGGGGAAGGGTTCGACCTGCCACAAATCGATACGCTATTTTTGACTATGCCCCACGGTAACCGCGCAAAAACCCTGCAAATCCTGGGTCGCGTCCTTAGGCCAGCAAAGGGGAAATCCGTAGGCAGGATAGTGGATTTTCGTGACCGCCGTGTCTCAATCCTGGAACACCAGTTCCAAAAACGCAAGGCAATCTACTTGAATTTTACCAAAGATTAAAAATTTTTAGTTGAATAGAAATATCGCCCGCCGAACAGGGCACTAAGGTTTACTGCAACCTGCTAATCTTCAACCGCGGTTGACCTTCTGACGCAAAATCATGCTGGGTTTAAATGCGACCACACGCCTGGCAGGAATGACGGCCTTATCACCGGTTTTGGGATTCCGCCCCATCCTCTGAGCCTTTTCAATTACCCGGAATTTACCAAAACCCGACAATGTCACCTCTTCGCCCTCTTCCAAACTATTCTTGATAAGTTCGAAAAAGGTTTCCACAATGGCTATGACATCACGTTTGGAATATATCTGCAGGGTATCATATACAAACTCAATCAGGTCGTGCTTGGTCTTGGTCACATCAACCTCCTTGCTTTTATCCAACCTTGGCTACTAAGGACACAATACGCGCAAAGCCGTCAGGGTCGTTTACCGCTATATTGGCCAGGACCTTACGGTCCAGTTGGACCCCGGCCTTCTTCATCAGGTGTATCAATTCGCCGTAACGCATGCCGTGCAAACGTGCTGCCGCATTAATCCTGACTATCCACAAACGCCTGAAATCCCGCTTTCTTAATTTCCTGCCCTTGTAGGCATGTGCCAGCGATCTGCGCACCTGCTCGGCGGCAGCCCTGTAAGTCGTTGATTTTCTGCCGTAATATCCCGATGCCAAGGCCAGAATCTTATTGTGTCTGCGCCTTCTTTTGGTTCCCCTTTTTACCCTGGACATAGTAACCTCCGTCAGATCCTTGGAATCATTTTTTTAACACGACTGACAACACTGCCGCTCAAAAATTCCGATTGGCGCAGTCGTCTGCGTCGTTTCGCATTCTTTTTCCGCAACAAATGGCTGTGTCCGGCTTTCTTCCTGACAATCCTGCCTGATCCAGTTGCAAACAAACGTTTTGCAGCGCCTCGATTCGTCTTTGCTTTTGGCATATCCTCACCTACTTTTTCTGTGGTTTTGATTGGGATTTCGGCACCATGTAGGCAAAAATCAGCCTGCCCCTGCTGTCCACAACCCGTTCCAAAACCCCGGAATCCTCGCAATCAGCGATCACCTTTTGTAATATATCCATGGCCCTGTCCCTGAACAGGACCTCACGTCCACGTAATTGCAACGTGATTTTCACCTTGTGACCGGCCTGCAAAAAGCCCTTGATGGCCTTTTCCTTGGTTTCAATATCGTGCGTGTCGATTTTCAACCTGAACTTGACCTCTTTCACCTGCTGGGCGGACCTGTTCTTTTTCGCCTCCTGCTGGCGCTTTTTTTCCTGGTACTTGTATTTACCGTAATCCATTATCTTGCATACCGGCGGCCGGGCGTTAGGGCTAACCTCCACCAGATCCAGCCCCTTTTCCTGGGCCATCTTCAAGGCTGTTAATGTGGACACGATACCCACCTGGTTACCCGTTTCATCCACAAGTCTTACTTCCCGTGCCGAAATGCGCCTGTTTATCCTGAGATCATTCTTGTCTATGGCTTGTTCTCCTTATCTAAAACATCCAGTCCAACAAGGTCCAAATACCGGTAGGCACGAGCGGACTCGAACCGCTGACCCCTACCGCGTCAAGGTAGTGCTCTCCCATCTGAGCTACGTGCCTGCAAAGCGGTTGTTATGATTACTTTTTTTTTACCTTTTGTCAAGACCCATTCCCTCAACCTGTGAATTTTATGCCAAAATCCTCCGAAATTATGCAAATGCAAGCGGATGAGCCGAGGGTGTTACAATGTCAGCCCTGGGATCGTTGGCTTCCGGAGGATGCTGAAAATGGTTCAGATACAAAGAGTTGGCCAATTTGAGCGCAGTCGTAATAGGGGGCGTTGAGAGCATCAAATTGGTACAATGACGCAGCAGATTGGACGCTTGCAGCGCCTTGCCTAAGGCCGCAGGCCGTGACAACGAGCCGTCAGGCGAAGTTTCACTCCCGAAATTTAGTCGGGTAATTCGGGACTAATCCCTGCTTGACAATCCGTGCGTAACCGTGCTTAATAGGTTTAGCCATTTTACCATGGACTGTGTATGGAGATTGTCCTGCGGAACCTTGATAAGAACGCCTGGTTGCTGTTCCTGGCGCTTGTTTTCGTTTTTGGTTGTGGAACGGCAAAACCCCCGCCGTATCAAAGGGTTATAGTACTGACGGGCACACATTATGAAATGGGATTCCAGCAGGGCAGGCGCTTCAAGAACGAGATCCGTTCGCTTTATACCACGCTGCTGACATCGTCATTGCTGCCCTACCTGAACCGGGAACAGCCGGACATCGCCAGCGTGCTGCACGCGTACAACGACCCGAAATATGCAAACGGCAAATTTTCGTATGAATTCCTGATGGACAGCGCAAAAAAACTGGAGACCTACATCCCGAAGGACCTGGTCCAGGAGATGCATGGGGTGGCGGACGGTGCTGACTTTCCGTACGACAAGGTCCTGCTGATGAACACGCTGCTGGACGCGATGTTCAACATGAGGGCACTTACGTTTTTCATCCGCGCCATGGATGCACCGAAACTGGTCAGGGTGGAGTTTTTGGATAAGAACGGCAAGTTGCTGTATCCGGACAAGCCCGTGACGGACACCAAGGTGCCCGAGGACTATGCACCGTCACCTCATGCCATTGCCGTGGAGGTCCCGACGGACGGTGCAGTGCGCTTCTGGCTGAGGGACCAGGTCCTGACGCTGGGGAAAACAGGCGCACCCGAGGGCGTTGACCCTGATTCGATCAGGCTCCAGTGGAACGAAAAGGTCCTGCACAAGGGCGACCCGGAGATCGCAATCACCAACAAGACCATTGGCAAAAAGACCTATACCATTGTAACGTTCCAGCCGGCCATGGCACACGAGGGTTTCAAAAAGGCGGCTGTGGTGTCAGTGCAGGTCCAGGCCGGGGACAAGGCGAACGTGACCAATCCGCCACCGCCGCATGCCCACATGATGCGGGATGAACGAATCGTGTTCACCACAAAGGGCTACGGCAAGCAGGCCTGGGAGGTCCCGAACAAGGGCGCGAGGGACCCGCGTTTCCAGCCGCCGTCCACTGCATTTGCCGTGCGCGGCAGCGCCACACCGGACCACCGCATCCGCCTGGCCCAGCACTTTGCCATGTTGGATTCGAACACCCTGCACAAGCACACGGTGGTATTTTTTTGCAAGCCCAAGGGCGAAAAACCGTTCATGTACGTGGGCTGGACCGGGGTGATCAGCGGTTTTGCAGGCATGAACGTGGACGGCCTGGCCTATGCCGTGGACATGTCGGACACGCTGAACAACGGCATGACAGGCGAGATCCTGCACAACCTGCTGGACCTGGACAAGGCAAAGATGGAGGCCACGGGCGTGCCCGGCGGGATCATGGGGCGGGTCCTGCTGGAAAAGGCCAGCACCGTGGAGGAGGCCGCCAAGGTCCTGAAAGGGCTGCTGCCGTCATTTGGCTGGTCTTTCCTGCTGGCCGATGCAAAGGGCGGGATGCGGGTCGTGGAGGTGCACCAGGACATACTTAAACAAAACACTGGTTACTCAACCTTCACTGTGCCGCCAAAGGACAAGGGCGATACGGACCAGCATGGCAGGCCGTGGGCCAGTGTGGGGCCTGATGACATGCGGATCGCATCCAACGAGATCAGCAACCAAAACGACATCGATGTCAATTTGTTCGGCATGGCGCACATCCTGCCCCAGCGCTTCTGGACCAGTTTCTATTTCCGCTCACTGCGTGCGTTTTACATCCTGGGTGACGAAATACGCGGGCATTACGGCAAATTCGATGTCAGGACCATGGTCCGGGTGATGCGCGACGACGACCTGGTGGACCACCGCGACAGCATGAACGCCGTGGTATTGGAGCCCCAGACCCTGAATGCGTACGTCGCGTCCGGCGTTGTACCCGCAACCAGCGGCACGTTCAACCACTTCAACCTGGGCGACCCTGCCACATGGGTCTTGGGCGGCGACGGCAATGGCATAGGGGGCACGGATGAATAGGCGGCTCCTCCTGGTCGTGATATGCCTGTTGTGGACCCGGGCGGCATTTGCCAGGTTTACCACCACCGCGCCAAAGAACACGTTTATCCTGGACAACACGTTTTTCATATCGCAACTAACCACGGCCTACGACAACGCGGGTCATGCAAAGTCCTTGATCGACAAGATCTACCGCTATGAACCGGGCGGTGGCATGCAGGGGATCATCATCCCGAACG
Organism: Deltaproteobacteria bacterium; assembly: GCA_015493765.1. Lineage (GTDB taxonomy): Bacteria > Myxococcota_A > UBA9042 > DTJE01 > S145-11 > S145-11. The sequence goes on from WGCQ01000017.1 coordinate 30,804, forward strand.
TAAGGGTCGATTTCTATGTTTACCTGATGCAATTGATGTACGGAATTACGGATTCGTTGAGCGTGGGCATAGGCATACCCGTGGTGCTGGAGTCATCCGTGCAGGCGAACCTCGGCTGGGTGCCCGGGGACTACCAGTGGGCCCTGGGCAGGGCATACAGCGAAACGGACTTCTGGCAGTGGGCCGCCAGCATGGGCCAGCCCAGGCCAGGCAACTGGACCGGCAACCACGGCGTGCTGGGGGACATCGTACTGGGCGTCAGGTGGAGGTTCACGGACCTGGTGGGATGGTGCAAAAAACACGCGTTTGCAGCGGCGTTTTCGGTCATGGGTGCGCTCCCGACCGGCCGACAGGCGGACCCGGAAAACATCCTGGGCGTGGGCACGCACATGTGGGACCTGTACTCTCAGGGCGAACTGGCACTGCACCTGTCCGTGGACAAGTCATTTCCGAAACTGTTGGACGATCGGCTGAGCATCGGGGTGGACGTGTTCTACGAGTTCTTTTTCAAGCACACCTATACCACGCCGAAGGGCACCGAAAGCCCGCTGCTGTTGAATTTCCAGCCCTACGTGGGCGACACGTACACGATCGACCCGGGCGACTTCGTGGGTGCGGCCCTGGCCGTGGACGTGGTGCCGTTCAAGGGGCCTGCCCTGGGCACGTGGCTTTCGCACCACGATAAAAAACGGGCGCAAAGGCTGCCGCCCATGGTCACGTTGACTTTCGAGTACAGGCACGTGCACACCATGCAATCCTGGTGGCATTCGGATTCCGCGATCTGGGACTGGGACCACGAAAAATCATGGCGTCCCGGGTACAAAAACATCCTGGCCGGGAAAATCCTGTTGAGCCTGCTGCGGGTCGGCGTGCCCGTGGAATTGTACGTGGGCTACCGCAACCAGACCTGGATAGGCGGTAAAAACACGAGGGCTGCAAACGTGGTGCTCACGGGGCTCAGGATCCCATTGAAATTCTGGTGAGGCGATTATGCGTAAGGTTATGATTTTAATGGCATTTTTTGTGCTTTCCGGATGCGCTGTCACATCGTTCGTGGCCTACAAGATCCATCCGAATTATCCGCGCAACAAGTCGAAAACCCTGCACATAGAGGGGTTGCACAAGCCGGTGAAGGTGCTGATTGACACGTTCGGCGTGCCGCACATCCAGGCACAGGACACCCACGACCTGGTCATGGCCGTGGGCTTTTTCCATGGCAGGGACCGCTTTTTCGAGATGGACGTGTTACGCAGGATCGCCAGCGGCAGGCTGTCGGAACTGGTGGGCCTGCAACACATCAGGAACGGCACCAGCGTGGATTTCGACCTGTCCATGCGGGGCTGGGGCATGGAGGACCTGGCAAAACAGGACGTAAAGGCCATGTCGCCCGGGGCAAGGGCCTTGCTGAAGGCCTACGTTGCTGGCGTGAATGCCGCGCTGAAACGATACACGCCCGTGGAATACAGGATGCTGCGTGTAAAACCCGTTCCGTGGCACATGAGGGATTCCCTGGTGGTGGGCAGGCTCGTGACATGGAGCATCGCGCACAACTGGACCCAGGAGGCCACCCGGCTGATCCTGGCGTTGTACGAAGGCGTGGACAAGGCGCGGCGTATCTGGCCAGGCCGGCCATGGCCCGGCGGGGTCAGCCTGCAACCAAAGGGGCCGCTGCATCCGCTGCCGCCCGCGGTGATGCCTGAACTGAAGGGCATGTTTCCCGGGCACAAACGCACTGGCAAGCCTGCGGCCGCCTTTGCCCTACCCTTCTTTTCCGGAGCCAGCAATGCCTGGGCAATCGGCGGCGGCCTGAGCGCATCTGGCAAGCCGATCGTGGCCTCGGACCCGCATTTGCTGCACATGTCGCCCTCGTTCATGTACCTTGAGCACCTGAAATGGGGTAAGGTGGACGTGATTGGTGCGGCAGTACCTGGGATCCCATTCGTGGTTGCGGGACACAACAGGCACGTGGCCTGGGGGATCACCTCCACGGTTGCGGATATTTTGGACCTGTGCGTGGAAAAAACCAGGCAGCAACACGGGGTTCAGCAGGTCCTGGACCCGACAGGCAAATGGCTGAACGTGGCCAGGAAAACCGTTGTCATCCGCATCAGGAAAAGGCGTAGATACATCGAAAAACGCTTCGTGATACGCCACACCGCGAACGGGCCGGCCTTCAATGACATGTACCCGGGCGTGCTGCCAAAATGGGCGCCGCTGGTCACGATCCGCATGCCCAAAATACCCATCGGCGACTCGCTGTTCGCCCTGGAGGCGGTTGCCAAGGCCCAAACCGTGATGCAATTGCACGAGGCATTTCGCAACATGGCAGCACCCGTGAACACGTACATGGCGGCGGACACCAGTGGAAACATCGCCTTGTTCGTGGCCGGCAAGGTGCCGATCCGCAAGGGCTATCGCGGCACATTCCCGGTGCCCGGCTGGGTCAAGGCGTACCAGTGGCAGGGCTTTATACCGTACGACGACATGCCCTACGGCCTGTCCAAGGGCAAGGCGTTCTTTGTCAACGCAAACAACCTGAGTGCGGCCCCGGGTGCCTTGAAATACATCGTAAACGTGGACGCCGCACCGGACTACAGGTTCGAACGGATCACAGAACTGGTGAAAAAGACGCAAAAACACACGGTCAAGACGAACGAGGCGATCCAGCAGGACCGATACTTGATGCGCGCCCGGGCACTAATGCCCGTATTTTTGCATGACCTGGATGGCATGAAAACGGGTGACACAGGCCGCAAGGCCCTGAATATATTAAAAAACTGGAAATACCAGGCCGGACCGGACATGGCTGCGCCTGCCGTGTTCTTTGCCATGTACAGGTCGCTGCTGATGCACAGTATCCGAATGCACCTCGACCCCGGGCCCGCGCATTTCGTGATCACCAGGCGCTACACGCCGAATTTCATCGACCTGGCGCTGAAGGACCCTGAAAATCCGTTGTGGGACGACCCTGCCACACCGGTGCATGAAACCCGGAAGCAGGCGGTCCGCCGGGCATTCAGGCAGGCCGTGTCATTTTTGAGTGCGCGCCTGGGGCCGGATGTTGCCCGGTGGCACTGGGGCAGGCTGCACGACATCGAGATCCCGCACCTGTTCGGGGCCAAACGTGTCCTTAGAAAGACGTTCGACATGCCACGGGCTGCCATGGGCGGGGGCATGGACTCCGTGTGGAAGAGCCACTTCGACATGGCCGACCCCGAGCACCCGTTTCGTACCACTGCCGGTCCGGTGTGGCGCATGGTGGTGGACCTGAACGACATCAACCACGGCGTGTGGGTGCTGGACACGGGCGAATCCGGGTGGGCCGGGTCACCGCACTACAAGGACCAGTTCAAGCGCTGGATCGCGGGAAAGTACATCCCCATGTGGATGAACTGGCAGGAAATCCCCAAACACCTCGACGGCGTCTGGACGCTGAAGCCTCCGAAAAAGGAGAAAAAATGACCCTGCTAATCCTGTTTTACATCCTGTTTCCTGCACTGGTGCTGTATCTGGCATACAAGTACCCGGTTGTAAACAAGATCGGCCCGGTGATCGTGTGCTACATCGTGGGGATCGTGCTGGGCAACATCGGGGTCATGCCCAAAAACGTGTTGGAGGTCCAGGATCAGCTCGCATTGATCGCTGTGAGCCTGGCATTGCCGTTGATGCTGTTTTCCATGAACGTGCGCAAGTGGGCCAGGCTGGCTGGCAAGACCCTGGCGGCCATGGGCTTTGCAATCCTGGCCATCGCGATCGTGACGTTTGTGGCATACCTGTTTCTGCGTGCGTACAGGCCGGATGCGTGGAAGATCGCGGGCATGGCCATAGGCGTGTACACGGGCGGCACACCGAACCTGGCGGCAATAAAAGAGGCCCTGGGCGTGGATTCCAACACCTTCATCATCCTGCACACGTATGACACGTTGTTTTCGCTGTTTTACGTGATCTTTGTGATGAGCGTGGCGCAACGATTTTTCCTGCTCTTTTTGCCGCCGTTCAAGAAAAGCCAGGCAGGCCCGTCCGACAACGACGACCAGCCCGTGGAGGGGATCCAGGCATACAAGGGCCTGGTTGAACGTCAAAACCTGCCCGGACTGGGCATGGCCTTTGCCGCATCCGCGTTGATCACCGCGATCGGTTACGGGGTTTCCAGGGTCCTGCCGGACTCGTCCGCGGAATCGGCAGGCATACTCACGATCACGACCCTGGGGATCTTAGGCTCCTTGTGGCCCAGGCTGAACCGAACCAGGTACACATTCCAACTGGGCATGTACATCATCCTGGTGTTCTCGCTGGTGGTGGGTTCCATGGCAAAGGTGCAAAACGTGACTACGATCCACCCGGCATTGATGCTGTTCATCCTTGTATCGATCTACGCCACCATGTTTTTGCAAGCGCTGTTTTGCTGGCTTGCAAAGATCGATGCCGACACGTTCATCATCACGTCCGTGTCCGCGATCATGTCGCCGCCCTTTGTGCCCGTGGTGGCCGGCAGTTTGAAAAACGAGGAGATCATCCTGTCAGGCCTGACCACGGGCCTGATCGGTTATGCACTGGGCAATTACCTGGGTGTCGGACTGGCCATGCTGTACCACGCAATAGGAGGTTAAAATGGACGATTTAATGGATAAAATTGGCAAAAAACTGCCGGAAAAAGGCATTGATCGGGACGAAATCCTGAAAATGCTGCATAAACTGGCCGAATCGGACGTGGATTACAAGACCGGCCGCACCTGGAGCCTGGTGTATCATGCGGGCGAGGCGCACACGGAGTTTTTGAAGCAGGCGCACGGGGTGTTTTTCGAAACGAATGGCTTGAATCCGATGGCCTTTACCAGTCTGAAGCGCTTCGAGCACGACGTGGTCAGCATGACGGCCCACATGCTGCACGGCGGGCCTGAGGCCGTGGGCACCATCACGTCAGGCGGGACCGAGAGCATATTTCTGGCGATCAAGACCTACCGCGACATGGCCAGGCGCAAACGCCCGTGGATACGGCGGCCCAACATTGTTGCGCCCGTGTCCGCGCACGTGGCATTCAAAAAGGCGTGCGAATTCCTGGATGTACGCATGATTACAGCGCCCCTGGACAAGGACTTCCGCGTGGACATGCGCGCGGTCAGGCGGCTGGTGAACCACAACACGATCCTGCTGGTCGGGTCCGCGCCCAACTATCCCTACGGCACGATCGACCCCATCGAGGAACTGGGGCGCCTGGCACAAAGGCGGCACCTGCCCCTGCACGTGGATGGGTGCCTGGGCGGGTTCATGCTGCCGTTCGTGGAGCGGGCCGGGTATCCGCTGCCCCTGTTTGATTTTCGGGTGCCTGGCGTGACATCCATGTCCGCTGACGTGCACAAGTACGGATACGCTGCAAAAGGGGCCTCCGTGGTGGTGTACCGCAGCATGGATTACCTGCAACACCAGTTTTTCATCGAAACGGACTGGCCCGGCGGGCTGTTTGCATCGGCCGGGGTGCTGGGCACACGGCCAGGCGGGTCGATTGCGGCTGCGTGGGCCGCGATGCTGGCATTCGGGGAGCAGGGCTACACGGAGTTGGCACGCAAGACCATGGAAACGACCCGGCAGATGCAGGATGGGATTCGCTCTATCCCGGGTCTTGCAATCGTGGGCAGGCCCGACATGACCGTGTTCGCATACCATTCCACGGACAAGGCCCTGAACATCTATGCCGTGGGTGACCTGATGGAGGAAAAGGGTTGGCACATCGACCGCCTGCCCAAGCCACCGGCCCTGCACGCCATGGTCACGATCAACCACCAGGACGCGGCGCAGCGCTATGTGGAGGACCTGCGCGCATCCGTTGAGTACCTGAGGGCACATCCTGACATGGCGCAAAAGGGTTCGGCCCCCATGTACGGGCTCATGGCCAAAATGCCCCTGCGCGGCATGGTAAAGAAAAACGTTCTGCAGATCATGAAACAGATGTACTCGCCCGAGGGCAGGATGCCTGACCTGTCCGCGGACGGCGACACGGCCAGGGACCCGCTGGTCAATATCGGACTCAAGGCCCTGCAGTGGTGGGAGCGATTCCGCGGGTCCTGAAAGGTGCTGCCAAGAGCGAATTTAGTCCGCCAATTTTGGGTAAGTCCCAAATTACCTGTCAAATTTGAGCACCGGGCAATTTCCACACCCATGCCAGGGAAAAAGGGCTGGTACACAGGTCTGCCCCTACAAATCAATGACAAAACATATCAATCCAACAGCCTTGAGCCGCCTGCGCTCCACGACTTTCGTTTTACCGGGATCACACGGCCAACGGTCACGGCCACGGATTCGGGATTCGGGGTTCGGGTCTCGGGACGCAGCCTGCGGCTGCTTTCGGGACGGCCCTTCGGGCCTTCGGGAAGGCTCCCGTTGCAACCGGAAACCCACGGCCACGGACTCGGTCACGGCCAACGGTCACGGACTCGGATTCGGGATTCGGGGTTCGGGTC
>WGCQ01000018.1 GCA_015493765.1 Deltaproteobacteria bacterium
ATGCAAGGAGTCAAGCCTGTTTGGGCGGAGGCATAGCAGAGCTATGTTGAGCACCAAACAGGTGAAGACGACGCAGCAGATGGGCCGCTTGCAGTGCCCGACTGCCGAATTTAGTCCGACAATTTGGGGTTACATGGTGAGGTTGTACGACCGCCATTTGCGCTCGCACAAGGACACAAAACACCTGCCGTTTGTGGTGCCTGTCGTGTTTTATCACGGACATCAGCAGGCCCAATACAGGACGTTGAAGGACCTGTTTTCGGGCGCGGAGGTCCTGTTGCGTTATGTGCCTGACTTTGAGTACGATTTCGTCAATATCACCCTGGAAGACGACGCAAAGTTGCGCGGCCAGGGGGAAATCCATGCAGCCATGTTGCTGATGAAGCACATCTTTGACCCGGATTTCCCTGCACGAGTACCTGAGATCATGGCATTGTTGTCCAGGATCTACGATGCCCGAACCGGAATCGAGGCCATGGGCCTGTATTTTGAGTACATCATGGCCGGGGCCGTTAATGCGGATCCGGACGAATTGTTGAAAACATTAAACGAACAAGGAGGTAAGATCATGCCGTCTCTTGCAAAGAAACTATACGACGAAGGCCTACAAGACGGCCGACAGGAAGGCCTGAAGGAAGGCATAGAAAAAGGCATGGAGAAAGGCATTGAGAAAGGCATTGAGAACGGCATCGAGGCTACGAAAACCTTACATATCGACATGATGGAAGGAAAATTCGGTGTCCTTGAGCCTGGGCTTGTTGCCAGGATTCAGGCCGCAGGCGACCTGGACACCTTGCAAAGACTGCGCGATGCCATAAAAAAATCCGATTCCATGGAATCCTTGCTGAAGGCACTCGGCGCATGAATTGTACCTCACGGCCCGTGGGCGTCTGGTATAATTACCCAAACGCACAAGGGCGGGTTTGGAACCCGCCCCTACGATCCAATGCCGAATCCATCAAATCAACAACCTCGAGGACGCCTGCGCTCCACGGCCACGGTCTCGGTCACGGCCAACGGCCTCGGCCGTCGGCTGCTAACCCTCCGCCCTCCTCCTGAATACGCCCTGGGCGTCGGTGACGATCATGTCCAGGGCGGGCACGATCAGCAGGGTGATGAAGGTTGCGAACAGGAGGCCGAAGCCGAGGCTGATGGCCATGGGGATGAGGAAACGGGCCTGTACAGATTTTTCGAATATCATGGGCGCCAGGCCGAAGAACGTGGTGACGGAGGTCAGCATAACGGGTCGAAAGCGCCTGACACCGGCCTCGAACATGGCCTGGAATGCGCTGAGCCCACGTTTTCGCATGTAAACATTGGCCGTGTCCACCAGCAACAGGGAGTCGTTTACCACCACGCCGGACAAGGCGACCACACCCATCATGCTGATCACGCTGAGGTTGAACCCCATCATCAGGTGCCCTATGACCGCACCGACCAGGCCGAAGGGGATCGCGGTCATCACGATCAGGGGCTGGATGTACGAACGCAGCGGCACGGCCAGCAGCACGAATATCAGCAGCAGGGCCACCAGAAACAGGTGTTTGAGCGACCCCATGGAGTCCCGCATCTCTTTTTGCTCGCCCTCCAGGCGTACGATCAGGCCGGGGTATTTTGCCTTGAGTTTCGGTATGAAGTTCTTGTTCAGGGACGCCCTGATCTTGTTCGGGTCGCCCTCGCCGGGCGGCACGTCCGCGGTCACGTCCACTGTCCTGCGGCCGTCCGTGCGGTGGATCGTGGTGTAGGCATGGCCCGGGATTACGCGCGCAGCCTGAAACAGCGGGATCTCGGTGCCCATGGGCGTGCGGATCAGCAGGTTTTCGATGTCCTGGACCGTGCGCCGCTCCGATTCGGGCAGCCTGACCATGACCTTGACCTCGTCGCGGCCCCGCTGCTGGCGCAGGGCCTCGGCACCGTAAAACGCGGCCCTGACCTGCCGTCCCAGATCCGTTGCAGTGACGCCAAGTGCCTGGGCATTGGGCCGCATCTTCAGGTCAAACTGCTGCTTGCCCTCCTCGTAGCCGTCATCCACGTCATACACGCCCTTGTATTTCGACAAGGCCCGGGCCAGGTCCGCACCGGCACGCTTCAGCACGTCCATGGAATGGTGCGCCAGTTGGATGTCGATCGCGGCCCCCGCGGATGGCCCGGCATTGTACTTGAACGTAATGGATTCCAGGCCCGGTATCTCTCCCACCTCCTTGCGCCATTCGTGGGCAAATTCCTGGGACGTGACCTTGCGTTTGTCGCTGGACACCATGAATATCTGGACCCCGGTCAGGTTGCTGCCCACCGCGGGTGCTGTTTGCATGTGGCTGTAGATCACTGATGCCCCGACCTTGGAATAAAAGCCCCTCAGCAGTTTGCGGCCGCCGTGCCTGTTGATGACACGCCATGCCGCCCTTACCAGCCGGTCACGCACGGCCTTGGTGTCGCTGACAGGCGAGCCGTAGGGCAGGACCGCGTTCACGCTGACCACGTCGGAGTCCACCTTGGGCATAAAGGTAAATTCGATGTGCCCGCCCCGAATCAGGCCCAGCGTCGCAAACAGCATGGCAATGGCAATGGACAGGGTCAGGTAGCGGTGCTTCATGGCCCTGCGCAGCACCGGGGCATACATGTGGTTTATCATCCATTCCAGGCCGCGGCTGACCTTTTGCTGGTGGTGGTTCAGCAGGTGCCACAGGCCCTTGCCCCGTATCTCGCGCAAGTGGCCCAGGTGCGAAGGCAGCACGAAGAACGCCTCCATGGTGGACAGCAGCAACACCGATGTCACCACGATCGGCACCGCGCGCATGAATTTGCCCATGATCCCGGTCATCAGGGACAGGGGCAAGAACGCGGCCAGGGTCGTAAGCACCGCAAATGTCACGGGCATGGCCATTTCGCGTGCGCCCCGGATTGCCGCGTCCAGCATGGGCATGCCATCACGGTGCAGTTTGTACGTGTTTTCCCCGATCACGATCGCATCGTCCACCACCATACCCAGGGTGATGATCAGGGCGAACAGGGTGATCATGTTTATGGATATGTCCGCGGCAGGCAAAAACACCATGGAGCCCAGAAATGACAGGGGGATGCCGAATGTGACCCAGAAGGCCAGCCGGATTTCCAAAAACAGGCCCAGGGTCAAAAGCACCAGAACGAACCCCCAAAACGCATTGCTCAGCAGCAGGTTGATGCGTTGGTGCAGGATCTCGGACCAGTCGCGCCAGATCGCGATATGGATACCGGGAGGCAACTGGGGCGTGATCCGTTTTATGTACGATTTTACGGCCCGGGCCACACCGAACGGGGTCTGTTTGCCGATCCTGTACACCTTTACACGCACCGCGGGCTTGCCATAGAAATGCGCGGATATGTCGGAATCCTCGAACCCGTCGTCCACCCGGGCGATGTCGCCCACCCTGACCGTTGACCCGGACGGGTCGCTGGCAACCACCACGTCCTCGAACTGCTCGCCAAAATCCCGGCGCTCCTCGGTACGCAGCAGCACCTCGCCCGCCGGCGTCTTCACCCCGCCCGCGGGCATCTCCACCGCGGCCCGCCTGATCCTGGCCGCAATCTGGTCCAGGGTCAGGTTGTGCGCCCTCAACTGGGCCTGGGGCACCTCGATGTTGATCTGGGGCTTGCGCACGCCTGCCACGTCCACCTCCGTGATCTGGGGGAGGGCCTGCAGGTCGTCCCTGGTCTTTTCCGCAATGGCACGCAGGGACTTTTCCGAGGCATCGCCGTAGATCATCAAATCGATCACCTCGTGGCGGTTGCTGACCAGGCTCACGATGGGGCGCTCCGCCTCCTGCGGGAACGTCACGATGCGGTCCACCGCGTTTTTTATGTCCGTCAACGCCTTGTTTTCATTGGTATTGTCCATCAACTCGACCAGAACGGTGCCCACGCCCTCGTTTGCAACGGACCTGACCTCTTTTACACCGTCGAGCCCCCTGACCGCCTCCTCGATCGCCAGGATCACGCCCTTTTCCACCTCCGCCGGGCTGGCACCCGGGTAGGGCACCACGATGGACACCATGTCCAGGTCGAATTCCGGGAACACCTCCTGCTTGATGTGCATCATGCTGATGATCCCAACGAGGATCAGGACACCCGCGGCCAGGTTCGCGGCAACATAATTCTGGGCCATCCACGCGATGGCGCCCTTGCGGTTTGCCTTGGGCTGACTCATGGTTGTGTCCCCTTGTGGCCCTTTTGATTGCGTTTTTCGCCCTTGCTGCCACGTTCGAACACGCGCAGGGCCATGCCCTGGACCGCGGTGTCCAGGCGGCTTGTGACCACGCGGTCCCCGGGGTGCAATTCACCCTTGACCAGGGCATTCGGCCCCTCCCTGCGCAACACCCGGATATGGCGGATCGACAGCGTGTCCTGCCCGGTCACCACGTAAACCGTGTCATGGTCCCTCAAGGCCCGCCGCGGCAGGGTGTAGACCTGTTTTAGCAGGCGCCCACGGATTCGCACGTGCACGTAGTTGCCGATCAACAGGGGCACCGCGGGCAACCCATCACCCGTTTTCAAGGGCTGCTGCACTTCAATTAGCACCCGGGCCAGCCTGCCCTTGGGCTCCAAATCCCCTAACAGCCGGATCACCCGGCCCTTGCGCACAAAACGCCTGCCGTCGGCAAGTATTTGCACCACCTCGGCCGATGCACCGCCCTTTGCCTGTGCGTCCGGCAGCGCAAACCACGACAGTTCGTCCACTGCCACGGTCGCCCGGACCCAGAAATGCGTTGTATCCACCACGGTTGCCAGCACCGCGCCCGGGCCCACGACCTGCCCCGTGTCCACGCGCTTGTCCGTCACGATCGCATCAAACGGGGCCCGGAGCACGGTGCGCTCGAGGTTCAGTTGCGCCACCTTCAGTGCGCTTTGCGCGGACTGCACCGCGGCCCGGGCCGCAGCCAACTGGGGCTTGCGTAGTGCCAGTGCACGGCCTGCCGGTGACGTCCTGACCTTGCTGCGCATCATGGACCACTCGCGTTTTGCCACCTCCCCGCGTGCCTGCTCGGCCAGCAGTTCGTATTTTGCCTTTTGCAGCGCGGCCCTGCGCTGGATCACCGCGGCCCGGTAGTCCCGGTCGTCTATGCGCACCAGCACCTCGCCCTTTTGCAGCCTGCCGCCCGGCACCAACGCGGGCGACACCCACATGACCCTGCCCGCAACCTGCGGCTGGACCCTCACGGTGCGTGCCGCCATAACCACGCCCATGGCATCCACCGACACAGGCCTGTCCAGGGGATATACCCGGATCACATCCACCGGCACGGCGCCTGGCTTCCTCGGCCTGGTCGCGGCCTTTGGCCTGGAGTGTATCAGGAAGGCCATGGTGCCCACCCCGGCCGCAAGGATCAGCACGGATAACAGTCCACTTGCCCACTTGTTCATGGTTTTGCCTCGTTTTTCGCCTGTTTCTTGCCTTGTTTCGGTGGTTTCAGGTCCCTGGTCCACGACCCGCCCAGGGCGCGGCACAATTGCACGCGAAAGATTAGGGCCTTGGCACGGGCCGACAACACGCCGCGTTCGAGTTGCTGGACCCGTTGCAGGGCCGTGAGCACGCTCAGGTAATCAGCCAGCCCGTTTCTGTAGCGTTCCTCGGCCAGTTTCAGCGTGGCCCTGGCATCCGTCAGTTGTTCGTTCAAACGCCGGATGTAATCGGCCTGCTTTTTGCCCTGGACCAGTGCATCCTGGACCTCTTTCAGTGCGTTCAGCACCACCTGCCCGTAGTTTGCGGTCAGTTCCCTGATTTGGGCGCGCAGGCGTTTTTGCTCGGCCAGCATCCTGCCCCCGTCCCAGATCTTTGCGATCAGTCCCGCGCCCAGGTTCCATATCCAACTGGCAAACAGTTTCGTGATGTCCTGGGCATTGAATCCCGTGCTGGCATTCAGCGTAAAACCGGGCAGCCAGTCCGCAATGGCCGCGGCCAGGCGGTGGTCCGTTGCAACGATACGCAGCCTTGCAGCCACCACGTCAGGTCGCTGGGCCAGCAGGTCGGCGGGCACACCGGTGGGGGGCAGGGGCGGCAGGTCATCGAGCGTGCTTATGGGGCCTGCCACGTCCGTTTGAGGGGGCCGGCCCACCAGCACGGACAACTGGTGCCGAAACAACGCGATGGACGCCTCTACCCCGGGGATCTGCGCCCTGATTGCCGCGGTCTGCTGGCGTTGCTGCAACACGTCCAGCGCGGAGGTCATGCCCTGGCCGTAGCGCATCCGCACCAGGTCCAGGTAGTCCTCGTCCACCTTCAATTGCTGTAACAACAGCCGCCTTTGCGCCTCCATGGCCTGCAAATTGAACCAGGTGGTGGCGATCTGGGCGCTGATCGTCATGGCCATGGCCTCCAGGTTCATCCTGGCGGCAAACGTATCCAGGTCCGCCGCGTCCTTGAGGGATGCGACCCTGCCCCAGGCATCGATCTCGTAGGAGGCGCCAAGGCTGAGGTTATAACTGTTTGCGGTCTGCTCGAACTTGCCGAACTTGCCACCCGGATAGAATATCGAGTGCCTGCGCGAATAATCGGCCGAAAACTGGACGTTCGGCTGCCATCCCGCGGCCGCCTTGCGGGCCATGGCCCTGGCCTGTGCAATCCTGGCCCACGCGGCCCGTACCTGGAAATTCCCGGACACCGCCCTTTGCACCAGGCGGTTCAACGCCGGGTCGCCGAACGCCAGCCACCACTGGTTCTTACCCACCTTGCCCTGCTTGCCGCCCGTGAATTGCAAGGGCATCTGCAACGGGGGCGGCGGGTTGCGTTTTACCTGGTGCACGCGGCAGCCGGCCAACAGCAATGCGGCCGTCAGGATGATCACCCGGGTCCTGCTCATGGCGCCATGCCCTCCCACAACAGTTGTACCAGCCTGCGGATAAAATCGTCTTGCCCGGTGGACATGCCGGCCTTGTGTTCCATGTACTCCATGAACGCGTAACTGTGGGTTGCGCCCATGATCGTGCGTGCCGCCACATCCGGGTCATCTATACGCAGCCTGCCTGCCGCGGCCTCCTGTGCAAGGAATTTCGTGAGCGCGGTCAGGTGCCGCCAGGGCGGGGCCTTGTCCAGGGGGTGCATGGCCTGGGTGGGGACAAGGCCGGGATTCGACCAGATCATGATGACCCGGGGGATCACCTGTCGCTGGAATTCCAACAGGGCGTTCAGCAGGGTTTCCAGGCGCTTGCGCACGTCCGCATCCTGGTCGAGTCCTTCCATGACCGCTTGCAGGTCAAATGTCGGAAACCCCATGGCAGCGCGGAACAACTCGGCCTTGGTGGGGAATCGTCGAAAGATCGAGCCCTCGGATATGCCAGCCTCGTGGGCGATTTCCGCGGTACTGACGTTGTATCCCTTTTCCAAAAACACCTTGCGGGCGACTTCCAGCAGCTGCCCTGTATCTATGTGAGTCGGGCGTGTCATAAATGAGTAAGTACTCACTTATGAACAAAATGTCAAGTGGTTTGGTCACAAAATATGATATTTCCCAAGTTATAGTATTATCCCTGATATCGGTTTATATGCTGATTTTTGGGGAGAAAAAGGGGAAAGACAGATCAGTAACGGTTACGAGGTCCGCGGTTATTGTAACCACCGCCACCTTCGCGACGGCCTGAACTGCGGGCTTCGCTGACCACGATCTGGCGATTATTCAAAGAGTATCCATTGAATTTCTCGATTGCGGCCTGAGCGCCTTCTTCTGTTTCAAATTCCACGAAACCGAATCCGCGGGACCTGTTTGTGTACCTGTCCTGGATTACCTTGGCTCCAGTAACATTGCCAGCCTCTGTAAAGAGTTCTTCCAACTCTTCCGAGGTTACCGAGTAGGGGAGGTTCCCTACAAATACGTTGGTCTTCATCTGAGCACCTCAAAGAACAAAAATACCAATACCCTGGATCAAACGGAACAAACACCTATTTGTTCAGGGATCCGCCTATGATATACGACTTTTAATCCCTTTTGTCAAATAATTTTTTAATTTACAGATTAGCAAACCCAAATCCCAAAATTACCTGACTAAATTCGGGAGTCGGTTGCAGCAAGCGGCCCATCTTGCATCTGAACCACTTTCTGCAACCTTTGTCCTCAAATTTGACAGGTATTTTGGGAAATCCGCTTGGACTTGACTGCTGATTCAGGCAAGGTTAAATATACTTGACAGTAAGGATTTGACGTTTGCTACATAACAGGAGCTGTATTTGGATACTCAAAGGGATTTGGTTTCGATAATCACACCTTCATATAATTCGGAACGCTTTATTTCCCAGTCGATTGAATCGGTTTTAGCACAAACCTATCCACATTGGGAAATGCTGATAATAGATGATAAATCACAGGATGATTCAAATAAAATCGTGGAAAGATATATGCAAAAAGACAATCGCATTAAACTAATAAAAATGGATAACAATTCCGGTCCGGCCATAGCCAGGAATAAGGGAATTGAACTGGCCCAAGGCAGGTATATAGCCTTCTTGGATAGTGATGATGTATGGTTGCCTGAAAAACTGGAAACCCAGATAAAATTCATGAAAGAAAATAATGTACAGTTATGTTATGCTTCATATTATATAATTGATGGAAATGGTGCGATTAAATCGATATTTAATATACCTAAAAAAAGGGTAAATTATCGGGATTTATTGAAAACCAGTATTATTGGAAATCTAACTGCTGTTGTGGATGTTCAAAGCATTGGAAAATTTTACATGGAAGACGTTGGGCATGAGGATTATACCCTGTGGTTAAAAATCCTGAAACATATTGATTATGCCTATGGTATAGATGAGCCTTTGGCAAAATACAGAATATTAAGCAGGTCGATTTCCCGGAATAAATTAAAAACTGCCTCCTGGCAGTGGAATGTGTACAGAAATATTGAAAAATTAGACCTGATCAGCAGTATTTACTACTTTATCCACTACACCTGGAACGGAATCAAAAAATCAAGGATTAAAGGATTAGAGGATAGCCCTAAAAATACCTGACTAAATTTGGCAGTCAGGTAATTTGGGGGTTTGGTCAAAACTTGACCCTTTTTCCCTTCTTTGTTATCTTTTACCTGTCTTCTAAGCGGGGCGTATTTTATGAAGAAAAAAGCGATCGTATTGCTTGGCGGATTGCTTGCGGTGGCCATGATGGCCTCCTGTCTGAAACTTCCGGAACAAAAGCCCAAAGGACCGGTCAAAAAGATCAAGGTGCATCTGCCGCCCAAACCGAATCTCAATATCAAGCATCCACCTGTAAAATACGTGGATGGCAGTTATTCAGTGGAAGGGTTGCTGAACAACGCGGGCAAGTTGAAAGGCCAGGTGGTATCCCTGTCCGGTTACGTGGTGGCACACAACCTGTGTCCCCAAAACGAGGAGGTGGAGTGCACAATAGAACCATCCCTGTTGTTGGCTGATTATACAAAAGGTCACTCCAAAAAGATCAGGGTATTCGTTCGCCCGGGTGAGGAAGGCAGGTTGAACGATTTCCAGGTTGGCCAAAAGGTAAAACTGTCAGGTAGTATCAGCATGGTCAGCCCCAAGGGGACCGTAGTGGAAATGGACGGCCTGTTCGTAATGGCCCCGTCGCTTGCCAAGGATACGGCCGGAGAGGACAAAAAAGCCATACAAAAGAAGGCAAAAAACAGGGCGCCAGGGAAAAAGAAAAGAAAACGATAATCCCAAATTACCTGACTGAATTCGGGAGCCTGGCGCTGCAAGTGGCCCATCTGCTTTGTCGCTTGCACCTGTGTATGCTCGACGTACCGCTTTTTGGTGTTGCTTAAACCAGGTTCTTTTTTATCCAAAGTTCCAGCAACAACAGGGAAAACAGCACCATGCGATGGTCAAAAACACCGGCAACGTGTTCCTGAATCAGGTTTTTTACTGCGTCCGGGTCGAACAACCCCTGGGACTTTATCGTGTCATAATCCAGTTCCGACTCCAGCAAAGGCCTCAGCGGGCCTCGAAACCAGCGTCCCACGGGCAATCCGAAACCCTTTTTTGGCCTTTTTAGTACAATCGGGTCCTTGAACCTGGTGGCAAGTGCCTGCCGCAGAAAAACCTTGGTTTTAAGGGGGTGAAACGACATGCGCAGGGGCAGGGAGAATGCAAAATCCACCACCTCCGGGTCCAAAAACGGTGCCCTGGCCTCAAGGCTGGCGGCCATACTGGCGCGGTCCACCTTGACCAGCACGTCCTCTGCCAGGTAGGTACGCAGGTAGAATGCGGACAAACGCTGTGCCCAGGACCACGACGGGTCACCGGGAAACAGGCTTTCGATGGCCTTGTAAGCCCTGTCAGCGGGCAGACCCAGTGCCCCGGCCTGCCCGGGTGTCAGCGCCCCCAGGTACGCCCCATGCCTGGCGGGTGTATTCAGACCAAGCCCCCTTGCAAACCTGCGCAGTTTGAAGTCCTTGCTGATGTTGGAAAAACTCGTTTTCATGAATCGCAGGACCAGGGCCATCGCCAACCGTGCCGTTCGCAGGCCGAGGGGCAATACCTCCAGTAGCCTGTTTGCAAAATCCGCATTGAGCGTGGGATAACCCATGAACAATTCGTCGCCCCCGTCACCTGACAGGGCTACCGTGATGTCCTGGCGCGCAAAACGGCACAGCATGTACGTTGGTATGATCGAATTGTCGGATACCGGCTCATCCGCTATATCGGCCAGGCCCGGGAATACATCCTGCACCTCTTTCGGCCCCACATCCTTCACCTGCAAGGGGATACCCAGTTTTCGAGCCACCTGTCCGGCATACGTGCTTTCGTCAAAATCCGGGTCGGAAAAGCCAATGGTAAATGCCCTGACCCGTTTGGGGCCGATGGACCTTGCCATGGATACGGCAATGGCCGTCGAATCGATGCCACCCGATAAAAACAGGCCTACAGGGACGTCCGCAACCAGGCGCTTTTGCACGGACCGATCGAATCGCTCCCAGAACATGGATATGGCCCGGACCTTTGACGTGGGTACAGGCGTGTGCGCCGATGGCCCCGGATGAAAATACGGGCTCATGGCTGAATGCGAGTCCCGCCATGTCAGTGTATGCCCTGGCGGCAGTTTGTTTACACCCCGCACCAGGGTGGCCGGTGCAGGCACGTAGTTCAATATCATGTAGTCCGCCAGGCTGGTGTTGTCGATGTCCCCGGGCACGTTGGAAAAACGCAGCAATGCCTTCATTTCGCTGGCAAAACAGATGCCATGCAGGCCTTCGTGGTAGTACAGGGGTTTTTGACCGAACCGGTCCCTGGCCAGGAGCAGTCTGCCGATTCGTGCATCCCAGATCGCAAAGGCAAACATGCCGTCCAGTGCCTCGACCACCTGACCGCCCAATTCCTCGTAAAGGTGGATGATTACCTCCGTGTCACCCGTGGAATGAAATTTGTGCCCCCTGGCCTGCAAATCCTTGCGCAATTGCCTGAAATTGTATATTTCGCCGTTGAATACCAGCCACACCGTGCCTTTTTCGTTTGACATGGGCTGGGCCCCGCCCTGGATATCGAGGATCGACAGCCTGACGTGTCCAAGGTGTGCCGGACCACTGTGTATCGTACCCGACTGGTCCGGCCCGCGATGGTGCATGGCGCGCATTACGGCGCTTAGTTCGCTGTGGGCCGTACGAGTGTCGATCCTGGCATCAATTATACCTGCAATGCCGCACATCACCCATCCTGTGAACTGAAAATATTGATAGTCCGGTCTATCATGTACGGCGGTTTCTTCTGGCTCTCGAAGTAGGTACGCATAGTCAATTCCGCCACCACACCGGAAAATAGGATCTGTACCCCTGCCAGAAACAGGATAAACGTCAGAATGAAAAAGGGGTCCGTGTAAAGGGGTTTGCCCCAAAGCAGGCGTTTTACCAATGACCACGTACCTGACAAGGTGGACAGGGCTATGAATAACAGTGCATACCTGCCGATAAAATACAATGGGCTGGTGAAATATCCCAGTATGAAACGCACGGTCATAAGGTCCAGGATCACCCTGACCGCCTTTTTCAAGGTGTATTTGGAGCGACCGTACTTGCGGGGACGGTGATTTACCGGTTCCTCCATCACGCTGCCTCCGGCCCACTTGACGTATGCAGGTATATAACGATGCATTTCACCGTAAAGGTTTATACGTTCCAGTACCGACCGCCGGTAGGCCTTCAGCGTGCAACCGTAGTCGTGAATACGTACACCCGTGACCCGGCCGATAATGATGTTTGCGATCCTGGAAGGCAGGGTCTTGCGTAAAAAGTCATCCCTCCGTTTCCTGCGATAGCCACTGACCACATCCACACCTTCGTCCTCGAGGCGTTGTACCAGCCTGGGGATGTCAGCAGGGTCATTTTGCAGGTCCGCGTCAATGGATACGACCACTGTGCCGCCTGCGTGTTTGAACCCGGCATCCAGGGCGGCTGTTTGTCCGTAGTTGCGTACGAATCTGATCACCTTGACCCTGTGGTCTTCCTGCGCAAGCCTTTGCAGCACGGCGGACGATCCATCCGTGCTGCCGTCATCCACGAATATCATTTCATAGGGCCAGGGTGCCGTATCAAGCGTAGTGCGTAATTCGTCGTACAATTCGGGCAGGGATTGTTCCTCGTTGAATACGGGTATTACAATGGATACAGCAGGTGGTGTCCCTTGGCCATCGGAGGCTTCCATGGGTAAATCATACACGATATGCATTTGATTTGGCAATAGCGGGGATGTTCCCAAATTACCTGACTAAATTCGGGAGTGAAACTTCGCCTGACGGCTCGTTGTCAAGGCCTGCGGCCTTAGGGAGTACACCGCAAGCGGTCCATCTACTTTGTCGTTTGCACCCATTTGATGCTCGACGTACCGCTAGTACGCCTGTGCTCAAATGGGCTTAACTCCGCGTATCTGCACCGCTTTCGGTGTCCTTTGTCCTCAAATTTGACAGGTAATTTGGGAAGTTGGAAACGGAAGCCACGGACCGCAGGCAGTCACGGTCAACGGTCACGGAAAAGGCCGGCTGGAAGCCGGCCCCACACGGCCACGACAGACCAGGCGAGCCGCCTGCGCTCCACATGGCCTTACCAATCACACATTCAGGGTATATAATCAATCGTCATGGAAATGCAGGAGGTTGCAACATGAAGCGCATTTTTTTGATTTTATTACTTGTTTTGGGGCCACGAACGGCGCTGGCAAGAAATTTCGCCCATTTTCCCACCTTTCGTGTGCTTAGGTCGGTGAAAATCGCCGAACCCTTTTCCATGGCAAAAGGGCCAGGCGGATTGTGGGTCACCGGTTTGGATCCATCCGCTGTAGTGGGGCCCAAGGGGCATATGAAAATACCCGTCTGGGGCAGGCCAACCGGCCTGGACTGGCACAATGGGCTTATGTGGGTGGCCGATGGCATTAACTCGAGGATACTGGTATTCAACCGCCTGAGGGAACAGGTCCGCCAGATCCCTGCGCCTGCCATGATCACCGGGCTTGCATTTTGTCATAACAATTTATATGCCCTGCTGGGTTTCAGGGGCAGGATCGCCAGGATCGACCCTGCCGACGGAACGATCGTGTCCGGTTTCCCGAGTCCCATGCGCAAGCCCGTTGGACTGGCCTGCTACAAAGACAGGTATTTATTCGTGGGGGACAGGGATGACAACCATATCTTCCTTGTAAATCCCGCCAGTGGGAAGGTGCTATTCAGGCTCGATTCACCGGCATCATATCCCTCAGGCTTGTGTGTCAGGAATGACCGGCTGCTGGTGCTGGACCGGGCATCGAGGCGGATTTTTGCCCTGGATTTGAATTTTGGCCCGGGACCGTATCGCACCCATCCCAGGAAGGTGCGGGTAAAATTCCTGGTAAAGGTATTAAACAGCGGCCCTGCGGTGGCGGACCAGGTGGACGTATTCGTGGCCGTGCCTGCCGATTATGCCAACCAGGACATATCCGACGTCAGGGCAATAGGGCACTGGGCCTCTATCGAAAAAGGGGAAGGTCCGGGCAGGATCGCACATTTTATTTTCCACAATCTGAAACCGGGACAGGTCAAAGAAGTGGGCTACACACTGAACGCCGTATTGTATGATACACGGTGGATACTTATGCCAGGAGGGCCTTCGTCAAAAATTCCGGCCAGGCTCAGTCCTTTTTTGGCAGATGCGGACAAGTACATGACCCATTCGGCGATTATTCGCAACGCAGTAAAGCACTGTTGTGCAGGGATCAGTGATGCAGTTACAAAGGCCAGGGCCGTGCTGGGATACGTGACCCGCACCCTGCATTACGCGTTGGCAGGCGGCTGGAATCCTGCGCCCATGGTGTTGAGTCGAGGCTCGGGATCATGCAGCGAATACACGTTTTCCGTGATCGCCCTGGCCAGGGCCGCGGGTTTGCCAGCCAGGTACGTGGGTTCCCTGGTATTCAGGGGACACAAGGCGGGATTCGACGATGTGTTTCACCGGTGGTCCGAGGTGTACCTGCCTGGTACTGGCTGGGTCCCGGCGGACGGAAACAAGGCGGATCGCAAACTGCCGGCAGAGGCTGCCACCGGGTTTGGCGAACTGGACAACCAGGTGCTGATCACCACGTGGTCAGCGGGCCCGTCCCGGGCGTTCGGCTGGGACTACGACTACCATGTCGAGGCAAAATGCAAGGGCCAGTGTACTGTCAAAAATGATGCAATAGTCTTTTTCAGGGAAGCGGATTGAAGGCCGTCCTGAAACTGCCAAGGCACAACAGGCAAGGACCAGGTCAGCGGGATAAATCGGCCTGGGGATGATGAAAAACGAGGGCCGTAACACTGGCTTCTGGCAGCATCTGGAAGTTCTGTGTCAACCGAATCCCAATGCGCTGCGCCTCCAGCACGTCCAGTAATCCGGCCTGGTCCTCCAGGTCAGGACACGCAGGATAGCCTATTGAAAAACGCCCGCCCCGGGTTGGGGCGCATCCCTCGACATCCATGCCCCACGCCAGCGCAAGCCTTGCATGCAACCACGTAATCGTGGCCTCTGCCACCTCCACGGCCAGCCCGTGCAGGTAAAAGTAGGCCTCGTATTCGTTACGGGAGTACAATTCCTGTTCCTTGGCCGCAACGGCATCGCCAACCGTGGCAACGGCCAGGCCCAGGAAATCAGGCCCTTCCCCGCATGGCGGCAGGAACCCGGCCAACCCCGGTTTGCCTTCGGGTGTGTGCACCGTGAATAACGCCTTATGCCCATCATCCATGACCTTAATCGAATCACCCTGTCCACAGGCCGGATAAAAACCCATGATGCCCGCTGGTTTCAACAGGCCATGGTAACGGTCCAAAATCCGCTTCAAAAGGGGCTCCAGTTCATCCTGTTTCAGCCTGTCCCAATCGTCCTTGGACTTGAAACGCCAGCGACGCCTGAACAGGGCATCGTGGTCCAGGCAAGCCAACACGTCATCCAGTGGAACGTGGTCAAACAACCGGTTGCCGGTGAATTGCGGTTGCCTGATTGGGACGCGGTCCGGCGAAACCGTCGGCCTTGTTCGCCTGGCCGACCTGGGTGCCTTGGGCGGTTGAGCCACATCCTGTGCCCTGCCCTCCAACACGCTGTCCAGCGCTGTAACGGCATCGAATGCGTCCCGGCAATAGAATACCGGACCATCGTACACAGGGACCAGGTCCTCCTGGACGAAACGTCGGCTCAATGCCGCACCACCCACCAGTACCGGAATTTGCAGCCCCTGGCGTTGCATTTCCTGCAGGTTTTCCTTCATCACTATCGCTGACTTCAACAGCAAGCCTGACAGTCCTATTGCCGTAGCATTATGCTGTTTTGCCGCGTCCAGGATCGCATTCAACGGTTGCATGGTGCCAAGGTCCACGCACTCCCATCCGCTGTTTGACAGGATGATCCCCACCAGGTTTTTGCCAATATCGTGCACATCCCCTTTCACGGTTGCCAGCACCACCGTTCCCTTGGTCGATGCCTTTTTCTTGCGCAGCAACGGCTCCAACCGGGCCACGGCAGACTTTGTCACCTGTGCCGACCTCAACACAAACGGGAGTTGCAACTCACCTGCCCCGAACATCTCACCGACCTTGGACATGGCCTTCAGCAGCACCTGGTCCACCACATCCTGTGGTTTCAGCACTTCCAGAACCCTGTCGATCACCTCCTCCAGGTCCTTGCTGCTGCCTTTAACCACCATCCAGTACAACTGTTCCCTGGGGTCCTTCGGTGCCTCCTGTGTGGCGGCACCTGCCTTTTTTGCCTTGAAATACTCGATGTAATCGGTCAGGGCATCCTTACTGCGGTCAAACAGGAGGGCATCGGCCAGTTCCCTCGCATCCTTGGAAATCGCGGCCGGGTGTAACACCTTGCCCGCATTCAGGATCGCCGCATCCAGGCCGGCCTCCAATGCATGGTGCAAAAATACGGAATTCAACACCTTTCTGGCCTTGCGTTTCAGCCCGTACGAGATGTTGCTGACTCCCAGGATCGTCTGGGACTCGGGCAGGACCTTTTTCAGTTCCCTGATCGCATCGAGCGTTTCGATCGCGGCTCGTCGCAGGCTTTCCTCGCCACTGGCCACCGTAAAGGTCAGGGCATCCAAAAAGCAATCCCTCGGCCTTATCCCGTGTTCCCTGCCCAGGATTTCCACGATTTTTTGCAGGATTTCCACCTTGCGCGGCGCTGTTTTGCCCATACCCTGCTCATCGATTGCAAGCGCCACGATTGCGGCCCCGTACCTGGCCGCCAAATCCGCGATCCTGTGCAGTTTTTCCGGCTCATCCAGGTTCACGGAGTTGATCACTGCCTTGCCCGGGTAATTCCTTAAGGCCACCTCAATCGTGTCCGGGTCCGTGGAATCGATCATCAAAGGCAACTGGATTGACTGCCGCAGTACCCCTGTAATCGCAGCCATGTCATCGGCCTCTTTGCGGCCGGCCCAGGCCACATTCACATCCAGCATGTGCGCACCTTCCGAGGCCTGATTCCTGGCCACCTCGTCCATGGCGTCCAGGTCCCCGGCCAGCAACGCCTCCCGAAACGCCTTGCTGCCCGAGGCGTTGGTGCGTTCGCCGATGATCAATGGCCTGGGTTCCTGGTGAAACGGCATGTCGATGTACAGGCTCGATGCCGATGGCACTTGCTGCGGGTGCCGGTCCAAGCGTTTTGCGGACTTCAGCGCCTCATGCAGTGTTTTTATGTGTTCGGGCGTGGTTCCACAGCAACCACCGACCATTTCAACACCGAAGTTCTGGACGAACTCCACCATATGCTTGGTGTATTGCCCGGGCGTAAGGTCATAATAGGACTTTCCGTCCCTGGTCTTGGGGAGCCCTGCATTGGGCAGCACGATCACGGGCAGAGGTGAGCGTGCAGTGATGGTACGCAACACGGGATACATCTCGGCAGGTCCGGTGGAGCAGTTGATCCCCAGCACATCCACGCCCTTGACACCTGCAATCGTGGTAACAAAGGCCTCCGGCGTCGTGCCCAGCAGCATTCTGCCGTTTGAATCAAAGGTGCCCTGGCAAACCACCATCACTTCCGAGTGGGTCCTGTTCCGGGCCTCTACACACGCCATACACGCGGCCTTGGTTTGTAACGGGTCCTGCGTGGTTTCCACCTGGATCACATCGACACCCGCCGCGATCATGGCAAGGGCTTGTTCGAGGTAGGCGTCAAACAGTTCATCAAAACCGACCTGGCCCAGGCTGGGCAATTTGGTTCCCGGTCCTATCGAACCGGACACGAAAACCCGCTTATCCGCAGGTGCAAACCTGCTAACCGCATCCCTGGCCAGTGCAACGGCAGCGGTATTCAGTTCCCTGACGCGGTCCTCAAGGCCGTATTCCCGCAAAACAATGCGGTTTGCACTGAACGTATTGGTTTCGATTACATCAGCGCCTGCCTCTATGTAGGAACGGTGAATCTTTAGCAACAGTTCGGGTTTACTGATGCATAACACCTCGTTCAACTGGGGCATGCCGCCGAAGTCCTCCCGGGTCACGCCCAAAGCCTCTATCTGGGTACCCATGGCCCCGTCGAACAATACGCAACGCTTTTTTGCCAATGCTAAAACAGGATGCACATCGCCTCCACCAAAATCCGGCGGGTATTGTAGCATGGATGGATTTTTTTGTGGTGCCTCAAATTGCGCTCGACCGCCGAACCCGGTCCGGTAATTTGGGCTAAGCCTTGCCCGTATCAGGTTGGGAAAGCACGGCTGGACGTAATCCGATGGTAACAAGTGTGCCTTCCCCGGGTTCGCTGTCCACCTCTATTGTGCCATCCATGCTGGTGATAATCTTTTTGCTCAGGGCCATGCCCAGGCCCGTACCACTGCTCTTGCCTGTCACAAAGGGTACAAAAACCTGCTTTAACTGGGCCTCTGTCATACCCTTACCGTTGTCCTGAAAGGAAATCATTATGAAATCCTCCTGGTCACCTTTTTCCAGGCGAATTATCAACCTGCGGGACCTGGCCTCCATGGAATTCTTTATGATGTTTATGAATACCTGGGTCAGCAGTTCTTCGTCCGCCAGTACCGTTTGTGGTTCACCGATCAGGTTATGGAATTCCACGTCCATCTCGTGGTGCTGGATCAACAGGTTGCATGCCTTGTGGGCAATGCCCATGGGATCCGTCACACCCATGCGTGCGTTCAAGGGCCTGGCAAAGTCCAGGAACCTGGACATAACGGATTCCAGGCGGTCCACCTCCTGGGTAATCACGTCCAGGAATTCCTGTTGCTCGGCGGTTTCCGGTTCAATCAACTCGGCCGCGCCTCGTATTGCACCCAGGGGATTGCGGATTTCGTGTGCCAGGCCTGCGGACAATTCGCCCAGCAAGGCCAGGCGTTCCCGTTCCCTTTGCGCCTTGGCCAGTTTGGAGGCCTCGAACATGGCGGACAAATGGCCTGCCAGTTGAATAAGGGCCTGCACGTCCGTGTAGGTGTTTGCCGTGGGCATGAGGTGCTTGATTGCGATTAGCCCGTACCACCCCTTTGGTGCGGGAATAATCACGAGGAGGTTCGCGTCCAACTGTTCCAGCAATCCAAGCATCCGCTTCAACAGGCTAACCCGTTTGGGGTTTCCACCATCACCGGCCACTGCAAACCACCCCAGTTCCTCCCGGATTCGATCCGTAAACAGGTAGCCTTCGTTCATAACCGCCTCCACTATGGGCGATACCTGCCTGGCACCGATCGTCCTGGCCGGGTATATGCCCAGGCTCCCCAGCAACACCAGCCTGGTCCTGGATTCGTCCAGGCGATAGATCGATGCCTGCTGGATCGTGCTAACCGCGGCAAATTTTTGTATCACCAGGTTTACGGTGTCCTCGTCCGTTACCATCCTGTCCATACTTTTACCGATCTCTTCCACCGCCTGGTTCAATTCGCTCTTGCTGCGGGACATGATCCTGGCCAGAAAGTCCCTGATCTTGGCATTCAAAGGCGTAAATATGATGTAAACCACCAAAGAGGCCACGAACGTGTTGAATACCAGCAGCCCGGTGCTGCCCATGGATTCCAGCACCACCAGGGCAAATATGGCGCCCATGATGGCTGTCATGACCAATGCGTGTACAGCCTTGATGGCCAGGTCGATCAGGTCGATCAAGGTCCGTTGAACCGTTGCCTGGTACAATGAATAAAGCAGCGCAAGGATTGCGAGGTGGCCATAAACCCGGTTTACGTGCAGGTTGGGCGCAAAGGCGATGGACGCAACCAGGGAAAAGATGCCCATGGGCAGCATCACGAATGCGATACGACCGCGTTCCAATTCGTTCTTTTCGTGGCGATACCTGAAAAACAGCAGCAGCAGGACAATCGCCAGCATGCCGAATACATACACGTGGTCCCAGTGCCTGGCAAAGGCCTGGATGCCCGGTATGCCAGTAAGAGGCAATAAAACGGCAAAACCCAGGAAAACGGCCAACACAATCTGGAAGCGATGCGTCAGGCGGTGACGGTCGTTGAACAGTTTGCGCAGAAATCCCAGGATGAAAAACGGGACCGCAACACTGAGGAACGTGTACAGGATACTCAAAATGGAGTTATCGGATACGTCCGTCAGCATCAACGT
The DNA here is from genome assembly GCA_015493765.1 of Deltaproteobacteria bacterium. Lineage (GTDB taxonomy): Bacteria > Myxococcota_A > UBA9042 > DTJE01 > S145-11 > S145-11. Next base: position 20,025 of record WGCQ01000018.1, read on the forward strand.
ATTGAGCACAGACCACAGGGACAGGTCCATGCCCATCGCGGAATACCAGGCCCATGCCCCGGGCCTGGCCTTTCGTAATTGTATGTTGATAATTAGCGCCAGTTCCAGCAATGCGGCCAGGGCAGCACCTTGCACCTGGATCCAATTGGCAGAGGCAGTCACGGTTATTGCAGGGACAATTCCTGGATTTTATCGTACATCAGTTTGGCGGGTTCCACGTATTTGGTCATGGGGCCTTTGGCCTCCAGTACGAAGCGCTTGACGTAAAATGCGGCCTCACGATATTTTTTTTGGCCCACCAACGCGGAGGCAAGGTTCAGGTAATCCAGGGTATTTCCGGGGTTATAGGAAAGGGCATTGCGGATCGCGTTTTCGGCCTTCTTGTACTGGGCCAGGGCAATGTAAATCAACCCCAGTTTTTCATAGCCATCCGGGTCCTTGGGGTTGATACGCAGGTCCTCTTTCAGCACCTCCACCGCCTCGGGATAGGCCGATACGGACTGGTACAGGTCGGCCAGGGCCACAAAGGCCCTCGAATAATGGGGATTCAGTTTGATGGCCTTTCGATAATACTCGTCGGCCTTGTCCAGCTTCCCGGCCTGCTGCTCGATCCTGCCCATCCAGTAATAAGGCCCTGGCAGCGTGGTTCCCCTGTCTATGGTCAGGCTCAGGTATTTTCGTGCCGTATCCATTTTACCCATTGCAAAGGCGGCCCTGCCCAGTTGAAACATAGCGGCCTCGAACCGGGGCTCGTATTCTATGGCCTTTTCAAATTCTGTGGCCGCATCCTGCGGGTCGTTGTTCTGGTACAACAGGATCATCCCGAGGTGATAGTGCGCCTTGGCATTCTTGGGGTACAGGCGGATCGCGGACTTGAACAGGTGCGCCGCACGTTCGAAGTTACCCATCTCGTAGGCCCTTACGCCCATGTTTGCGATCTTGATCGAGTCGGTTTGGGCCTTACTGCACGCAACGACGAACATTGCACTCAGGAGTGCCATTTTCAACGCTTTGTTCATAACTACCTTGTGACCCTGAGGATGAATGGATAAATGACCTTTACAAGCCCGCCGCCCTTAGGTGCAGGGAATTGCCATGTCCGGATACGTTCCATCATGCATTGCTCAACATTGGCATTCCTAAGGGTACTGCCCACCACCTGCACTCGAATCACACGGCCGGTCGGGGTAATGATGAAACTCACTCTCACATCCCCCTCCAACTTGGGATTCTTCTGCACCTCCTGCTGATAGCACCACCTGATCTGGTCCATGTGTCGCTGGATATACCGGCGTACGATTTCCTTGTCCAGGTGGCCTGTGATGTCGGCATTACCCAGGATCAACCTGGTATTCCTGGCGCGTTTTTTTAGCCTCACACCGACTCCACCGGATGAGACCTTTCCCAGGCCCTTGATATTGTCCCCCACAGCGGCGAACTGCCCGCCGGCACCCAGTCCCATGCCAGGCCCGGCGAAACCACCGCCGCCTCCGGGTTCCATGATCCCGCCGAACAATCCCATTTCGGCGTGACTACCGGGTCCGCCCGGGGAACCGATCACCTTGATTCCCATGCCCGTGCCCGGTCCTGCACCCATGATGTCACTCAACATATCGTTCTGGGAAAGTACCCGGCTGAGCCCTGATGACAGGGCGATCTTTTTATCCTGGATTTTCCGCTGCTCAGGCGTCAACTTGCTGATCACCCGTTTGGTCGTCTTTACGGCCATCTTGGTTCCCGCCTGTTTGGCACCGGCTTTGACCTTTTTTACCTTGAAGGATTTCTTCTTTTTGGCCTGTTCCTGTTTCTGGATTTTTTCCTTTTCCTTTTCAGCGAACTGGATCATCTTGAATGCCCTGGCCGACATCTTGTAGGGGTCTGACATGGCCTCCAGTTCCTCCTCCGGGATCATGTTTACCATCAGCAGGAACATCAGGTGCAATACCAGCGACAATGCCAAAAATATCTGCAAGGACCAGTCCACGTTGAGAAATGGTGAAGTGCCGGTCAATTTAGGGATCTCAACGGACTTTATCAAAAAGGTGAAGTCCCCGAATTTTACCCGTACCCTGGTTTTTTCCTCCAGTTTCAAAAATTGATTATCGGTCAACAGGGCCTTGCGTTTAAGCCTGTCCAGGGGCAGCACATCGCCGTTCACCATCGCATCGCCCGTGGCCATTTTCGAACTGACATCCACGTACATATGGTCATTCATCGTGACCACAAGCGGCAGGAGTTCCTCGTTCAGGAATTCCTCGGGCAGCATGTAATCCGCTTTCTCCGATGTGCCAACCGTAAACTGGTGACCCTTCCTGATGTGTCGCACATCCACCAGTTCGTCGTTCCACAGTATCGAAACCTCCACGGCCTGCCAGGCACCGGGGGTCGTATCTTCCTCTTCCTGCGAATAGATATAAAACCGGTCGGCCATCCTCTTGGCAGCAGGTTTTCCCCCTTCGATGTGTATAACCAGCCTGACCTCGCCGACCGTGATCTCGTCACCGTCGTACAGTTCGCTTTCTTTCAGTCTTTTGCCATTTATCTGGGTGCCGTTGGTGCTGCCAAGGTCCCTCAACAGGATCCTGCCATCCTCGTCCACCTCGATCACTGCATGCTGCCGGGAAACCGTTTCATCCGTCAGCCTGAGGTGGCTCTGTCCCCCCTTGCCGATACGGATCAGGTTTTGTTCAAAGGTCTGCGTACGCAGCAGACTGCCCTCGGCATCATAGATGTCAATCCGTATAATCGGTATATCCTGCTCCATACGACTCCTTACAGGTCCTCTGCGGATTTAATGATTTCTTCAATGAAATCCGTCCGGGGTTTCAGCAGCAAAGAACGTTTTTTTCTAATCAGTACGGTGACCATACCCTGGTTAGGGTGCATAAATTCCGCCTCCACCACGTCGCCTTCGAAGACCATCTCGTGGATCTTCTTTTCCTTCTTTTTTTCCTTGGCAAACGCGGCAATACTCGTGGCCGTAAACACCATAACCATTAGCATAAAAAGGATCTTCTTCCACATATCCTCACCTGTCCTTTTTAAGTATAACGCATAGTTGTAAAAAAACAAATCATCCTAATCCTAAAAATACTATTTTTTTGTCTTGTGCATCTTTTTCTTTGCCCGCTTGATGTTTTTTGCACCTTTCTTCTTTCCTTTTATGGTCTTTGTTCGGGATTTTGACGCTTTTGATGGTTTTGTGCTGGATTTTCCACCCTGTTTTTTTACTGCCGGGGCACCTTTCCGTGGTTGCTGCTTGGGTTGTTCGGCCTCGTTGGATTCCTTCAACACCTTGATCGTATCCAGGATCCCCTTGTATCGCTGGGATACCTCTTTATACATGGGATGCCTGGGTCCTGCCATGTCCAGGAAGCGTTTACATTCCCGGGCCGCCTTGTCATATTTAGCCATGCTTTCCTGGTACAGTACGCATGCGTTAAAGTGTACATCCAGGTTGTTGGGGTGTGCCTGCACCAGTTTTGCATACACCTTCTGGGCGTCAGCAGGCCGGTTCGCCCCGCGGTATGCAGCCCCCAGGCTCAACAGGGCCATTGCATTGTCAGGCTGCAACTGGATCACCTTTTCAAACTGTGCGATCGCTGTATTGAAGTCCTTGTATGCCAGGGTTGCAGCACCCAGATTCATCAGGGCATCCACGAAATCCGGTTTTGCACGCACCGCCGCCTCGAAATTATGCACCGCGGTCTTTACATCGTTGCGTGCCAGATAGATCAGGCCCAGGATGTTCAACATCTGCGGCTGGGTCTTTTCCAGGTTCAGTGCGCTGTTGCACACCAGGATACCCACGTCCAACTGTTTCAGCCGTTTGTAGCCGGCGGCCAGGGTCAAGTACGCATTCATATCCTCCGGGTTGGTGATCAAGGCCTTCCTGGCCTCCACCATGGCCTTGGCCAGTGCCCCGTGCTGGGAATCGACCTGGGCCATGATGTCATTTGCAAGCCCGTTCAGCGGGTCCGCTGTCAGCACCTCCTGTGCAGCCTGTTGTGCCGCGTCCATCCGGCCTGCCAGCAAATCCATAAACGCCAGTGCGGCCTTGCCGTTTGGACACTGGGATGCCTTTGCAACGGCCTTCTGGAAGTACTCCTTGGCCTTGTCCGGGTGGCCGGTCCCCAGCATATACAACCCCATGTTCACCATGGCCTTGGGGTTGTTCGTGGCAAGGTCCTTATCCAGCCGGGTTTTCAGGTCGTCGTCCGTCCATGACGGCGGGTTGCTGTCCACCGTGGGTGCAATGAACGCAGGCCTGGCCGAATTCAGGTGGAAGTAAATCGCCTTTGCCTTGAATTCCGGCAGACTCTTGAAGTTCGGGTCGAGTGTACGCAGTTCCTTTTCCGCCTCCTCGGAATACTTGTTATACCATTTCAATCGCTTTGCCGTTTGTACGCATGCCATGAACTCGCGTTTTGCCTGTTCCCATATGGGCACCGCCTTTTGCTGCAGGAAGTTGCGGTAATACATTTTCTGGTCCGCTGTCAGGCGCCTCGGTACAGGGGCGTTTTCAATGGACGTGGCCAGTTCCTTGAATCCAAGGCCGCGACGCTGGTGCGCAGCGATTGTCCAGTTCGGCCTGCCGAATTTTTCCACATCCGCGAACATACCAATGGCCTTTTTCAGCAGGGCAAGTTTTTTCTTGATGCGTTTTTCCAGTATCTTTTGCGGCATGCGCAGTTTCACCCTGCGCATCTGGGCCAGCACCATCTCGCCCAGCATGAAAAGTGACTCGGCCGTGGCATCAAGCCCTTCTATGCCGACCTTTTTCTTTTGCTCGTCAGGCAATTTATTGTACGCATCCACAACGGCCTTGTAAGCCCTGTTTGCACGTGCCTGGTTGTGCATATGCCTGTAACAGGTTGCGATCTCCTTCAGGCAGCGCAGGTAGGAATCGATGCCCGCCTTCATACCGTAGTGCCTTTTGTACGTGGCAAACTGGCGCCCGGCAGCACGCCAATTTTTTTGTTTTTCCATGGTGAGCCCAATCTGCAGGAAGACCCTGGGTGCCTTGTCGGTCTTCGGGAATTTTCGCAGGTAGATCCTGGAATCACGGATCGATTTCCTGTACTCACCCAGGCCGTACCAAAAGACCATTGCATAACGCAGGGCCTTTTCCGCCAGTTTGTGCTTGGGGTAGTTGGTAACAAAAGCCTCGTACTTGTTGGCCGCCTCGGAGTATATGGCAATCTTGCGATAAAAGTCGGCCAGGTTGTACAGGGCCATGGGCGCCAGTTTGGAATCCGGCATGTCGTTCACCAGTTTTGCAATGGTTTTCAATGCCTTGAGCACCATCCTGGCCCTGAAGTAATTGCCTGACGCATTGAGCATGGCCCTGTCCTTGATCTTGGTATCCGGAAACTTCCTGATATAGGCCATGAAGCAGTCGCCGGCCTTGGCGTATTTTTTCTTTTTTTCAAAGGTGAAGCATTTGTTGTACTCGGCCTGGTTGCGGATTTCGGTTACGATCCTGGCCACATCCCCACGCATCAGTTTGGGATTGGAGGCAATCTTGTTGGCCCACCTGTTCAGGTTGTCAATATCCCTGGTCAGGTGGAAGGAGGACAACAGCAACTTGGCGGCCACCGGTGCGATTTTGGTGCCCGAATTGTTCTGTACGATGTCTTCGAACAATGGGATGGCCTCTTTGAAATGGTTGTAGTCGTACAGCAACTTAGCCGCAGCATACTTGATTTTCTCGATATCCGGCGACTTGTTGTTGGACACCTTGATGTAAATCTGGGCGGCCTTGATCGCCTTTGCCTGCAACTGGGGGATCTTTTTTTCGGCCAGGTCCTGGGTTTCCTCGGGTTTCTCACCTTTGGCCTTTAAATCAATGACTTGCAGGTAATCCATGACAGCGTCGTGCAGGTCATCTATGGCCTTTTTGGCCTTGGGGTTCAGTTTGTAGGCCGTATAAAACCAGTCAGCCGCGGCCTCGTATTTGCCTATCCTTTCCAGCAGGTTTGCGTATCGCATGGCCACCGCACCACGAAATGCGCTCTTTGGGAATAGTTGCATATAGGCACCTTCCAGCTCCACCAGGAAGGCCATGGTGGACTTTTCCTTGGTGACCGATACCTCCTTGTCGTATGTCTGAATCATGTTGCGCAACAATTCGTCCACAGAGGCCATCTGTCTTTCCATGAATGCCTTGGGCGCAGTGGGGCCAAATTTTTTGATCGCGCGCAAAAGACGCCTGGTTTCACGTATGATCACGGATTTTTTCGGCTGGTTAAACGAGTTTTTCACGATCAGCAACTGGTACTTGATGATCAGGTACGGGTGTTCCTTTGCCAGTTTCTTTGCCATCAGGATCTGGTACACGCGGTTGGCCTTGTTGTAACTGCCCTGTTCCGCGTAGGCCTTGGCCAGGCGCAGCAACATGTGCACGTATTTTTTGGGCGCAATGGACTTGAACAGCCTTTGGGCCTGGTCCGGGGAGCCGATTTGGGCGTACACCATGACCAGGTCCCGCGATGCCTCGGCCACCAGGCGGTCCTTGTACGGCAGTTTCTTGATGTCAGCGGCCTTTGCATACCGGATCACCTTCAGGAACTGGTTCAATGACTGCTGGTAATATTCCTTGCCCAGGTTATAGTAACACCAGGCCTTCTTGTACATGGCCATGGCATAGGCCTTTGATTGCTTGTAGTCCTCAACCTTGGTGTACAATTCCAGGGCATCCTTCATCTTGCCCTGGTTGAAAAAGTATTCGCCCAGGTTCAACAGTGCCTCGGGTATATGCTTGGACTGGGGAAATTCGCGCACCAACTGGATAAAATACGGGTACGCCTCGTCGCCCCTGCCCATCATCACCAGCGTATATCCCAGGTAATACAGCGTGGTATCCAGGTCCGAATAGTTTTTGTACTTGATAACAATCGTTTTGTAGATATTCACGGCCTGTTGTTGCCAGTAGGCCCTCAATTGAAGTAATTGCTGTTGCTGGGCGCGGATCTTGGCCACCGCCTTCTTGTCGTTTTTTTGCTGGGCAAGGGCAAGGCGATGAAAGAGTTTGTTGCCATACGCAAGAGAGTAATAGTATTCCGCCTTTTCCCAGTATATTTCGGCCAGGCGCTCCAGTGTCTTGGGTTTTTCGCTGTCCTCTTCGATGTCCAGCAGGGATTGCAGGTCCTCGATACTGTTGTTCAGGCTGTCTATTTCGAATACCTGTTCCCTGCCTTCTATGCCCTGGACGCCCAGGGTCGGGGCCTTCCTGAAGACCTTGTCCTTGTCGGATTTCTTTTTCGAGGCCTTATCCGTTTTTGCAAGGGCAGGCAAGCCTGCCATGCACAATATCAGCAGTACGGTGACCAGATTTTTGAATCGCATGGCGCCTCCCTTTATTTACAGTACGATTGTATGGGATAGTAATAGGAGCCCAGTTCATCCTTCCAGTATTCCCCGTCAAAGGGCCACCTGCGGTGTTCGTTATCCAGTTTAAATAATTTCCCGGATGCCTTTACCTGTGTTGATTTGAGGGCATTGGACAAGCGTCCGGCCAGCGCATTGTTACATTCGAACCTGACTTTGAGTGCCTCGGCCAGCACATGGCGCAGGTCCCGGTACACGCGTTTCAGCCTGTCCCTGGCCTGCCTGCCCGCCTTTTCAGTGGACAATTCCCTGAAGGCGATTATATCAGGCAGCAGGATTTGGACCAGGCGTTTCGCCACCGGGTCACTGGACAAGGCCTTCAGTTTTCTGAATTCCTTGTCCACCAGCATGACGTATTCGAAATTGTGCCTGACCTTTTTGTCTGCCAATGCGGCGTTAAATATACGCTTGACCTTCATCGAATACTTGGCCCCGTGTGTTGATATGCGGGCCAGGTAACGATAGAACTGGGCCGGGTCCTTGTACGTCTTCAGAATACGACGCAATTCCTGGAATATGTCCCAGTATTCCTTGTACGATTTGTTGATCGTCAGAATTGCGTCCTTGTAATGGCAGTTCATAAACAGGATCACGGCCTTCAACACAAATGCCTCCGGGTAGTACGCCTGGCTGAAGTATGGTGAGCGCAGGGTTTCCAGGTTTCCCAGTGCCCTTGGGTACTGGCCCGTTTGATAGTACGTCCATGCCAGTTCAAAGATGCTGTCCAGCCAGTAGGAGGAATTCTGGGATATGCTGTTGTAGTACTTTAATGCCTTTTTGAAGTCGCCGATCGAGTAAAAAACCCTGGCCATGGCCATCAAGGTCATGTTCGTGATCTTTTCGATTTCCGGGCCCTTCAAGTCGCTGGATGCGATGAAGGACAGCACACGCGCAAAGCACTGGGCCGCGCTCAGCATGTCCTTGGCGTCACCTTTAATCTGCCTTTTGCGGACGTAGGTAACGCCCTTCAGGAACTCCGCCTTGATGAACAACTGTGGAATCCGCTGGGACACCTTTGAGAGCATTTTGATTGTCTGGTCCAGGTTGCCCTGGGAGTAATAGTACTGGGCCACGTAGTAATGGATTTCATCCGAGTCCTTGGGGGGATACAGGTTTTCCTTGAACGTTGACATGCTGTACAGCGTGTTCATATCGCCAGGCAACTTGCGGTGTATCTTCAGGAACCACTCCAGGACCTCCTGGTAGTGCCGATGACCTGGACCGGCCTGTCCGACCTGGGCCAGGTACTGGTAGGCGGACACATAGAAATGCAGATTGTACAGGGCCTGGCCGATATAGTACTGGGCATCCTGGTAATTTACCGATTTCGGGTCTGCATCGGTGATCACCTTGTGAAAGATGATAGCAGCCTCGTAGTTGCGGCCCTGGCTCATTAATTTCATGCCTTCATTGACCAGCATCTGGAAGGCGTTGCTCCTGGTTGCCTGCCCCGTAGTCCCTGTCTTGGCAGGTTGAGGCGCCTGGGCCACGGCTACAACAGGTATAAACAAAAAGGTTATCAATGACATCCGAATGATTGTTTTCATGTCCACCTCGGTCCCATCGCGGTTAAGGTAATATTAGTGCAAAAATTGCTACCGTGTCAACTATTGTGAACTAAAGAATATTCAACGGATTTTTTCAGGGTACAATGGGTGATGGTGGCCGTTGATCGTGGACCGAGTCTGTTGGCCGTTGACCGTTGACCGTATGATCCCGGTGAAAACGGAAGTCGTGGAGCGCAGGCGGCCCCGAGTAAACATAGAAGAGGGTCACCCCCTGACGGATATCCTGATAAGATATCCAAATGAAATAAGGTCTGTTGTGGACCTTAAAGTTCTTTTAACTTTAACCGGGCCTGGCCGGATTAACGGCTGCCCAAAGGGGGTGACCCATGGAATTGTACTACATTGGGATGGATGTTCACAGTAAAAAATGCACGTTTTGTGC
>WGCQ01000019.1 GCA_015493765.1 Deltaproteobacteria bacterium
GCATTTGGTTGATTTTCCTAAGTCTTCTGGCCCTGCTCCTGCGCCGCAGGCAAGGGGAGTGATTGCCGCCGGATTCTGACATCGGGCGTCGGGATGCAGCCTGCGGCTGCTTTCGGGGCGGCCCTGCGGGCCTTCGGGAAGGCTCCCGTTGCAACCGTAAACCCCGGTCACGGCCACGGGAAGGCGGGCGGGACGCCCGCGAAACAAGCAGGCGAGGCCGCCTGCGCTCCACACGGTCTCGGCCACGGTCTCGGACACGGCCACGGTCTCGGTCTCGGCCTCGGCCAACGGTCACCAGGACAATTTCTTGGCTGCCTGGTATAGATTGCCAAAATAAAGAAACCGGCTTAGAATTGCCATGTACCTTTCGTGAGGTGAGGTCATGGAACCAATCGTTGAAACAAACCTGCTGTCAAACGCGTTAAAGTCGTACCAGGGGCCGCCCTTCAGGGTATCCCTGGATTACAGCGACACCAAGATGGAGTTCGGACAAGGCGACCCTGTCTTTACCATCCACTTCCACACGCGGCCCGCATTCATCGAAGTGGTCGTCAAAGGTGACCTGGGCTTTGTGGAGGCCTATATGGACAAGCATGTTACCGTGGAAGGTGACCTGGTTGCAGCGCTGTCCCTGGGTGCGAACCCGACCTTTTCCATGCCCGGGTATTGGTGGATTAACCGCGTGGTAGGTAGAATTTATACCCTGTTGAACCCTGATGACCCGTCCAATGCGCGTAAAAACATCCAGGAACACTACGACCTGGGTAATGATTTCTATGCCCTGTGGCTGGACAGGAACATGCAATATACGTGTGCGTTCTTTGCAAATCCAGACCAGTCCCTGGAAGCGGCCCAGGAAAACAAAATGGACTATATATGCCGAAAACTGGAACTAAAACAAGACATGAGCCTGTTGGAACTGGGCAGTGGATGGGGTGGATTCGCGATCTATGCGGCCAAACACTACGGTGTGAAGGTTACAGCATACAACGTATCCCATGCCCAAAGCGTATTCGCACGGCAATGGGCCGAACAGGAGGGTCTGGGCGACAGGGTGACATTTGTGGAGGCCGATTACAGGGAGGCCAGGGGGGAATTCGACCGGATTGCCGTAATAGGTATGGTTGAACACGTGGGTGAAGGGCACTATCACGAACTGGCAGAGGTAGTTGACCGGCACCTGAAAGACGGTGGACTGACGCTGTGGCACTTTATCAGCCGGATTTATCCCAAACCGACAGACCCCTTCAGCGCCAAGTACATATTTCCCGGGGGCCACATACCAGCACTGAGTGAGGTACTGCCAGCGATTGAAAAGAAACACCTTATGGTACTGGATATTGACAACCTGCGCCTGCATTATGCCAGGACCCTGCTGCACTGGCGCAAACGTTACCTGGACCACTGGAATGAAGTAATGGATTTGTATGGCGAACGGTTTGCACGCATGTGGGACCTGTATCTTTCGGGTTCAGCCTCCAGTTTTATCTATGGGGAACTGACCCTGGCCCAGGTATTGCTGGTCAAAGGCAGGCCGAAAAACCTGTTCATAAACAGGGACCCCTATCTGCATCCCGAAAACGTGGTTCCCAGATGGAATTATTAGACGTTGCGGTAATAGGTGCAGGTCCTGCCGGTAGCAGCGCAGCACGCAGGCTGGCAGCCTATGACATCAGGACCGTGGTCCTGGACAAGGCGCTCTTTCCCAGGGACAAGTGCTGCGCAGGTTGGATTACGCCCGGCGTATTGGGCAGCCTGGGTATTACCCCGGAGGAATACGGCCAGCACAGGACACTGCAACGTCTGGACGGCCTGGTGGTGTGGGACAGCATGGGCAATCCGAGGCGTTTCCCCGGGTTCGCCGGGTGGGGAATCCGCAGAATGGAGTTCGACGCATTCCTGGCACGCAGGCTTGGAACACACCTTGTACAGGGTTACCGGGTAAAACACCTTGAAAGGGTCAAAGGTGGCATAAAAATCAATAACGATTTCCAGGCCCGCCTGGTCATCGGGGCCGGTGGACACCTGTGCCCCGTGGCCATGCAACTAACAGAGGCGGATAAACATGACGAATGGACCGTTGCCGCCCTGTGTACGGAGGGGAAAATTCCGGGTCGATTTGCCGGGGCACTGCAGGAGTGGGCCGGTTGGCCGCACATCATATTTACGCCGGATTTCAGTGGCTACGGCTGGTTTTTCGTCAAAGGAGATTTTGTCAACATAGGTATGGGTGTGGCCGGTGCCGGCGGTACCCGTGTAAGGGCCATGCTGGATTGGATGCTCGGATTGCTGCGTTCAAAGGGCGTTTTGTCCGGCGACTTGCCGGATGCGCTGCCAGGATTTCACGGTCATTTCTATAAACTGTACTCACGGATGCCCAGGCAGGTTTCTGGCGATAATTTCCTGTTGGCAGGTGATGCCGCAGGCATGGCCTCCCCGTTCAGCGGGGAAGGGATCGGGCCTGCCGTGGTTTCAGGGCAACTCGCGGCGGAAGCAGCGGTGATGGCCCTTTACCGGAACGGTGCGCCTGACATGTACAGGGATATGTTACGGGCGGATTTCGGGACAATGGACAGCGGTGGCCGACTCTTTGAAGCACTGGTCGGCCATGTGTCCAAACCCCTTATGAAGGCCGTTCTGGACAATGAGCGACTCACCCGCAGCATCATAGTCGAAAAATGGTTCTCTGCGGGCAGCGGGCGTTGAATTGATGGATTCATGGGCGAATTCAGGAAACAGGAAATTTCGTAACACATTGAAATACAAAGGCAATTCAAAACACAGCCTTCAGCCAATGCATCCGGAGGCGGCTTTTTATTACAGCGTGTATGGAGCAGAAAAATGGAAAAATATGACGTCATAATCGTTGGTGCAGGTCCCGCCGGACTCCAGTGTGCCTACAGGTTGGCCAACACGGGCCTTAAGATTTTGATACTGGAAAAAAACGAGGTAATCGGTGATAAGGTATGCGCAGGGGGATTGACGTTAAAGGACCTGAAGATACTGGACCTGCCAGATGACCTGGTCGAAAAAAAGGTATTCGACGTAACTATCAGTTCGCCCATGTTCACATCTCGCTCGCACTCCGAAGAGCCGGTACTGTACACTATCAACCGCAAGGCATTGGGCCGATGGATGGCGGACAGGTTAAAGGGCACGGATGCACAGGTGCTAACCCGTACCAGGGTTACCGGAATCAGCGACCACAAGGTGTACACGGATAACGGTGATGTATTCGAATGGCGCTTTCTGGTTGGCGCTGACGGGGTCACATCAACAGTGCGCAAATACATGAATCTGCCTGTCGAGAAAAAACTTTTTACCATGCAATACAGGGTCCCATCCCATGGCGAATCACGCTTTGAACTACACTTGAACGCACACTATTTCAACGCCTGGTATGGCTGGGTATTTCCCCATAAAGACCACCTGGTAGTAGGCACCTGTGCAGATATACGTTATGTGTCATCCAAAACCGTAAAGGCACGCTTTCATGAATGGATGCATCAGCAATATTTTGACCTTGATTCCGCTGTGTATGAAAGTTATCCAATCAACTATGATTACAGGGGCTGGGATTTCGACCCTGTATTTTTAGCAGGGGAAGCGGCTGGTCTTGCATCCGGGTTTACCGGAGAGGGCATTTACCAGGCACTCGTATCCGGTGAATCGGTTGCCGCCAGGATACTTGGCAGCACAGGGCCTATTCCCGGAATGGAAAAAATCCTGCGTTATAATCGACAACAGCACAGATTTCTCGATTTTATCATAAAAATCGGGCCATTCAGGAATGTCATATTCAACATGATTTTGGGCCTGTTAAAGACGAGCAAGCCCTTTCAAGGCCTGATTAATAAAAGTTTTTCATAATCCGAAGGGCTTTGTGTATGCCCCATATTTCATGTTGCATTTTTGGGAGGCTGTCATTTACTACACCTCCCACAGGTCCAGGTTCAGCGTATCGTCGTGCTTGCGCTCCAGCATGCCCTCACCCTTCGTGAGCGCGTATTCGAATACGAAGATGGTGGTCCCGGGCAGCAAGTGACCGCCGTAAAGGCGTCCGTCCCTGTCCCCAAGCGCAATATGTGCATGCACAAATGGTTCGCCCTGCCGCATGGATACATTGGCGTTTAAGGCCACAATTTCCAGTGGATGGTCAATCCGGTTTTCAATGTAATGTCCGGCATCCTGGTCGAAATACCCTATCACGGCATTTTTAACCGCACCGATCCCCTTTATAAGCCCGAATGTGACTCCATTCGTTGCACACAGACCGCCAAGGGCCTCCAGCAGGTCCTGTCCCGGTGCCAGCCGGCCCATGAATGTCTGTGCAGCCTTTAATTCCTGGGAATGCATAATCAACCTCCTTTTTCCAAATTACCGGTCAAATGTGGGCTCTTGCATATCCATACATAAACTATCCTTTTATGTATTGCAACATAAACCTCCTTATGATAGACTTTTTTCGAGGCTATGGAAACCGACACGAAAAACAGGGAAGTCTCAAGTATCTCCCAGATAATCAGCACCTCTGATTATAAAAGGAAGGTCCTCTCGGATTTCAACATATTTGTACTGGAACTGGTCAAACACATGGTCCAGGCCGGTTTGTACGCTGACAGCCAGCCAATGCCGCCTGATGCCATACACAAATTGTACTCCCTGTTCCAGTCCTTCCAGTATGCCTTTGGCAGCGTTACATTCATACTGTCGGAATCCGCAACACAAAAATACGACATCAACGTGGAAGGCATCCTGTCCAGGTGGATCCCCTTGCGAAGTCTGTTGCAAGGTGCGGTGGGCGAACATTTTATCGGGAAGTTAGCGGACCTGTTTCGCAGAAACAAAATTGTTGCACTAACATTGTCCTCAACCCTGGATGAAGCACAATTCGGGAAATTCCTTAACCTGTTCGTATCCTGGGAATGGCAGCAGGGACAGGAGAGCCTGGATGCCTTTACCACGACACTGCTCGACCAGGATGTCACGGGTGTGACCATCGTGGGGATCAATGAACTACTGGGCTCGGAACGCAGGCTGCCATGGCAGACCAGGGTGGCCCTGACCAGGATAAAAAAGGACCTTCGCAAGATCCCGTTGTTAAAAAAGGCCACACCACAACGGATTGACAAACTGAAACACGATTTCCTGGCGGAAATAGCCAGGCCCATGAAATATCCTGCATCGATCCTGCAATTGATGGCCAACGCGGACCTGGCGGCGCAGGGCCTGTCATTCATAACCGACGAGGAAATCAACCGGTTACTGGTAAAAGGCCTGCTGTCCCGGCACCTCATGGAGACCACCAGGCACCTGCTGTCGCTGTTGAAGGAAGACAAATCCCAGAACGCGGATGCGCGCGGAAAGATGCAGGGCCTGTTGAGGATACTGGCACTGGAACTGGCGGACAGGGATATTGATACGGCGAAACCACTCCTGGATGAATGCAACGCGGCCGGTGCCATAGCCCCCCGGGACTTACCCGGGGATGTGCAATTGGAGTCCCAGGTTAAACGTACACTTGAGACGTTCCTGTCAAAACGTAAGGTCTTGCTCGACAGGATGCTGACCACGAGGGATGCACACGAATGCACCAGGATTCTGAACATAATCATGCTGGCCATACCGGGCCTGGTTGCCCAAAAAGACACGGAAAGCCTGAATATGATCGGCCTGTCCCTGGCCAAACTGTACCGGCAGCCCCCGCCGCCGGATTTCCCGGGCCGCAGGGAACGAATCGGCGACGTACTGGACGGAGCGGCCAAGGAAGGTGTACTGGATAAGTTGACATGGTTGACCTGCAACACACCAAAGGAGCAGCGCCGGGGCATGGAATTGCTGATGCTGTTGTATGGCAGCAATGCAGTATCGCCACTGGTCGCAATACTGACCGAAACCGAGGCCATCAGTGTACGCCGTGCTGCAGTGGATATACTGATTCAACTCGGCCGAAAGGCCACCGAGGCAATATCCGGCGAACTGATGTCCCACAGGCATCCATGGTACACCGTGCGGAACCTCCTGTACGTTCTGGGCGAAATTGGTGACGCAAGTATGGGTGACATGGTAAGAGAGTTCGCCAAGCACCCGCACCCCAAGGTCAGGGAACAATTCGTGATCACCGCTGAAAAACTCCTGAAAAATGATGGCGAAAAGGTGATTCTCACGCTGCTGAACGACAATGACCAGACCGTCAGGAAACAGGCCATCACGTCCCTTGCCCGCCTGCAATGCAAGGCCCCCCAAATGATTAAAAAGATGCAGGGCGTACTGGAAGGGTGGAAAAAATCGGATAAAGGCAACCTGGGCTGCCTGATCGCTGTTATACGGGCATTGAGGTTTTACGATTCCATTGCACTACCTGAACGGGAGGTATTCGAAGACCTGCTTTTCGATATTGTAAAAGGCCCCAAGGGAATACGGGCCTTGATGCCTACGCTGACAGGCCTCCACGAGGTACCTACGGACGTCAAGTTACTGGTGATCGAGACACTGGGGTACATAGGCGGGTCCAAGTCCGAGGACATGCTCAGGCGGCTCCAGAAAGACAAGGATACGGTTGTGGCGCAACGGGCTGCCGAGGCCTTACGGCGCATTAAGGGCAGGGTGATATGAATTTAACACAGACATCAGAACCAAAAACAACGCTGATTGCCTTTGTCAGGCCGGAGATCCAGGAGTCGGTCAAGGTCCTGGGATTCGATGTCAAATTTGTGCATTCATTCGACGACCTGGTGTCCGCATTAAAGGACGGGGACATGCCCATCGTGGCGATTGACCACGACTACAGCGGCCTGTCCACGGAGGTTATAGGGACACTCCAGGCACTGTACCCGGACTCACCCAGGATCATACTGACGGACCGACCTAAATTGCACATGGTCATGGAATTCATTAACACCGGTGCGGTATTTGGTTTCGTAACGATCCCCGTGGTGCCTGGCGAATTGAAAGCCCTGGTCGAACGCGCCATGATGGTGGTCAGGTCAAAATTACAGCACCAGATGTTGCTGGACAAGGTCAGGCGGTTTGATTCCGAACTCGGGAGCCTGCTGATGCAGCGAATGCAGTTTCTGGAAAGCGAAAACCGACAATTGAAACAGCAGGCGCTCATGGATCCGCTTACCGGGTGCTTCAACGTGCGGTACATGCACTACCAGTTGTCCCTGGAATACGACAAGTTCCAGCGATACGGCGAGATATTTTCGATTTTGATGCTGGATTTGGACGATTTCAAGGCAATCAACGATAACTACGGACACCAGGTGGGGGACCTGGCGCTGGAAAAGACGGCAGATGTATTAAAGGGCAGCATTCGTAAAAGCGATGTGGTGATCAGGTACGGCGGTGACGAGTTCATGATCATTTCGCCGAACACAAACTCGTTCGGGGTACAAATGATGGCCAAACGGCTGGAGGCTTCGTTGAGCAAGGCCCGCATCGAAGGCGTGGAGGACCTGCGGCTGACAATGAGCGTTGGTGCGGTCACGTGCGAGCCGGGTTACCACGAGGGTGTACAGGAATTGATCAGGCGTGCCGACAGGGCACTGTATTACGCAAAGGACCAGGGCAAAAACAAGTTTGCCTTGTGGAAGGATGTACAGAAACAGGATATAGAGGACAAGATAAAATGAAGACAAGGTATGTGCTTGGATTTATTGCCGGATTGCTGCTGTTTGCAGGGTGTGGATCTGATACCGGGTTTTGGGTCAACGGCGTGATCGAGGCACACAAAGGGTTTCCGCTGGACCAGGCGGTCGTGGAAATCCCAGGCTGCGGGAACCTGACGGCAAACCCGAACAACGGCATATTTTATACAAAATGCGATGCGGACAACAGCCTTATGACCGTATTCATACATGCCCCGGGTTATGCACCGGCATTCAGGGTTATTCGGCCTGACACAGGCATGAATTACAGCCTGTTCGTACCTATGGGTATGAAATTGCAAACCACCCAGGTGGATGTGACCGGCCCTGAGCAGGAGATCACGGCATCCACCACGGGTTTCAACGTGAATGGCAAGGCATCGGCATTTGGCATGGAACCCGGAAAAATCGACATATCCCTGGCGTACTGGGACTGCGTATTCATGGACAAGGCGGTCAAACCGTTTTTCGGGGACATGCTGGACGAAAACGGTAATCATTTGAAGGTTCTGCCCATTGCAATAGGCTACGTGGCAATCACCCAAAACGGCTCACCGGTGAAGGTCCGCAACGGCCAGGGGTTTAACGCGGTGTTGACATCGGCTGACCTGGGCACAACCAATGTCAATTCATGGTCCACCAAGGACAAGTTGTACTATTTCGACAAATCCCGTGGTGTGTTCATCGAAAAGAAATTCCTGTCCATTAACCAGAATGAACTGGCCATGCGCTTTGCAGCGGATGCAACCGGTTTCTGGGTCTGGGCCAAACCCATGGTACATCCTTCCTGTACCCAGGTGCAGTTGAGTTTTCCTAACGGTAAAGGCATCAACGGTGTACAGGTGGATATGGATGCAAAATACATCACGGGGCAGGCATTCAGCGATGCCACCGGCACCGCCTGCGTCGAAAGCGAAGGCGGTTACGTGGTCAAAATGACCGCACGGATCGTCAACAAGTCCCACGTATTAATCACACATCGTGATACGCTCAGTTTCCCGGTAAAACAAGGCAGTTGTGAAACCGGGTGCCCTACCAGGGTCACGCTTACTTTCCAATGCCAGGATGATTCGGACTGCATGTCCGGCTACCAGTGCCTGGACGGCCTGTGTAAGAAATAAACACCTGGCATATCTGACATTTTAATCACTTCAAAAACAGAGCACCGGTGGAGAGAGCGGGCATGTCACGGGCGAATGATTCTCAACTCTCCCCACCGGTTGTGAGGATAAAACACAGGGTCATCTATATGATAAAAAAAATCGGATTTTCTTGCAAGGGAAATATCAAAAACCAGGTGTGGTCATCAAAATTCTTGGCAACAACTACTGACATTTTTGCTATACTTGCCAGGCCTGAGTACCGGGAAAAGGAGTGTAAAAATGCCGAAATGGACAGAAATAGCCATTGCGTCACTGGATACGGAGACCACAGGATTGGACCCGGCAAGGGCCCGTGTCATCGAGATAGGCGTGGTCTGCTATAAAAGCGGCAACATGGAAGACTCATATTCCCAGTTGATCGACCCCGGTGAAGCAATCCCCCCGGAAATCACAAAAATTACCGGGATATCCGCAAAGGACCTGGCTGGAAAACCGCGGTTTAAAGACGCTATACCCAGGCTGTTGGAATGCCTGAAAGGGCGTGTGTTCGTGGCCTACAACGCATCGTACGACATAGGCATGCTAAAAGCCGAGTTCGCGCGTGTCAACATGCCATTTCCGGAACTTCAAGTAGTGGACCCGTTGGTCCTGGCCAGGGGTGTACTGCGATTGAAATCCTACAAACTGGGAATGGTTGCCTCGCACCTCGGTGTTGACATGGAAAGGGCACACAGGGCACAGGACGATGCTGATGCAGCGGTCCGTATATTGTACAAACTGGCGGACAGGCTGCCTCAAGACCTGGACGAACTCCTGGGTCTCCAGGAACAATGGAAAAACGAACAGGACGCACTCAGAAGACGCTGGAAGAACAAGACAAACGACACACCACCAACAAAGAAACCAGGTATGATCACGGACGTACTGAACACAAACACCGGCACGGATGCAGGTTTGAGGCTCGGACCGGCATACATGTACTCCAAAGATACCCACCCGGACCCGATCATTGCCTTTATAAAGGACTACGCATCCAGGCATGCCAAAAAGGATTGACCACGTTTCAGGACCTGGTCCACAAGCAGGCAGAGAGGAGGGCGCAGTCCTCCCTGGGATCGCTGGCTTCCAGAGTATGTTGATTTGATGGCAATTTCAGGGCGGGTTTAGAACCCTCCCCTACGAATATTGTGTAAATTCAGCGTGTTACGTACAAGGCAAATTGTGTGGTGTGTAACATAACGACTTTCTTAACACCCTCGACCTCGCCTACTTGTTTCGCGGGCGTCTCGCCCGCCTTTTCCGTGGCCGAGACCGTTGGCCGTGACCGTTGGCCGTGACCGTTGTCCGTTGGCCGAGGCGGTGACCGTGGGATCCCGGTGAAAACGAAAGCCGTGGAGCGCAAGCGGCCTCAAGGGTCTTGATTTGATAGATTTAGTGACGAATCCGGATTTTTGTGTATTTTG
>WGCQ01000020.1 GCA_015493765.1 Deltaproteobacteria bacterium
CGATATGCATCGCATATCAATAAAAAATCTTGCAATTCAAAAAACGCTATAAATGCATGCAAATATGATGCTATGGCCACCAAATGCTTACCCTAATCCCCTTGTACACGTATTTTGTCAGAATTGATGATTTTGACCTTTGGTTTTGTAATGCCTTGATAAATAACGCACTCTAAAAATAACCTGTATCGAAGATGCCTCCGCCTCAAAAAAACTCTTGCATTTTGGAAAAATTTGGTGTATAGTAACAGTATAATCCATAAAATTATGTTCAAGGAGGTAAACATGGAACGAAAAATTGTAGCCGTACGACCGGTCACGGTTGGGGGCGAGATCCAGGTTGAGATCGACGACTCCATCATGGGCTATACCCCGCTGCACATTGCCGCGGCCAGGGGGAACCTGCCAATGGTGCAGTTGTTGTTAGAACACGACGCCAACCCGAATGCAAAAAACGAGGTCCTGCAAACGCCTTTGCACCTGGCTGCAAAAAACTGGGCGGATGAGCAGGTGATCATCGCGCTGGTCAGTGCCGGGGGCAACATATGGGCCAGGGACAGGGATGGAAAATCCGTAAGGGCCTACATGAACCCAAAACGCAGGCGGGAGCTATCAAAAAAACTTCTGAGTTTGTTTTTCTCCGACAAGCGTGCTCCATCCAAAGTGCTTAAATGCAGCGATCGCACGCTGCGGGAATACCTTAAGATGGGCATGGACCCGGAATTGAAGAACCAGTTGATGTTTTACCTGACCTGTCCCAAGGTGGCCAGGCTGTTGATAAAACATGGGGCTGACGTGAATGTGCGCGATGAATCAGGCGCAACGCCGCTGTTTTACATGGATGATGTGGACACTGCCCGGGTCCTGATAAAAAAGGGGGCTGATGTCAATGCCCGGGACGACTACGGCAACACACCCCTGCATCACGTGGCCAATGCGGGGATCGCCAGGTTGCTCTTGGAGAATGGGGCCGATCCGAATGCAAAAAACAACCAGGGCCTGACGCCGATCCAGACCTGCATGAATGTGGACGTGGCCCAGGAACTGGTGCTGGGCGGCATGGACATCGAATTCGACGGGCTGGGCCATGCCCTGGTCAGGGCGGACCACCTGGATCCGCCCAAAAACATCAGTACCTATGAAATCGAGGTGCTGCAAGGAACGCCTGAGGAACTGGCAAAACTGGATGAGAAACAGGAAATTGAAATGGACATGCCCCTGGATGGCAAGATGGTGCACACAAAGGAAGTGGATGGCCTGGACCCGGAAGAGGCTGGTATTGTGCAAAAACGGGCCGCGAAACAGGAATGCTGGAACTACATCATGGAACTGGTACGCGATAACAACGTGGAATTGCTGAGGGAATTCACGGAATGCGGGCTGGATGTGCGCATGAAAATGGACGGACAGACGGTTTTGCAGGCAGCGAAATCCATGGGCGCGGCACCAGAGACGATCCAGGCCATACAAGACGGGATAATCCAGGTAACAAAATTGGAAAACAGCGCTGACCCGAATAAACAGCCTGTACAGGACTGCCTGGAACTGATGATAAACATCTCATTCCGTGGTACGGATAATGATAAATTGTTTTACCACGTGTTTGCGTCCGAATCCGTGGATGCCAAACGCAGGCACCAGGAAACAGGCATGACGATCCTGAACATGGTGGCGCAATTCGCAGACCCCTTCATATTGGACCTGTTTCCACCGCATTGCTGTAACTTCGATGAGTTCAGGGACAGGTACGGTAACACGCCCCTTCACACTCTCATGCGTACCGAACGGGAGGGCCAGGGCAAAAATTTTGTGTTGGATGACGACGACTTTATGAACGCACACATTATCCATCAAATGGTAGAGTATTTTGGGTGTGACCCTAATGCCAGGAACAATATGGGCCAGACACCTCTTTTTTATGTGCCGGCTGTTTCATCGGCCCGCGCACTGGTGGAACTGGGAGCAGATGTGAACGCCCGTGACATCAGCAAAAAAACGCCTTTGCACTGGGCACTTAATGAAAGTGTAGCTCAATTTTTGATCGAAAACGGTGCTGAAGTGGATGCAGTGGACGGCCTGGGTAATACGCCCTACACGGCAACGGATGACCCGGACATCCGGGAGGTGCTGTTGCAGGCAGGGGCCGACCCGAATCACGACACAAACGTCCATAAATTCAACCCGTTGCATGATGCGGCATACTATGATGACGCGGATACCATTGAGGAACTGCTGAGAAATGGTGAGGATGTAAACGTCAGGTCAGCAAATGGGTACACCCCGCTGCACATAGCAACATTTTGGGACCGGCTGGATGCGGCCACGGCCCTGGTACGCCATGGTGCGGACGTAAATGCACGTAATTAGGGGATTTTTTATGTGTTTTTATAAAAGGAGGTCATTATGAAAAGAAACATGAAACACGATGCCAGCCAGGACACGTCGTGGCTCATCCCATTGCTCAAGGAGCCCTACCCGGTCAGGCTGAACCGGGCCGTGCCCATTATCTTGCAATGGGCCGAAAGGAGTCACTACAACATCAACTGGGATTCGCCCGTGGCCTCGTATGTTGCGGCGGTCCAGAAATTCATCAGGAATTTCGGGGTGGAAATCCATCCCCGGGGCAAAACGGACGAGGAACTGGCCCGGTCCTACCTGCTGGAAATGGAAAGGGTCGGACTGATGGATTTGATCAGGGAGGAGGGCTGACATGGGTTTTGATTATCTAAAAAGATACCATGAATGCATTGAAGAAATCGGCACCCGGTTGCTAAAGGAACTGCCGGAGGATACGAAAAAGGCACTTGCGGCCATGGAAAACGAATCCGACCTGGTGAAACTGCATTTCGGACTGGGAATGTACATCCGCAACAAGTACGTCTATGGCTATTGCAACCGGATGGAAGCGGATTCCGTGTCCTCGGGAGCCCTCAGGTTCGTCTGGGCCGAGCTCCGAAAGGACCAGGATGCAAAACAGGGAGGTTGAAGATGTTTTTTCCACGTATGATTTTGAATGATAAATCGGGCCATCGCATTCCTAACACGGAGTTGCTGGAAATCATGGACAAGGAAATCGCATCCCACCGTGAAGACCCGGATTGTAGTTGGATGGATACCCATGAAAAGGAATTCAAGGCCGAACAGGAACGCTTTGCTCGGGTGGTCCATGAAAAATATGGAACCGACGAAAACTCGGCCAAACGGTGGATGAAAAACATGTTCTTTTTCAGAATAAAAGGTGAATTTTTGACCTTTTGCAGACCAAACTGGAATGACCCTGAATGGCAGTCACCCATTGATGATAGCGACTATGATGATGAGGATGAAAACCCCGGGAATGAGGTCACCGATAGGGCTGTGAACAAGGCAAAGGAGACCTGGGAATATCTGGTATCCGGTGACCTGGACCAGGTACTGGCCCAAAGCGAGGAATGCCTGAAAATCCTGGAAACCGTGAACAAAAACGCTCTATCCACCCAGGATACGGGTGACATTTTGTTACCCTGGCTGGTAATGTCCCAATTCAGCAAAGACCAGAATGATACGGAGGGCTACAAAAAATATGAGCATGGTATCACGGAACTGGTGGAAATGGTCTCAAAAAAGGGGCCGGTCGGCATTGGAACATTGTCCGACAGTGCATTCGCATACGCCGACGCATTGATGGGCCTGGAAATGTATGATGCAGCGCATATGGCCGCCGTGATCGCTGTAAAAGGGTGGGGTGATGCGCTGGATTCTGCCAGGGACGACCAGATAGACAGGGTGGCATTGACGTTCAATTATGCCGCAGCCGCGAACCTGCTGGCAAAGGTCTTGATTTATCAGGGGGATTTAGAGACTGCCTTGAAATATGCCCGGCAGTCAATTGATACCTGGCAAAATATCACGTATATTGGCTCTCCTGCGGTTGACAGGTGGATGGCCGGTGCATTTCACACCATGGGTACGATTTACGGCCATATGAATAAGCCGATAGAAGGGGTACAAGAGTTTTCAAAGGCAATCTCGCTGCTACAAAAGGTTTTGGCATCTCCCCACGAACTCGAAAAAACTCAGGAATCAGTAGCAGATGCCTTTGGCGACCTGTGGCTGGCCTGGTATAGCATTATTTTTGAATACAACGAACTGAATTCGAATACGGACATGGTTAATAGTGTTACAGAGCTGGCGGATTATTTGAACGGGCTTTTCAAACAGTATCCCAAACCGCAAAGCGACCCATGGAATAATAGCCTGAATTACCTGCTTGGATTCATCGATCACACAGGTGTCGAATTGGACATCCGTGTTCGTCAGATCCTGAGCAAGGCCAGGGATTTGGAAGGATCAACAGGATAGGAAATTCAAAGCACATGTTTGATCTAAGCCGCATGGCAGCGGGGTTTGTGCAGGTCGGTTTTGGGTACGTGAAGAGCACAGGGGGGTGGAGAATGGGGGATTGCGCTGGAAGAAGGCGTAAAAACAGGTAATCCAATTTGCATCTGAATGGTAGTTTGCCTTGACAAATCAAGGTGTTATCTTGGCAGGCCATGGTTGTAACACCGGGATAGATTTGTCCGTTGATGGTTAGGGATGGGCCGGGTTATGTATTTTAGCTCCAGGAATCATCGGGGGGGCTGGTCCTGAGAAAATCGACAATTCATCCGGGTTAGCCCAAAAGCACGAACCAACTTGGCAGTGAAACTTCGCCTGACGGCTCGTTGTCACGGCCGTGGCCTTAGACAAGCCGCCGTTAGCGGCCCCTCTACTTTGTCGTTTTCACCTGTTTGATGCTGATAGTACGCATCCGTTCAGATTGGCTCAACTCCGCGTCTCTAACCGACTTTCAGCCCCCTTTGTACTCAAATTTTACAGGTAATTTGGGTTAATGCATTGACAAAAGTGTTATAATTTTGAGAAAATCAAGCGCGCTGTTATGGGGGCAAAATGAAAAGGTTGATTTTGTTACTATTCGGACTGGCTGCATGTGGTCCCATCCAGACTACCCAGGGTATAATCGGGGCCCAGAATTCGTTGAAAGAAACCAGGTTGCAGCATGCATATACGTATGCGCCGTATGAATACACCAAGGCCCGGCTCTACCTCAAAATGGCCAAGGAGCGGGAGGGCCGTTCCGATTTCCAGGCAGCCACCAGGTTTGCCAGGACGGCAAAACGCTATTCCGATGCCGCACAACACGTGATAAAAAACCCGAAATTGCTTGAACTCAGGCGCAAGTACGAACCGGAATTCAAGCAGTTCGATGTCAAACCGGTAACGAAAAACGCAACCTCCAAACCCGGGGAGGTCCAACAATGAGATACATTATCCTGGCACTTACATCTATTATGACCCTATCCGGGTGCATAACCAGGGGTGTGGTTGAAAAACGTGCCAAGGCGGTCGAGGAACTCACGGGCAAGCAGCATGACCCCATGTACAACTGTACACCCGTGGCCCTGGCCAAGGCGGAGTCCTATGCCGATTTTGCCAGGTATTCCTCGTCCGTGGGCGATTCCATCGATGCCCAGGAATACCTGCGACTGGCTGAAAAATACGCGTCCATTGCATACAAAAATTCCCGGGACAAGGCCTGCCTCAGCGATACGGACCTGGACCAGATCCCGGATATATATGACCAGTGTCCCAAGACACCCGGTGTCAAGGAAAATCACGGATGTCCCATCCCGGACCGAGACGGTGACGGCATACCGGACAGCAAGGACAAGTGCCCGGACAAGCCGGGACCCGCAATCAACCATGGTTGCCCGATCATCGATACGGACGGCGACGGCATACCTGACGCCAAGGACAAGTGCCCGAAAAAACCGGGGCCGCCTATCAACCACGGATGCCCAATCGTGGACACGGACGGTGACGGCATACCGGACAACAAGGACAAGTGCCCGAAAAAACCAGGGCCGCCCATCAACCACGGTTGTCCATACCTGGACACGGACAAGGACGGCATACCGGACAACAAGGACAAGTGTCCGAAGAAACCGGGTCCCGTGGAAAACAACGGGTGTCCGTACAAACTGATCAAGATTACGGACAACATGATCGTACTGAAGCAAAAGATATTCTTTGCCTTCAACAAGGCCAGGATCGAACCCAGGTCTTACCCGGTACTCAACGAGATCGCCGAGGCCATGAGGGACCATCCCAAGTGGAAGATCGAGATCCAGGGCCATACGGACGACAGGGGCAGCGCCAGTTACAACCAGAAACTCAGCGAGAGGAGGGCGTTTGCCGTGTACAAGTACCTGGTAGGTCGTGGGATCGCAAGGGACAGGATGACCTACATCGGATACGGTGAGTCGCGACCCATAGAGGACAACTCGACCGCGGAGGGACGTGCCGTGAACCGACGGGTGGAGTTCCACATTGTCAAGCAATAGCCCTTCAAACGAGAGTACCTGGACAGGCTACCTGCATGGCAGGCGCGTGATCCTGGGCGTTTCCGGCAGTATCGCGGCATACAAGGCCGCCTTGCTGGCCAGGGCATTGGTTGCACGGGGCGCGGACGTGACAACGGTTTTGACCGAGGCGGCCACGCGGTTTATCGCACCCTTGACATTCGAGGCCTTGACACAAAACAAGGCCTACACGGATGCCGACCTGTGGACAGGTCCGGGTGTGCTGCACGTGGAACTGGCCAGAAACGCGGACCTGGTCCTGATTGCACCGGCGACCCAGGACCTGCTGGCCCGGGTGGCTGCGGGCAGGGCCAATGACCTGTTGAGCCTGGTGGTGGCAGAATTCAGTGGCCCGGTGGGGCTGTGTCCGGCCATGCACACGGCAATGTGGGAATCACGGGCCACACAGGATGCGGTGCACCGGCTGCAAAGTTTTGGGTACCAGGTGCTTGCACCTGACAGCGGGCCCCTGGCATCCGGTGACGAGGGTTCAGGCAGGTTGCCGGAAATGCAGGTGATCCTGGATTTCGCGGAAGGCCTGCTCGCGCCGAAGGACCTGGCCGGGCTCAGGGTCATGGTTACTGCGGGACCTACCCGGGAACCCATTGACCCGGTGAGGATGCTGACCAACCCGTCCAGTGGCAAGATGGGCTTTGCCCTGGCCAGGGAGGCGTATTTGCGGGGGGGCAGCGTGAATCTGATCCTCGGGCCTGTACACGACCAGCCCCCGGCGTTCATAGAGGTAAAGCACGTTCAGACCGCCTTGGACATGGCGGATGCGGTAAACCGGGACATCCATGAAACCGACGTGTTGTTGATGTGCGCCGCAGTGGTTGACTTTGCACCGGTCAACAGCACGGACACCAAGATAGAAAAGGATGGTTTTGACGATGTGCTGCGTCTGAAACGAAATCCGGATATACTGTCCGGTGTGACGGCCATGGAAAAACGGCCTTTCGTGGTAGGTTTTGCCGCACAGACCGACCTGTTACTGGAAAAGGCACGAAAAAAGATGCAAAAAAAACACCCTGATTTGTTGTTCGCAAACCTCGTGGGCCGCGGCAGGGTGTTTGGCCGGGACGTTGCCGCAGGCCTGCTGTTGAGGCCGGATGGCAGTCACACCGAGGTCACGGTACGGCCCAAACGTGCAGTGGCACGCTTGATCCTGGATGAAGTAAAAAAAGGCCTGAAATGAGCCTGTCCTGGTCCGCACAACTGTCTGAATTCCTGAGGTTTTTACAGGATGCCGGCATAACCCATCTGCCGGTCACGGAAAAAGACCCGGTGGAGGGGCTGTTCCAGGAGGTCCAGGCGTGCCGGGCATGCCGTTTGCACAAGACAGTAACGAACAAGGTGTTCGGCCAGGGACCTGTGCCGTGTCCTGTCATGCTGGTGGGCGAGGGGCCGGGTGCGGACGAGGACAGGACAGGGATTCCGTTTGTGGGCAGGTCGGGACAGTTGCTGGACAAGATCCTGGCCGCTGTGAACCTGTCGCGCAAGGATGTGTACATCGGCAACGTAATCAAGTGCAGACCGCCCAACAATCGCACACCGTTGCCCGACGAGGTGGACCGTTGCATGCCGTTTTTGTGGCAACAGATCGACATGGTAAACCCAGTGTTCGTGATCGCCATGGGCGCGGTGGCTGCCAGGGCATTGCTGGGTATGGAGGGGGCCTTGGGCCGTATGAGGGGCAGGTTTTATCGCGTGAAGGGGCGTTACTACATGGTGACGTACCACCCTGCAGCGTTGCTGCGATACGAACGCTACAAGCGTGCTGCCTGGCAGGACTGGAAGCAGTTCAGGGCGGCATTTACCGCATACAAGGAAAAGGGCGAGTTGCCCGAGGCTTTTGATACCAACGTATTGAGGTGAATCATGTATGCCCAGCCCAGAGGCGGATGGATCGAGGTGGTTTGCGGTCCCATGTTTTCAGGCAAGAGCGAGGAACTGATCAGGCGGTTGCGCAGGGCCATTATTGCACGGCAGCGGGTCCAGATATTCAAGGCAGCACTGGATGACCGCTATTCCAACGAGGAGATCGTCAGTCATTCCTCGCTGAAACTGCAGGCGATCCCCGTGGAAAACACCAGCCAGATGCTGGACATGCTGGACGAACGCAGCGAGGTCGTTGGTATAGACGAGATACAGTTTTTCGATGCGGATGTGGTGCCCTTTGTGCAGCGCATGGCAAACCTGGGCAAACGGGTGATCGTGGCAGGGCTGGACCTGGATTACAAGGGCGAGCCCTTTGACGTGGTGATGCGGTTGATGGCCATGGCCGAGTACGTGACCAAGACCCTGGCCGTGTGCGCACGTTGCGGGGCACCTGCATCCAGGACCCAGCGCCTGGTGCCGGTCAATGAACGGATCGTGGTGGGGTCAACGAACGTTTACGAACCCAGGTGCCGCATGTGCTTTGACCCGGACCTGACCCAGATGATGCAACTGGACCTGCTGTCCGGGATTCCGCGTGTAAACACCTCCGGGACTGACAAGGGCATGGGCAAAGAACGTAAGCCTGAATCCGATGACAAGGCATAATGCTTTGTATATCAAAGTGATTTTACGATTTTGATGTGTATTCGGGATTGACCAGTTGCACATCATCCAACTGGTCCTTGACCAACGGAAAATCAAAGACATCGGCATCGTGTTGCATGTCCGCCTTGAGCATGGCGAGTGTCCTTGTAAATGCCTGGTCACTGACCGCCCTGACGGGAAACGGGCACTTCTTGTCCAGTATTTGCACGGCCCCTTGCACGTCCGCAGGCAGGGTCGGGTCCTGGCCCTTTGCGTACTGCATCACGTGGTAAAACAGCGCACGCCGAAACAGGCGCACCCGGCTGAACACGGTGTGCGACCTGGACAGGGCAAACAGAAACAGCACCAGGGAAACGGCCGCAGGCACAAGGCCCAGTAGTTCCAGGCGCAGGGGGCTTGCATGGATCCATCCCAGGTAATTCGCAGCCAGGTAGCCGCTGCCTGCAATCAGGTTCAGCAGGTTCAATCCCTGTGCCGAATTCACGTGTTTGTCCTTGCCCAGTTCGTGCTGGAGCCCGGAGTACAGGTAACAGGGCACGGGCAGGTCTTGCTCGAACCCCTTGCCCAGCACCGCTGAAAAGTCGTACACCAGTGTACCATCGTCCGTGACCCTCACGTCCGCCCCGTAACTGGCGTACAGTTCCGTGATCTCCTGGTCGGCCGCCTCCAGGTCGCATTCAAAAAACGTGGCCCATTCCACGGGCACTACCACGCCGCCTACCTGGTTGACATAGGACATGAACAGCGCCCTGCGCCTGGCCCTGGTCAAAGGCAGGGTCAATGTGCCGAAAAAGGCGGTCCACACCTTCTCGTGCAGCGGGATTTTGGCCTTGTCCACCCTGGCCCAGTCCGCCTCCCACAAACGCCTTCCCTGTCCTTTCACGGCCTCGTACAGCATCCTGTGCGTACTGTTGCGTCCCAGCAGGGCGTCGAGTACGCCCTTGGCCATGTCAACGAATAATTTCGTTATTACGTCGGCCGCTGAAAAGGTCCCAACTGTCACCACGATGAACACGATGGTGTAAACAAACAGAAAAATCAACACCCAGACCTGCAACAGGCGCAACAGAACGTCCGTTGCGTGGCGCCTGATCACCAGGAACACGTCGGAAATGCGTCGGGCAAGGGTGTTGCGGGGCATGAAATCAGGTCCGAAATCGTAGATCACATCGCCGTCATCCGTGACCTTTAACGTGCACCTGTATTGCAACACCAGGTGCTTCAGGACCTCGATGGCCCGGGCCTGGTCAATACCTGCCTGCGCTGCCAGGGAGGCCTGGGTGATGCGCCCCTGGTTGGCCTGTATTACGTGTATCGCCTGTGCCGTCTCCATCAGTTTTCTTCACCCAAGGTACGCCTGCGTTTCCAGATCACCCCTGGCCAGGGTTGCCATTCGGGTACGTCAAACAAAAAATCCATTGCAGCAATGTCCTCGGGAGCATAATAGACCCGCTCCAGGGTCAGCCCGCGGGCCGGTGCCGTTTGTCCCGCCGCCTTGCGGTCACGCGATGTCAGCACATCACGCACCCACTCGGGCGGCCTCATCCCCTTGCCCACCTCCACCAGTGTGCCCGCGATGATCCTGACCATGTTCGTCAAAAACGCATTGCCAGTAACCCAAATTTCCGCCTTGGGTCCTTTACGTAATACCTTGATTTCCTTAATAAATCTGTTCGAATGCGCCGACGTATCCGCAGCGGCCCGAAACGCGGAAAAATCGTGTTCCCCCTCCAAATACACCGCAGCCTGGCCCATCACCCTCACGTCCAGGGGCACGGGCATGACCCAGGCATCCAGTGTATCAAGGGGCAAGGGCACAGCGGTGTTCAGTATCCTGTAACAATAGGTCTTGCCCATGCTGGAAAAGCGGGCGCTGAAGGACTCGGGCGCAAACGCGGCGTTTATTACCTTCAAATCATCGGGCAGGTGGCTGT
Source organism: Deltaproteobacteria bacterium (assembly GCA_015493765.1). Classification (GTDB taxonomy): domain Bacteria; phylum Myxococcota_A; class UBA9042; order DTJE01; family S145-11; genus S145-11. The sequence goes on from WGCQ01000020.1 coordinate 10,880, forward strand.
TCAGCCCCAGGCAGTAGGCCTTAAGCGGCATGGCAGGCCCCTGGAAACTGACCACCATGGCCCTGGCATTCACCCCTGCATCGGTCCTGGAACACCCGGTGGTGGAAATATGCTGGCCGGTGAGTTGATCGAGGCCGATTTCCAGGACCTGTTGGACCGTACGTACTGTCCTCTGGCGCTGCCAGCCCGAAAAACGATGGCCGCGAAACTGGAGCACCAGCACCACGTTTTTTTTGTCCCTATCCATCGAGCCCTATACCTGATGCCAATGCCGCGGCCCTGGCCGTGTTGTCCATCAGGTGAGCCACGGTCATGGGTCCGACCCCGCCAGGAACAGGCGTGATAAAACCGGCCCGTTCGATTGCGCCATCAAAGTCCACGTCCCCGGTGAGGCTGCCATCGGGCAAGCGGTTTATACCCACATCGATCACCACGGCACCCTGGCGCACCCAGTCACCCGGGATTAGGTGTGGTCTGCCCACGGACACGACCAGGACATCGGCATCCCGGACGTGGCGTTGCAGATCCCGGGTCCTGGAGTGGCATACCGTGACCGTGGCATGGCGCTGAAGCAGCAGCATGGCCACGGGTTTACCCACGATGTTGCTGCGACCCACCACCACGGCGTGCTTGCCCTGTAACCGGACGCCCGTGGAGTCGATCAACGTCATTATGCCCACGGCCGTGGCAGGCACGAACCTGGGCTTGCCGATCGCAAGCAGGCCCAGATTACACGGGTGAAAGCCATCCACGTCCTTTTGGGGCGCCACCGCATTCAGGATGGCGTCCGTGTCCAGGTGCCCCGGCAAGGGCAGTTGCACGATAAAGCCATGCGTTGCAGGGTCCCGATTCAACCGCAGCACCAGGTCCATGACCTGGCCCTGGGATGCATTTTCGTCCAGTTCGTATAGCCGGGCGTTGATGCCCACCTTTTTCGCCTTCTTGACCTTGGTGCGTACATAGACCTCGGATGCCGGGTCATGGCCCACCTTGACGATCCCCAGCCCAGGCGAAATTCCCTTTGACTTCAAAGCGTTAACGCGGTCTGCGACCCGACCAAGTACATCCCTGGAGACCTTGCGTCCGTCGATCAATTCACCCATCCGAACCCCCCGTCTAAAAACGCACACCCAGCCTGCCCCGCAGGATCGTGGACCAGTGGCACGAGCGGTTTTGCGCGGAACCCATGTACCCCGCCTTCAGGTTGAACGCGGAAAGCGGCCACAACACGTCCCATTCCAGGTCGGCAAAGAAACGGTCCGAGGACTTGTAGAATGCCTTGAGCTGGAGTTCCACGCCCAGGTTTTTGTCACCCGACGGGGTGCTGGCACCATACAGGGCACGGCCGTACACCAGGTCAAGGCGGGCGCCCAATGCGTCCTCTTCCTTTTCGAATGCGTCGTAGGTGAAATACGGATCAAAATAAAAGGCATCCGTTATTGTACCTATTACGTGGCGGAACATCAGCAGGTCCACGCGATAATCCGGGTTGAAATAGAACGCGGAAAACGTGTTGCCCGCGCCCTGGAGTTTGGATGCATCCAGCACGCCGAAATAGGGGCTGTTGTCACCGGATGCCACGCCGGTATTTACACCCACGGTAAAACTGCCCGTGGTAAAGGCACCCTCGAATGCCGCACCAAGGCTGCGGATTGACATGGCGTGGTCCTGTGTACCCTCGCCCGTGTGTCCGATATTTCCGATCACGCTGGCCAGTTCGAACTCGATGCGCAGCAATTTCCTGTAATCGGGCTTGTAGCGCAGCCGAAACCACAGGTCGGGCACCAACGTCCACGCATGCCTGGGCACCAACTGGATGCTGTCGTAGCCGGTCTTGCCCGTTTGCATGGGGTCCACCTTGCCGCTTTCCAGGTCCTTCAGGGACTGTTTTGATATGTCCAGGTTTTGGTGCCTGTACACCAGGTGCAGCGCCGTGTCCACCACGGGTTTGTTCATCACGATCAGCCGCCTGCGGTCCTTGACCATTTGCGGCCTGGTCTTGGCCTGGTAGCCGAACGTCAGCATCCCCTCCACCACGTCGTCCTTGTCCGTGAGGTCGTACGCCTGGCCCAGCGGCCACTTGGGGCTGGCGGAGGTGGGACCGCTGGATGTCCACCCGAACGCCCCTTTTACGAACCACCTGCCCGTGGCAAACAACAGTTGCAGCCTGTCCACGTAGGTCCCGTAGTCGTCGTCCAGGCCCTCGCCGTCGTTGTAAACCATGCCGAGACCGAAATTTTCCGCCATGCGGCCGCCTGTAAAACGCACCAACGGGCCGCCCCCCACGGACGGGCCGGTGATGTCCCACTGCAAATACGCCTGCTTCACGGCTATCGGGTCCTTCAGTGAATTGATCAGGCTGTTCAAGGGTGCCTGGCCCCTTGCGAATATGGCCAGGGGTGCATCCGGCCTGGTGGGGTCATAGTCCGGCGTGGAGCCCAGCACCATGTTGTCCAGCACGTCGAATTCCCCGTGTATCTGGAGCCCCCTGGTTATGTGGAGTATCGGCGCATACCGGAAACGGATGTTCACGCCCCCGATCCAGTCCTCGTTTTGGGGCCCCACCTGTTTGCTGTTGGCGGAATTTCGGTTCGCCCCGTTGTCCGTCAGCGGCGGCAGCATACCGCTGGTGGAAATGGTCTTGCCGGATACGATCGTGTCAGTCCCCAGGTGCCCACGGTATATCCCCTCGGCCCGGATCCTGAAATAACCGTGGTGTTCCAGGTACGGATAGTGGTGCCTGGGGGTCTTGACCACCTGCCCCCAGTCAGAGGCCTCCTTCACCGCCTCGTCACCCAGTAACTGGTCCACGACGGATGCATTTCCGGTAGATGACGCCTTTTCCTGGTTTTTCCTGGTTTTGTCGGATTTTTCGGCCTTTTTGCGGACCTTCAGTGTCTTTTGATGCGTTTTTTGTACCTGCTTGTCCTTGTCGGGCGGCTGGGTCGTCTGTGCGGCAACCGGGATACCCAACAGGAAAATCAACAACCACGCGGTCTTTTTCATATCCACCTCGCACAGGTAATGTAGTTTATGACCTTGAAGGTGTCAACCTGTTGGGTCAATCCCAAATTACCTGACTAAATTCGGGGATACCTGTTGCAAGCGCCTTGTTCGACGTGTAACATAATTTCCGGAGGTCTGTGATGAAAGACTACGTGGTTGCTGTTGTGGGTGCCACCGGCCTGGTGGGCACGGAAATGATTTCGATCCTGGAACAACGGAATTTCCCGGTATTGGAACTGCGGCCTATTGCATCGGACGAAAGCGTGGGCACGATCGTGGGCTTCAGGGATGAAGGCCTGAAGGTCCTGCCGTTGCGTCCCGGGGTCTTCGATAATGTGGATTTCGTGTTTTCCAGTGCCGGCGCAATCGTATCCAGGCAATTTGCCCCATGGGCCGTTGAACGAGGGGCCGTGGTGATCGATAATACCAGGGCATTCAGGATGGACCCGGAAGTCCCACTGGTGGTCCCGGAGGTCAACCCCGGGGAGGCATTCAAACACAAGGGAATTATTGCGAATCCCAACTGTTCCACCATACAACTGGTGGTGGTGCTCGACGCAATTAACCGGCATTGGGGGCTTGAAAGGGTCGTTGTATCAACCTATCAATCCGTAAGCGGCAAGGGCAAAGATGCCATCGAGGAACTGTCCCGACAGACCATTGCGCTGTTCAACCAAAGGCCCTTTGACGTGATGGTATTCCCACATCAGATCGCATTCAACCTGATCCCCAGGATCGACGAGGTGGATGAGGCAACCGGATATACCAGGGAAGAACTGAAGGTTATCAATGAAAGTCGTAAAATAATGGGGTTGTCCGACCTCAGGATCACGTGCACAGCCGTACGTGTACCCACCTTTGCATGTCATGGGGAAAGCGTAAATATCCAGACTCGAAAACCGTTTACGCCGGATGAGGTGCGCAGTGTATTAAGCAAGGCCAAGGGCATCGAGTTGGTGGACCAGGTTGATCAGGACGAATACCCCATGCCCGTGACCGCTGCAACCAAGGACCCGGTTTACGTGGGCAGGATTCGGCAGGATTACAGCATACAAAACGGGCTGAACCTGTGGATTGTATCCGACAACATCAGGAAGGGTGCGGCATTAAATGCGGTACAGATCGCGGAATTGTTGATTAAAAAGGATTAACGTACTGTTTAAGTACAAAACAAAGGTGTGTAAAGCCCCCCAATTACTTTGACAAGAAAGAACTTTTTACTGTAAGATATATAGAGTGGCCTTTGGGGATACCCTGGAACCAGGAGTATGGATGGACAAGGACACAAAAGACACCGTTGACAAATGGGATGAACAAACGGGCGAGATCGCTGAAAAACTCCATGACTATAAGACAGTTATTGAACAAGCGGCCATGGGCATCCTTGTGATCCAGGACGGTGTGTTCAAATTTGTCAATCCCACCCTTGCGCAGTGGGCCGGTGTAAGTACAACAGATATGCTGGGTAAGCCGTTTGCCCCTTTCGTGTACCTGGACGACCGGTCCATGGTCAGGCGGAACCACGCCTTGCGAATACGTACAGGCAGAGGGCCTTCCGTGTACGATTTCAGGATCGTAAATGCAAAACAAGGCTACATGTGGGTGCAGTTGAAGGCCAACCGGATAATGTGGCGTGGGAGGCATGCAATCCTGGGATTCCTCATGGACATTTCGCGCCTCAAGCAGACCGAGGACAGGCTTCACGTGAAGGAGGCGGAGGTCCATGAAATGTTGGTGGGGTCGCTGCGTGCACTCAGCGCGGCGCTGGAAAAGCGGGACCCTTATACGGCGGGCCATCAATACCGGGTGGCTGACCTGTGCAAAAAGATAGGCAGCCGGATGGGGTTACCCCAGGACAAGATGACTGCCATGTTTCTGGCAGCATCCGTGCATGACATCGGCAAAATCTATATCCCGGCCGAGATCCTCAACCGTCCCGGGCGCCTGAGCGAACTTGAATTCAGGATGATCAGAACACATTCCCAGGTGGGATTCGAGATCCTTCAGTCCATCGATTTTGAGTATCCAATCGCTGAAATTGTATTACAACACCATGAGCGTATTGATGGGTCCGGTTATCCCAACGGATTGAAAGGCAACGAAATTCTGATAGAAGCCAGGATCATGGCCGTGGCTGACGTGGTTGAAGCCATGTCATCTCACAGGCCGTATCGTCCTGCTCTGGGCTCCATGGAAGCATTAAAAGAGATCCAACGCCACAGGGGAAAGTTGTTCGATGCCAAGATAGTGGATGTATGTACGGACGTATTTGGTGACGGTTACCAGTTCCCGCCTGAAGAAGATAAGGACAAGCTTCTTTTAAACCCGAAATAAAAGGTTCTTCCGGATTCCGCCTGGGTGGTGGATGACACACACCAAGGGCCACGACAGACCAGGCCAGCGCCTGCGCTCCACGGCATCTGTCACCACCACGGTCCACACGGTCTCGGAAAAGGCCGGCCCCACTCGGCCTACGTCAGGGTCAACGGCCTCGGCCACGGTTTCTGGATTCGGGACGCAGCCTGATACCCAGACCAATTCCGGAAGAACCTTGTTTATTGCTTTGGGGTCATGGTGACCACGATCCGCTGTTCCAGGTCCAAGGTGCCTGCTTTTACCCCGTCCCCCGAGAAGGGGGTCTTGATGTGGCGGATTATCTCGAGCGTATTTTGCATTGCCATCATGCCGGTTGCAAATGTCATTTTGGAAATCAAATCTTTCGGAATGGTCAGGGAACCCGTATCAGCAACGCGGCAGGCAATATACCCTGTTTTTCCAGTGACATTGATGCTGACAAGCAGATTTTTGTTCGATGCGGTCCACTTGATGGCCAGGTCCCCCTTTGGATCAATTGGAATAGAGGGCATCATACCACCTTGCTGGAGTTTCGGGCTGGTCAACGTGAGTTTGGCCGGCATGTGACCTGTAGCGGTAAATTGCCCGAGGCCTGGCACTTTTGGCGATTTGGGGCCGGTAACCGTGTAGTCAGTATCGTATGCCATCATGGACGGGGGGATTTTACCATCGCCCTGTCCGTTCAACTTGTATGCCTTATCATTCGGTTCGAACTTGAATTGCTGGGAGCCGGATGTAAATCCACTGATAACGATGGTACCCACATCAAGCGGTTGCCTGTTTGGGGTGACACAGTGGTCAGACCCGGAGATCGGATTGCCTCTGGCATCAGTACGGGGCAGACAGCGTTGTTCCGGGGCACAGTCCTTGTCCCGGTCACATTCCTTCGGAGGCTTCGGTTTTGCATTAAAGAACTCGCATTTTCCCGTAATCTTTTCTTTTCCTTCGGGCACCAGGTCTTCCCGGGCCACTTTCATGACATAGCCTGTTGCCAGTGTCACCGCCTGCCCCAGCAAAAATACGTTGCCGATAGTAAAATTAACGGTATAACCGTTTGGCACGCTGCCCACGTCTGTTGTTGTCTTTTGGTCCAGGACCGTGTCAGTTGCTCCCGCGATCTCATTGGTATTCTGGTCAACCGACACGTCTTGTGCACTGCTGTCCGCCTGGGTAGCGTCCGTATTTATTGATGCATCGTTTCGTGACGTATTTGTGCTGTTCGAACAGGCCACAAACCACATCAAGGTCGTAACCCATACTAAAAGAATCAGAAAAGGCAGACGTTTCATTTTTTCCTCCCTTGGTAGCCGCCATATCTTTCTTAACGCCAGAAATCGTGTAGTGTCAAGCGTTTTTTGGGGATTTTCCAAATTGCTGAAAAGAAACAGGCGGGTGTTTTCGATTATTCAAATACCTCAGCCTCAAAGACCTCAATCGTGGTCCCCGACTCTTTCCAGCAACCCTTGCTCAAGCCCGCCTTCCAGCAGGTCTCGTCCAAAAATTCCCGTCGATCCCATCCATACTCCACGGCCACCTGTGGCAGCAACACGCCGCTATGAAAACCGTGCCTGATGAATATGCCGTGTTTTCCGACCTCGATCTTTGCGGGGTCGTCGATACGCCGCAAAGGTGTGAGTGCCGATATTTCGAACTCCAGTTCCGCCATTTCCTCCGGAACCACCGGGCTGAAACGCGGGTCTTCCGTTGCAGCGGCCCGTGCCATATCAGCCACGACCTCCAACAGGGGCTTGTGCGCCACAAAGGTCCCGATACACCCCCGCAAGGCGCCATGTTTTTTCAATGTCACAAAGGCTCCGCGCTTTTCCGTGACGCCTTGGGACACAGGTTCGGGCAGGACAGCGATACGTCCGTTGATTACGTACTCCTCCACGGCCCGGCGTGCCACATCCAGGAGTTGTTTTTTTTCCTGTTTCTTCAGCATTTTGATACCACTATTCTATCAAAAAACACCATTTTTCATCGTATCTGCTGATACCTGGTGCTTGCCTGCCTGTAGAGGTCGGAATCCCTGGTTACCAGCCTCATCACCTGGATCAATTTGGTCTTGGCGGATGCGGTATTCCCCGATTTGAGGTCCGCAAGCGCGGAATTGTAGTACTGCCTGGCCACCGTATGACACTTGTTCAGCACCATTAAGGACGCCTGGTCACCCGGATTTAAGGCCAATGCAGCCCTGGCATCCCTGGCGGCCTGTACGTACATTTTCTTCATCACATACTGGGCTGACCGTCCCCTGTACGACCTTGCCAGCAGGGTCTTCAACTCTGACTGGTAATGCCCCGATATACCCCTGTCCAGGCGTTTTGCCTGGCTTAGGTTGCGGATTGCAACCGTGTAATTCCCGGCATTTACGGCCTGTTTTCCCGCTGTATATACGGCGGCAAAACTCTGAATCGCATCGGCCAGTTGCTTCTTTGCCAGTTTTTCCTTGGAGTTGTGTACTGACCGTACATAGGACCTCAGTTCATCCACCGCATCGGAAAAGGCACCGCCCGCATACATACTCAGGACCGTTTTCATGTCCAGTTTTGCCCTGTGTGCGCGATGTCGGAACCTGCGTCTTTTTACCGGCCTGGGCTTGGGGGGTGTTGCCTTTGGCGTGGTCCCGGACGGGTTTTTAAACAATTTACCGAGTGCCATGACATCGGTATTGTTCGGATACCTGGTTAGCAGGTCCATGAAGACCTGTTTTGCCTGCGCGCTATTACCGGCTGCCAGCAATGTTTTGACCTTCTTGACGCCCAGTTCGGCCTGTTTATCAGTCAACTGGATCAATTTGGACCTGGCCTTGGTGAAATAGACGCTGCTTTGGGGTACCGCTGCCAGCAGGGCCTTAGCCTGGGACGGCTTGTTTTGTTTGATTAGCTGGTCGGCCTTTTGCAGGGTTTCCATGACTTGTTTTTCCTTCTGAACCTCTACCAACCGCCTGGAGGCCCGGCCCAGTTCAGGGTCCAGGTCCAAGGCCTTGCGAAAACTCGCAATAGCCTTATCCCACATCTTGTCGCCCATGTATCCAAGCCCCTTGTTGTATAATTTCAGGGCCTTTTCATGCGGTGAAACCTTCTGCACCACCCGCTGAGGCTGTTTGGTTGCATTGTGCCCGCCGAAGCCCCAGTGCACTACTGCGATACCAATCCCCACCACCACCAGCACCAGCAATGCCACGACCAGTATTTTGAGCCAGGGGGGGTAAACAACCACTTGTTCAGCCTCTTCAGGCTCCTCCCGGGACTTCAGTGGTTGAATCACGGGTTGTTTCATCGCTCTTGGCTGTGGTACTTCCGTGGCCAGCGTGCGTGCATTGCGATCCGGCATGGCAACCTGCCCCTGGGGCATGCCCTGCGGTAGTCCTGACGCTTTGGTGGAAAAAGTCAGGACCGTCCTGCCCAGTTCTATGCGAACACCTTCCATTATGCGGGACCGCAGTTTGATTTTCGTGCCGTTTAATTTAGTCCCGTTACCGCTGCCCAGGTCCTCTATAAAATAAACTTCTCGTTCGCGGACTATCTTGCAATGGTGCTTGGACACGGTGGGGTCATTCAGAACCACATCACAATCCAGGGCACGGCCGACAACAGTCTCCGGCGCAATCAGGGTGAATTCCCTGCCCTGGTCAGCCCCAAAGACAACGATCAACCGGGCCGGTATTAAAAACGGATTTTCGATGAGTTGAGTCTTTTCTTCGTCTGCCTCCGGTTCCAGGATAGCCGTTTTTTCCATTGCATCCATGGCCTTGGTCTTGAACCGTTCTTCAACGGTCAATGGAATATCATCATCCAATGGCTTTTTCTTCGGCGTGTCCTGGTCGTCTTCAAACTCAACAGGTTTATTATCATCTTTACTCATTACGTCACCAAACCAACATCCACGTTTAGTGTAACGTATGGGTGGACAAAGTCAAATTTGATGGCAAAGTGTGCTGCAAAAAAGCCCGTTTACCAGTCCCCACGAGTGTTGCTCAAGGCTGTGGTAAACAAAGCACAAAAATTGACCCGCAAACATTGACAACACTTCCATTATTGTTAGTCTTAGATAACCGGGAGGCCGGAAGAATTTGGATGATTAAGGAGGCAGGATGAAAATCTTTGATACTTTACAGGATGTTAAGGATGCCCTGGGGAATGCCGTGGGTATTCAGGGCAACGAAGTGACCGTATTCGATGCCGGGGCCGTTGATACGCAGGTCTGGGAGGACATGGCTTATACTTCAACCTTTGGCAAGGGCGAGGTCCAGGATGTGGTACGCAAGGTAATCTTTGCCGCTGGCGAGGCCATGGGCATCCGGCGCAGGTCGGTCCACAACCTGTACATGGCCATCGGTGAGGGTAAAACCGGGGGCTTTACCGTGCCGGCCGTCAACCTGAGGGCACTTACGTTTCACAGTGCGGTAGCCTTGTTCCGCGCGGCCAAAAAACTGAATGCCGGGGCTGTAATCACCGAAATCGCTCGCAGCGAGATCGGCTATACGGACCAGCCGCCACAGGAGTATGCTGCCAATGTGGTGGCCGCGGCAATCGCAGCGGGCTGGAACCGGCCAGTCTTCCTGCAGGGTGACCATTTCCAGGCCAACAGGAAGAAATACTTCGAGGACCCTGACAAGGAGGTAAACGCGATCAAGGACATTGTTGCCAGGGCCATGGAAGCGGGTTTTTACAATATCGACGTGGATACGTCCACGCTGGTGGACATATCCAAGGAGGACCTGCGCGACCAGCAGGAACTAAACGGCAAGGTCTGTGCGGATATTACCCGTTATATCAGGGAGCGGTCACCACAGGGCATTACCGTGTCCGTGGGTGGCGAGATCGGGGAGATCGGTGGCAGCAATTCCAATGAGGCGGACATGGACGCCTTCATGGAGGTGTTCCAGAAACACGCGGGTGACATCACACCAATCAGCAAGATGGCCGTCCAGACCGGTACAGCCCACGGCGGCGTGGTATTGCCGGACGGTTCCATTGCAAAGGTGAAACTGGACTTTGACGTACTGGATCGACTGGGACGCAGGGCCAGGGAAAAATACCGGATCGGCGGAGTGGTCCAGCACGGGGCCAGCACCCTTCCCGAGGATATGTTCGACCGGTTCCCCAAGGTCCGTACCCTGGAAATCCACCTGGCAACCCAGTTCCAGAACATTATTTACGACCACATGCCGTCCGATTTGAAAAACGAGGTCTATGCCTGGCTGGAACGGGAAAAGAAGGCGGAATGGAAGGAGGGTTGGACGCGTGACCAGTTCCTGTACAAGACCCGCAAACGTGCACTCGGTCCATTCAAAAAAGCGATATGGGATATGCCGACCCAGGTAATCGATGACATATCCCAAACACTCGAGGCCAAATTCACCCGGCTGTTCAAATTGTTGAACCTGGGCGATACGGTGGACAAAATAGAGCCATATTTGTAAGACCTGTGCTCCGTGACTCCCGTCACCACCCCGAACCACACGGCCACGGTCTCGGCCACGGCCAACGGTCTCGGGCATCTGGCATCTGGTCTCGGGCGTCGGGATTCGGGTCGCAGCCTTCGGCTGCTGTGGGACGGCCCTGCGGGCCTTGCGGATGGGCTTCCGTTGTAACCGGAAACCTCGGTCAACGGCCTCGGCCACGGACTCGGTCAACGGTCTCGGGCCTCTGGTATCGGGCGTCGGGATTCGGGCCGCAGCCTGCGGCTGCGCGGGACGGCCCTGCGGGCCTTTCGGGAAGGCTCCCGTTGCAACCGGAAACCCCGGTCAACGGTCACGGTCAACGGCCAACGGCCTCGGCCACGGACTCGGTCAACGGTCTCGGGCCTCTGGTATCGGGTGTCGGGATTCGGGTCGCAGCCTGCGGCTGCGCGGGACGGCCCTGCGGGCCTTGCGGGTGTGCTTCCGTTGTAACCGGAAACCTCGGTCAACGGCCACGGTCACCCGTCACCGCGTCAATTTCCAACACATGGCACACACCCGGTCAACCAGTGCCAGGCATTTTTCTGATTCCGAGGCGTCCACCAGGTTCAGGTTAGCCAGGATCTCAACGATTTGTTTCGTTTCCCTGGCCGAACCGTAGGCGATGCGATAGAAATTTTGCCTGGCCTTACCC